>JASGGG010000060.1:0-19023 GCA_047605165.1 Nocardioidaceae bacterium
GGTTCGCCGGCGGCCGGTTCGCCGGCGGCCGGTTCGCCGGCTGTCAGGGGCTCCGCGGCCGGCGCGGCGGGGATCTGTGCCTGCGCTTGCGCGGCCCGCGCCGCTGCACGTGCCTCCCCCAGCCGTCGGCGCAGCTCAGCGTTATCCCGCTTCAATTTCGCCAGCTGGTCGCCGTGCCGCGCGGCCAGCGTCGCGCGCTCGGTCTCGAGTTCGGCAATCCGGTCCTCGAGCCGCGCGACCTCTCGCGCCTCGTGCTGTCGTTCCGCGGCGAGGCGGGCCTCCTGTGCCGCAGCCACCATCTGCTCGGCCCAATGCCGCCATCCGGGCAGATCCAGGAGGTAGCCGAGCGCGATGGCGTCCAAGCTCGGTGCCTCCCCGTCAGGATCGAGCGCCGCGACCTCCTCGGCCAAGGCCGCGTGGGTGCCCCGCAACTGCACCGCCAACGCGTCCCGGAAGCGGTCGTCGGTCAGTCGTCGTTCCAAGATCTGGGTTCCCGCTACCTGGGCTCGTCGAGCGGGCACGAAACTCGCGGCACGACGCAGCACGGGTGGGATCACATCGCTCGGGACGCTGGCGAGCGCAGCAGCGGCGAACTCCCGGGCGCGAACAGCGACAGGCTCGGGGAGCTGGTCGCCACCCGTCTCAGGCTTGGCTCGCTGCATCGGCTTCGGCTCGGGAGACGACCTCGATGGCGTCGCTACGGCCACACCAGCGGCAGGTCACCTGGTCGAGGCTGTCGAAGTCCGCGGCGGACTCCTCGACCTGGTAGGCCCCAGCGAGGTCGAAGTGCCAGAACTCACGGGTCCGCGAGGTGCGTACGACGTCGAACCGGGTCAGGTTGCCGCAGCCGCCACAACGCCAACGGGTGTTGTCGTCGGGCAGTGGTGTGGTCACAGGTGGCTCCTCGGCTGGATCACGGGTTGTCTCGGCAATGTCCCAGCCTATTCCGCGTGGCGCGACGATTGTGTCGCCCCCCGGACCTAGCGTCGAGCACGTGACCGCCACTGCCCTGTCCGGACCTCGCTGGGAGGAGCAACGCGGCTTCGACGAGCTCGGTCGGCGGTTGAGCGAGGTGACCTTCTGTGTCGTCGACCTCGAGACCACCGGAGGCTCCGCGCAAGGCGGCTCCATGATCACCGAGATCGGGGCCGTGAAGGTGCGCGGCGGCGACGTGCTCGGCGAGTTCCACACGCTGGTCAACCCGCACACGGCCATTCCACCGTTCATCGCGGTGCTGACCGGCATCTCCGACTCGATGGTCGCCGGGGCGCCGGGCATCGAGCAGGTGCTGCCCGCCTTCCTGGAGTTCGCCGGTGGCTCGGTGCTCGTCGCCCATAACGCGCCGTTCGACGTCGGCTTCCTCAAGCACTTCGCCCGGCAACAGCAGCTGCCCTGGCCCGATCTCGACGTCATCGACACGGCGCTCCTGGCCCGCCGGCTGGTCACTCGCGACGAGGCCCCCAACTGCAAGCTCGGCTCGCTCGCTGTGCTGTTTCGTGCCGAGACCACACCCAACCACCGGGCACTGGACGATGCCCGCGCGACGGTCGACGTGTTGCACGGGCTCATCTCCCGCGTCGGCAACCTCGGCGTCACCACGGTCGAGGAACTCTCGGCCTATTCCTCGCGCGTGACCGCGGCTCAGCGTCGCAAGCGCCACCTCGCCCAGGGGCTTCCCCATGCTCCGGGGGTCTACTTGTTCGAGGACCCGCACGATCGCGTTCTGTACGTCGGCACCTCGCGAGATCTGCGTACTCGCGTGCGCAGCTACTTCACCGCCGCCGAGACCCGCTCCCGGATGGGCGAGATGGTGGCGATCGCCGCGTCGGTCACCGGCATCGAGTGCGCCACGACCTTGGAGGCGCAGATCCGCGAGCTCCGGCTGATCGCCCAGCACAAGCCGCCCTACAACCGCAGGTCGCGCTTTCCCGAGCGCGTCCACTTCGTCAAGCTCACCGTCGAGCCGTGGCCCCGGCTCTCCCTGGTCAAGCGCGTGCTCGACGACGGCGCCGACTACCTCGGCCCGTTCAGCTCGAAGAAGGCGGCCGAGCGCGCGATGACCGCCCTGCACGAGACCTTCCCGATCCGCCAGTGCGGCGATCGGCTGCCTCGTGAGCCGCAGCGCTCCGCCTGCGTGCTCGCCGAGATGGGCCGCTGCCTCTCCCCGTGCGACCGCAGTGTCAGCCACGACGACTATGCCGCGATGGTCGCCGACCTCCGCGCGGCTCTCCTCGACGCGCCCGACCCGGTCGTCGCGTCGATGACCGCTCGGATGCGGCGCCTCTCCACGTTGGAGCGGTTCGAGGAAGCAGGCTCGCTCCGCGACCGGCTGGCCAGCTTCCTGCGCGGCAGCGCCCGCACCCAACGCTTGACCGCGCTCACCCGCTGCCCCGAGATCGTCGCGGCCCGCCGCGAGTCCGAGCGCTGGGTGGTGCACGTCGTCCGGCACGGGCGTCTCGCCGGCGCCGGCGTCATCCCGCCCGGCGCCGACGCCGAGGTCTACGTCGAGCAGCTCCGCGCCAGCGCCGAGACCGTGCTGCTCGACGCAGCCGCGGCGCAGTCCCCGACGCCAGCCGCGAGCGCCGAGGAGTCGGAGCTCATCCTGCGGTGGCTGGAGTCCGACGGCACCCGGCTGGTGCGCGTCGAGGGCGACTGGACCTGCCCGGTCAAAGGAGCGACCAGGCATCTGGCCATCCACGACGAGGCAACCCAGGCACGAGCAGTCCTCGTACCCTTCGACGAGCAACGATGACCCAAGCCTGAGGCTTGGGTGCTCAGGCTTGGGTGGCGGCGACCCAGCGGTCGAGGATCTCCCGGGCTGCGCCGGAATCGATCGCTTCGGCCGCGCGGGTCATGCCGGCGACCAGCCGATCCACAGCACCGCCGGGACCTGCCTCGTAGACCGCGAGGGCGGCGCCCGCGTTGAGGACGACCGCATCGCGTACCGGACCCTCAGCGCCCGCGACCAGTTGCCGGATGACCTCGGCGTTGTGGGCGGCGTCTCCGCCGCGTAGGTCGGCGGCGGTCGCAGGGGCTAGACCGAGCAAGCCTGGGTCGACGCTGAACGAGGTGACCTCGCCGCCCGACACGGCCCAGACCTGGGAGGTCGTGGTGGTGGTGAGCTCGTCGAGGCCGTCGTCGCCGCGGAAGACCCAGGCGTCGACGCCGCGGCGGGCGAACACACCGGCCATCAGCGGCGCCATCGTGGCGTCCGCGCAGCCGATGGCCTGAGCGGCGGGCTTGGCCGGATGGGCCAGCGGGCCGAGGAAGTTGAAGGTGGTGGCGATGCCGAGCTCCTTGCGGGGCACAGCCGCGTGACGCAACGCCGGGTGGAAGGCAGGCGCGAAGCAGAAGGTGATCCCGGCCGCGTGAGCCACCTCGGCTACCCGCGAGGCCGGCAGGTCCAGGCGTACGCCGAGCACCTCCAGCACGTCGGCGGCACCTGCCTGCGAGGAGGCGGAGCGGTTGCCGTGCTTGACCACCGGTGCGCCCGCGGCAGCGGCGACGATCGCCGACATCGTGGAGATGTTCACCGACATGGAGCGGTCGCCGCCGGTGCCGACGATGTCGAGCCAGCGACCCTTCAGGGCGAACGGCACCGCGTTGGCGTGCATCGCGTCGACCAAGCCCTCGAGTTCGTCGAGAGTCTCGCCCTTGGTGCGCAGCGCGACGGCGAACCCCGCGATCTGCGAGGGCGTGGCCCGACCGGCGAGGATCTCCCCCATCGCCCAAGCGGCCTGGTCGGAGGACAGGTCGGAGCGCGCCACCAGGGCGCTGAGCACCTCCGGCCAGCTATGCGTCATGCTGTGTCCACTTTCTAGCAAAGGTGTCCTGCCGGACGCCCGTTCCGGGCCGGAAATGGCACAGTCCGAAATGGCACAGTGCCCACGACGCCGGGCGTGTCGTAGCGACAGCCACGTGGTCGCCCGTTCCGCGGTGCGGTCCGCTGATGCTGCCGCGGTTCTGTGAACCCATTTCCGAACTAGGGGACGGCAGGCAGCCGCGAGCGCAGCAACGCCGTGACCGTCTCGGCCAGCAGCATCGGGTCGATCGGGTGCGGCACCGCGGCCTCGGCGCGCGACCACGTCGCCAGCCAGGCGTCCTGCGGGCGCCCGGTGAGCACGAGGATCGGCGGGGCGTCGAAGATCTCGTCCTTGACTTGCTTGGCAATCCCCATGCCGCCCGCGGGAACGGCCTCGCCGTCGAGGATGGCCAGGTCGATCGCACCGCCGTCGAGGTGCTGGAACACGACCGGCTCGGTGGCGACCTCGACGTACTCGATCGCGGGCAGGTCGGGGTGTGTCCGTTTCCCGAGCGCGAGCATCACCTCGTTGCGCGTGTCAGGGTCGTCGCTGTACACGAGAACGGTCACGGGCTTGGGAGCGTCGGCTGCGTCGTGCGTCACGTTCGAATCCTACTCATCCGAGGTGGCCTCCGCCGCTACGGGAGCCTGGCTCGCGGCCGCAGCAGCGGCGGCTCGTGCCTCGGCGAGGTCCAGCCGCCGGTCCTCGCGGGCGGCCTCCCGCATCGAGTCGCGTACCCACTGGACGAACAGCACGACGAACAGCAGCAGCCCGATCAGGTCACCCGAGGCCCACAGCAGCGCCCCGGCGACCTTCTGGTCCTGGGCCGGGTCGGGCAGCCAGGTCTCCGGCAGGCTCTGGTACCAGTCGCCGGCCAGCAGCTGGGTCTGGCCCATGATCGTGACGCCCAGGAACGCGTGGAACGGCAGCGTCATCACCAGCAGCAGCATCCGGAACGGGTAGGCGACCTTGCCGGGGATCGGGTCGATGCCGACGATCGGCCAGAAGAAGAGGCACCCGACCAGCACCAGGTGGACGTGCATCATCTCGTGGATGTAGTCCGACCGCAGCGATGCCTCGTACCAGCCGGAGAAATAGAGCGCCCACGGGCTGAGCACGTACAACGCGAACGCCAGCGGCGGGAAGCTCAGCACCTTGACCACGCGGGAGTGCAGCACGGCCAGGAGGGCCTTGCGGAGCCGTCCGGGGAGCGTACGCAGGGCGAGGGTCACCGGCGCACCGAGCGCCAGGAGCAGGGGCACCACCATCGAGAGCAGCATGTGCTGGGCCATGTGCACGCTGAGCAGCGTGTCGTCGTAGGCCGCCAACCCGGACGAGGTGGCGAAGGAGAAGACCAGCCAGCCGCCGGTCCAGGCCGAGGTCCGGCCCCACGACCATCGGTCTCCGCGGGCGCGCAGCGCGTAGACGCCCCAGAGGTAGAACCCGATACCCCAGACGGTCAGGATCGTCGGCAGCGGCGCCAACCCCCATTCCGTGACGATGCGGCCGGCGCCGAAGGGCGGGAGCGTTCCTGCATCGGTCAGCGGGACGAACACGTCTTCCATGAGAACACGGAGACCGAAAGCCGGGGGGTCGGGGTGCCGAGTCCGGCGGTTACCGACATAATGAGCCCCGTGGCGACATCAGAAGCTGTGATCCCCGCGTCTCGACTACACGGGCGGCACGACCGACCCAGCATGGTCGCGGTAGGCACGATCGTCTGGCTCAGCTCCGAGCTGATGTTCTTCGCGGCCCTGTTCGCGGCCTACTTCACGATCCGGTCGCAGGTGCCCGACCTCTGGGCGCAGGAGACCGCGTTCCTCAACGTGCCGTTCGCCTCGATCAACACCACCGTCCTGGTGCTGTCGTCGTTCACCTGCCAGGCAGGCGTGTTCGCGGCCGAGCGGGGCCAGGTCGGGCGTACCGGAGGGCTGCTCGACTTCCGCAAGTGGGGCCTGCGCGAGTGGTTCATCCTCACCTACGTCATGGGTGCCTTCTTCATCGGCGGCCAGGCGCTGGAATACACCGAGCTGATCAAGGAGGGTGTCACGATCCCCTCCTCGGGCTACGGCTCGATGTTCTACCTCACTACCGGCTTCCACGGACTCCACGTGACCGGTGGCCTCATCGCCTTCCTGTTCGTCCTCGGTCGCACCTACGTGACCAAGCGATTCACCCACGAGCAGGCCATCAGCGCCGTCGTCGTGTCCTACTACTGGCACTTCGTCGACGTCGTCTGGATCGGGCTGTTCCTCACGATCTACGTCCTCCAGTAAGCAACCCGCCCGCCGATCACGACGAAATGACAGGTCTCGTGCGACGACTAAGAGATTCCGCCAGTAGGCGCTGCCGTCGCGAGCGGCGCATCCGGTGGATGCCTCGCAAGGCGGAGGAGGGAGGCGGGCTGGTGGCCCGTCGACCGACGACAACGCAGCGAGGCGCCGCCGGGGCGTCGCGTAGCAGGCATGGCCTACTGGCGGGAGCTCTAGCCGCTCGGCTCGGAGCCAAACGGCGAAGCCCCCTCGCGGGCGCTGTCGTGGTGCTGCTGGGACTCATCCTCACCGGCGGCCTCTACTGGCTGATGTCCCCCGCGCAGGCGGAGGACTCCGCATCGTCGACAGACGCGGTCGCGGCCGGTCGCAAGCTGTTCCTGGTCAGCTGCTCCACCTGCCACGGCCTCAACGGCGAGGGCGTCACCACCCAGCGCGGCACCCAGTACGGCCCGCCGCTGATCGGGGTCGGCGCTGCCGCCGTCGACTTCCAGGTCGGCACCGGCCGGATGCCGATGGCGCAGCCCGGCGCCCAGGCCGTCCGCAAGCCGGTCGTGTTCACCGACGAGCAGATCAGCCAACTCGCCGCCTATGTCGCCTCGCTGGGCCCGGGCCCGGAGATCCCGACGGCCGAACAGTACGACCCCTCGACGATCCCGGACAGCGAACGCGAGGAAGCCGTCGTACAGGGCGGAGAGTTCTTCCGCACCAACTGCACGGCCTGCCACAACTTCGCGGCCGAGGGCGGTGCCCTGTCCAAGGGCAAGCGCGCCCCGTCGCTGGTCGACGTCGACCCCAAGGACATCTACGAAGCCATGCTGACCGGCCCGCAGGCGATGCCGGTGTTCTCCGCCGCGAACCTCTCCCCGACCGAGAAGCGCGAGGTCATCGCCTACATCCAGAGCATCAGCGAGAGCCCGAAGTACGGCGGTTTCGCGCTGGGCTCGCTCGGCCCCGTGTCCGAGGGCATGTTCGCCTGGGTGGTCGGCGTCGGCGCCTGCGTCGGGTTCGGCACCTGGATCGCCTCGCACAGCGCCCGCAGCAGCAGGAAGAAGGGGTCGCAGGCATGACCGACGAGCCGACCACCCCGGGCGCGGCAACCGAGAGCGGCCCGATTCCCGACCCCGGCCTTCCCGAGCACCTGCCCCGGCCAACGGACGTCGACCCGGCCAAGGAGAAACGCGCCGAGCGCCAGGTCGCCACCCTGTTCGGGCTCTCCAGCCTGTTCGCGATCCTGTTCTGCGTCGCGTACTTCACCTTCGACATCCACGACAACCCCGACACCTTCCTGGGCCTGGGCGCCTCGAACGTGTTCCTCGGCCTGTGTCTGGGGCTGTCGTTCCTCGCGATCGGCATCGGCATCATCGTGTGGGCCCGCAAGCTCATGGGTGACCACGAGATCGCCGAAGAGCGACACCCGATCGCGTCCAGCGAAGCCGACCGCACCGAGGTGGTCAAGCAGCTCCTGCAGGGTGCCGAGGAGTCCGGCCTGGCCCGGCGCCCGCTGGTGCTCTTCTCCCTGGCCGGCGCGATGGGCACCGCGCTGCTGCCGGCGATCGTGGCACTGCGCGACCTCGGCCCGCTGCCCGGCAAGAAGCTCTACACCACGATCTGGGCGAAGGGGATGCGCGTGGTCCGCGACGTCTCCGGTGAGCCGATCGTGGCGGCGGAGCTGGAGATCGGCGAGCTGGTCAACGCCGAGCCGGAGATCCTGTTCGACCCCGAGCGCTACTCCCATGCGCCGATCGAGGGCGTCGAGCTCCAGGAGATGAAGGCCAAGGTGCCGGTCATCGTGGTCAAGATGGACCCCGAGGAGATCACCCCGTGGAAGGGCCGCGAGGACTGGGCCTGGAACGGTGTGTTGGTCTACTCCAAGATCTGCACCCACGTCGGCTGCCCGATCTCGCTGATGGAGCAGCAGAACCACCACCTGCTGTGCCCCTGTCACCAGTCCACGTTCGACCTGTCCGACAACGGCAAGGTCGTCTTCGGTCCAGCTGGCCGCTCGCTGCCGCAGCTGCCGGTCACGGTCGACGACGACGGCTACCTGGTGGCACAGAGCGACTTCACCGAACCTGTCGGGCCGAGCTTCTGGGAACGGGATAACACGAAATGAGCAAGAAGCAGGCCGCGAAGGTCACCAAGCCGTCCAAGGTCGGCGCCGCCGCCGGGTGGGTCGACGACCGCACCGGGCTCGCCACCGCGTCCAAGAAGCAGATCCGCAAGGTCTTCCCCGAGCACTGGTCGTTCATGCTCGGCGAGATCGCGCTGTGGAGCTTCGTGGTGCTGCTGATCACCGGCGTCTTCCTGACGCTGTGGTTCAAGCCCAGCATGAGCGAGGTCGTCTACGAGGGCTCCTACCCGGAACTCCGCGGTCTGCACATGTCGGAGGCGTACGCCTCGACGCTGCACATCTCCTTCGACGTCCGCGGCGGCCTGCTGATGCGGCAGATGCACCACTGGGCCGCGATGCTGTTCGTGGGCGCGATGTTCGTGCACATGATGCGGGTGTTCTTCACCGGCGCGTTCCGCAAGCCGCGTGAGCTCAACTGGATGATCGGCGCCACCCTGCTGCTGCTCGGCATCCTGGAGGGCTTCGCGGGCTACTCGCTGCCCGACGACCTGTTGTCTGGCACCGGCCTGCGCATCGCCGACGGGCTGATCAAGGCGACCCCGATCGTCGGCAGCTACATGTCGTTCTTCATGTTCGGCGGCGAGTTCCCCGGGGACTCGATCATCCCGCGGCTCTACGCCGTGCACATCCTGCTCGTGCCCGGCCTGATCCTGGCCCTGATCGGTGCCCACATGGTGCTGCTCGTCTACCAGAAGCACACCCAGTGGCCCGGCCCCGGGCGTACCAACGAGAACGTCGTCGGCTACCCGATGATGCCGGTGTACGCGGCCAAGGCCGGTGGGTTCTTCTTCATCGTCTTCGGCGTCACCGCGCTGATGGGCGCTCTGATGTCGATCAACCCGGTGTGGCGCTTCGGCCCCTACAACCCCTCCCAGGTCACCGCCGGCTCCCAGCCCGACTGGTACATGGGCGTGGCCGAGGGCCTGCTGCGCATCATGCCCGGCTGGGAGACCCATATCTGGGGCAAGACGATCTCCTGGAACGTGATGATCCCCGGGCAGATCATGCCGATGGCGATCTTCATGACCGTGCTGTTCTACCCGTTCATCGAGGCGTGGATCACCGGTGACAAACGGGAGCACCACCTGCTGCAGCGCCCCCGCAACGCGCCGAACCGGACCGCGTTCCTGACCTCGACGATGACCCTGTACGGCCTGCTGTGGGCCGCTGGCGGCAACGACATCATCGGCGACCTCTTGCACATCAGCATCAACAACGTCACCTACTTCATGCGGGCAGCGATCTTCGTCATCCCGCCGATCGTGTTCGTCGTGACCCGGCGCTGGTGTCTGTCATTGCAGCGCAGCGACCGCGACAAGCTCCTGCACGGCTACGAGACCGGCGTCCTCGTGCGTTCCCCCGACGGCGGGTACGCCGAGAAGCACCTGCCGATCTCGGAGGAGAGGGCCTACACGATCACCGCGAGCGAGCTCGACAAGGCGATCGAGCCGCCGAAGGAGACCGACGCCAACGGTGTGGCGCGGCGCGACCTGAAGAAGCAGAAGCGCCGCTACAAGGCCAGCAAGGCGTGGTTCGGCGACAACATCGAGCACCCCACCAAGGAGGAGCTCGACGAGGCCCGCGCCCACGCCGAGCACGAGCTGCACGAGATCGAGGCAGGAAGCTCCAGCCCCCACGAGGACGCCTCGACCCACTAGATGCCGAGTTGGCACGAATCGTCGGCGAGTTGGCACGAATCCTCGAGGATTCATGCCAACTCGGCCGTGTAGCCGGATTGTGGCCTATGCCGACATGTCCGCTCGGCGGGTCCGTGTCGTCATCGGCCACAATCCAGCAGCAGCCGGGTGAAGATTCGTGCCAACTCGGCGTTACTTCAGCGCGCTGCCTTTGCGGTACTGGGCGAACGACTCGTTCCAGTCGCCGTAGCCGTTGTCGAGGGTCATCTGCCGGTCGGTGCCGGTCACGTCGACCACGTCGCCGCGCTTGGTGATCCCGTAGAGCCAGGCCGCGTTGGCGGTCGACATGCCGACGCAGCCGTGACTGACGTTGGCGTACCCCTGGGAGCCCTCCGACCACGGCGCGGCATGCAGGAACTCACCTGAAAAGGTCACCCGCTGGGCGTACTCGACATTGCGCATGTCGTAGTAGTTGGGATCGCCGGGCTCGATGCCGATGGTCTCGGAGTTCATGTCCTTGTACCGGAACTTCTCGATGATCACCTTGATGCCCGAGCGGGTCGTGAAGCCGGGCGCGCCCGCCGTGACCGGGATCGTCCGGACGACCTTGCCGTCGACGTCGACCTTCATCTGGTGCCGCGCGACATCGACGTGCATGATCACCGACTTGCCGATGTGGAACTTCGTGGTGCGGCTGAGCTGTCCGTAGACACCGTTGCCAGCGGGGATGCTGTCGATGTCTGCATGCACCGTGACGTCGGTGCCTGCCTTCCAGTACGTACGAGGTCGCCAGCGGACCTCGCTGTCGGAGATCCAGTGCCAACTCCCCTGCTGAACCGGGGAGGACTCGACGCTGAGATGCTTCTCGATCGCGGCCTTGTCAGTGACGGGTACGTCGAAGGTCACGATCACCGGCATACCGACGCCGACGGTCTCACCCGCTAGCGGCGCAATGCTCGGGTAGGTCTGCTGGTCCAGCGACAACGCCTGGGTGGTGAACCGGCTACGGCTCTGCGCAGCGTTCCCGGCTCCGTCCACCGCAACCGTGCGCACGGTGTAGCGGGCACCCGGCTGGAGTCGTCCGCTGGCGGTCCAGCGGGTGCCGTCGCCGGAGAGGGTGCCCTTGAGCACACCTGGGTCCGACTTGTCGGTGCTCGCCTTGGTGCGTACGCCGGTCACGGTCACGCTCTTGAGCGTGCCATCCTGCGCCTTGACGTGCAGCACGTGGTTGACCGGCACTGCGCGGCCCTTGGCGTCGGTCGTGACCTGCACCTGGGCGGTCGGGATCACGCTCGGCGAGCCGGACGCCTCACCAGCCGAGTCACCAGCCTGCGTGCCGGCCGTCGCGTCGCCGTTGCACGCAGTGAGCGCCAGCATCGCGGCAGTCACGAGGGCGCCGAGGGGCAGCAGTTGGCGCACCGGCCCCGACGGCCGGCGGGGCAGCCAGTGGGACGGCCAACAAGACGGCCAGTGGGTGGGCATGAGGCTCCCTCGAGAAGATTCGATTCTTAGAGATTCCGCAAGTAGGCCATGTCTGCTGCGCGACGCCCCGGCGGCGCCTACTGACGGAACCTCTTAGGAGCCTAGCAACCGGCGTACAAGGTTCCAGGCATCCTCGCGGCTCGGGCACGGCAGAGTTCACGCGCCCTTCAACTGTCGGTCGGCTTGACCCGCGCGAGGAACCGTTCCGCGTCGACCACGACTCGAGTGACCTCGCCGTGACCCACCACCTTCCCGCTCCCGGCGTCTCGGGCGACGACCTCGAACCGGAGCAGCCGGCCGTCGAGGTGGACGACGGTCGCCTGTGCCTCGACGACCGCGCCGACCGGCGACGCGGCCAGGTGCTCCAACGACACCCGCGTGCCCACGGTCGTACTCCCGTCGGCCAGGTCGTCGCTGACCGCCGCACACGTCGCCGCCTCCAGCCAGGCCAGCAGCCGGGGCGTCCCGAGCACGTCGAGGTCGCCCGACCCGACGGTGTGCGCGGTGTCGGCGTCGGTGACCGTGAAGCGCAGGGTGGCGGTCGATCCGTGGGTGAGCATGTACCTATCCTGCCCACCGTTGGCCCGATTCGCGTCGAGTGGGCCGGGTTTGCGAGACTGGCCTACAACACGAGGGGTCACATCACAGTCTTCGAGGAGGACAGCATGGGTAAGACCGGCCGCAAGCGCCGCGCCCGCAAGAAGAAGGGCGCCAACCACGGCAAGCGCCCCAACGCGTGAGCCACCAGTTCGGCACGAGCGTCACAGGACCCCTGGCTTCGGCCGGGGGTCCTGTCGTTCGGCCACTGGAAATGAGTACGAGTGCGTACGGTGTCACCCTCACCTTGGCCGTCACGTTCGCCCAGGCGTGCCTGCTCCTGGTGACGCCCGGTCGCCACCGGATCAACGCCGCGCTGTGGGCGATCGTCGCGGGGATGATCGTCGACGGGTCGGGCTTCGACGGCACCTACGGGCGGCTGTTCGGGGTGGTCGCGATCCTCACCGCCATCGGCCCCATGCCCACGAGCACGCCCCTGTCCGAGCGGGTCGCCGTGCTGGCGCGACAGGAGGGGATCTCTGTCGACGCGCTGGTCAGCCGTGCCCTGGACGCCTACGAGGGCAGGGTCACTGCTCGCGAATCGTGATCTGCACCTGCCGGATCGCCAGCAGCACGCGCTCACGGAGCTCTTGCGGGGCGGTTTCGGAGCAAGACTTCCGTACGAGCGCCTTCACCGAGGTCTCGAGGTCGTACTCCTTCAGGCAGTCGCCGCACTCGTCCAGGTGCCGTTGGATGGTCTGGTGGTCGGCCTGCTCGAGCTCGTTGTCGATGAAGACGTAGAGCCGCTCGATGTACTCGGCGCAGTGTCCGTCGGAGTCGCCGCAGATCATAGCGCGCTCCTCGTCTTGCCGGCGCCGGTCAGGCCGCGGTCGGCGGCATAGTCGGCCAGCAATTCCCGTAGCTGCCGCCTCCCCCGGTGCAGCCGTGACATCACCGTGCCGATCGGGGTCTCCATGATCTCGGCGATCTCCTTGTACGGGAACCCCTCGACGTCGGCGAGGTAGACCGCCAGCCGGAACTCCTCGGGCAGCTGCGCGAGGGCGTCCTTGACGTCGCTGTCGGGCAGGTGCTCCAGCGCCTCTGTCTCGGCCGACTTGAGCCCCGACGAGGTGTGCGATTCGGCACGTGCGATCTGCCAGTCCTCGACATCCTCCGACGTGGCCTGTTGCGGTTCGCGCTGCTTCTTACGGTAGGTGTTGATGAAGGTGTTGGTCAGGATCCGATACAGCCACGCCTTGAGGTTGGTGCCTTCTCTGAACTGGTGGAACGAGGCGTACGCCTTCGCGAACGTCTCCTGCACCAGATCCTCTGCGTCCTGAGGGTTGCGCGTCATGCGCAGTGCGGCACCGTAGAGCTGGTCCAGGAACGGCAGCGCGTCGCGTTCGAAGCGAGCGGTGCGCTCCGAGTCGGTCTCGTTCCCGGTCTCAGCCATCGCTTGCCAGCCTACCGGCCCAGGGGTGGATCCGGTCGCGGGCAGCACATCGGCGGGCATCGTGAGCACGTCAATGCAACCGTCTCAGCTCCCGGCCAATTCCCGCCCGGCACATGCCCTCGGCGACCGAGCCTGCCGCGCGGGAATCGCCGCACGAGCCGGGATGCGTACTCGACGTCGCGTGGGGCGCGTGGTCATCCGGCTGCGCGGTGCGGTCAGCTGCCGCTGCCGCGCGTCGGCGATACCGTTCTCGATGCAACCCACTCCAAGACGGCTTCGACGATGATGCTCATCGTCTCCTCCGCGGTGAGTCCGACCCGTTTGGGTACGCGGAACGAGTGGTCGCCGCCGGGCACGACGGTGAGCTCGGTGTCTTCGGGGAACTCCTGCGGCCCGCCGAACGGGTCTCGCTCGCCCTGCACCACCAGCACGGGAACCTCGACCGCGGTGAGCTCGTCCAGGCGCGACTTCTCCGGCTTGCCGGG
The DNA here is from genome assembly GCA_047605165.1 of Nocardioidaceae bacterium. Lineage (GTDB taxonomy): Bacteria > Actinomycetota > Actinomycetes > Propionibacteriales > Nocardioidaceae > SSC3. The sequence continues at coordinate 13,802 of JASGGG010000060.1, forward strand.
CGGGTGCAGCGGAAACGACAAGGCGAGTACGCCGACGGGCACCGGCCCCGCGCCCAACCCCGCGCCCAACCCCGCGCTCAGCCGGCAGGCGGAGCGGGCACCGGCACTTCGGCCACCGAGCAGGAGCGGGGTGCGGATGCGCAGGGTGCGGACCGCCGCGGTCAGGCACACGTCCAGGACAGCTGGCGCCGGAGCCACCTTCCTGCCGGCGACGCGCCACGGTTGTTCGTACCGCATCACCGTGATGCCGCTGCGCGGCAGATGCGTGGCGAGCGCGACCAGATCGGGAGCCTCCACTCCCCCGCCGGCACCGTGTCCGAGGAGCAGGGTCGCGACCGGGCGAGGTGCCTTGGTCACGTGGAGGCGACCGGGGCCGTGCGGGGTGGCGACCTCGCGGATCTCGACCTTCATGAGCGCTTCGCCAGATCGACGTGATCGAGCGGGAGCGGCTCGATCAGCTCAGGCCCGTTGTTGCGCACGTTGTTGACCGCGGTCGACACCGGATAAGCGTCCAGCAGGCCCGGAACGGCGGGTACGAGCAGGCCGAGCAGCGTGTCCTTGTCGTGCGGTCGGGGGTCGAGCCAGTCGGCCCAGCGCGCGGGATCGACCAGCAGCGGCATCCGGTCGTGGACCTGGCCGACCGCGTCCTCGGCGGTGGTGGTGAGCACGGTGGCGCTCCACAGGAAACGCCGCGGGTCATCGTCGCCGCGGGCCGGGTCACGCCAGATCTCGTAGAGTCCCGCCATCGCGAGGGGGGTGCCGTCCTTGGAGCGGATGAAGTAGGGCTGCTTGACCGGCTTGCCGGCCTTGGTCTGCTGCCCGGTCTCGTACCACTCGTAGTAGCCGTCGGCGGGCAGGAGGCAGCGTCGTTTGGCGAACGCCTGCTTGAACGCCGGCTTCTCCGCGACGGTTTCCATCCGGGCGTTGATCATCTTGTTGCCGATGCCCGGGTTCTTCGCCCAGAACGGCACCAGCCCCCATCTGAGGGTGCGCAACTGCCGCTCGGGCTCGGCGTCCGCGGAGGCGTCCTCGCCCTGTCCTCGGCTGGGCGGGCGCTCGACGACGGCGTACACCTGATCGGTCGGTGCCACGTTGTAGTCGGGGTCGAGGGTCTGCGAGATCTGGTCCCGGTCGATACCGAACTCGTCGATGAGGTCCGCGGGAGCCCGGGTCGAGGCATAGCGTCCGCACATGGGCGCCAGCCTACTGGCGCGCTCGCGGGCGGTTAGTCGTCGTCGAGGAGGGTTTTGACCTCTTGGTCGCCGATGGTCGGCCGGCCCTGGTTGCAGTAGACCTCCAGCTCGATGGAGCGCCGGCCCCGGGCGAAGACTGCGTCGACGTCGTCGTCGGGCCCACGCTCGAAGCTGACGGTGCGCCAACCGTCCTCGGTGCTGGTACCGAGCCCGTAGGCGACCACACCACGACACTCGACCTCGAACGTACCGAACTCACCGTGAATGCCGCGCCGGACCCGGCTCGCGTCCGGCTCCGGGGCACTGACACCTTCGGTCTCCGCGGCGTCGGGCACGCTGGTGCCGAGTGGGCCACGGTCGCGTACGCTCGCCCCGACCGACGACACGGCCACGATGCCGATGGTCACGGCAACGACCGCGGCCGCCAGCCAGGCGAGCGCGTAACCGACCATCCGGTAGGTGCTGCCCGGCGGCCGTTCCAGGCTAGGCACGGCTGCCGCCGTTCGGCGATTCTCTTTCGGGGGCTAGAGGTTGCGCCAGCACGCGCTGTCGTCGCAGCAGGCATGGCCTATGGGCGCGACCTCTCAGCCGCTGGGGACTGGCACCTGACCGCTCCGTCACGTTCCTATCGTGCCGGTGCCTCGGTTGAGGCTGGGCTAGCGGATGGCTAAGCCGACGCTAAGGAGCACCACCGGCTCCCCGGGAGCGGCTAGGTTCGAGGAGTGCCCCAGGTGCTGATCATCGAGGACGACCCCCGCATCCGACCGCTGCTGATCCGGGCGCTGAGCGAGCGCGGCCATGCCGTCAGCTCGGCCTCGTCCGGGATGGAGGGGCTCGCCATGGCCGTCGACAGCCGGCCCGACCTGGTCATCCTCGACCTCGGGCTGCCCGACGTGGACGGCACCCAGGTGCTGCAGATGCTGCGTGCCGTCAGCGACGTGCCTGTCATCGTGGCCACCGCGCGCGACGACGACCCCACTCTCGTACGCTGCCTGGACGGCGGCGCCGACGACTACGTGGTCAAGCCGTTCACTACCGACCAGCTCGAGGCCCGGATCCGCGCGGTCATGCGCCGTGCGGGCACGGGCCCTTCCCCGCGCCCTGCCCTGGTGGTGGGCGGGCTCAGGATCGATCCGGCTACTCGCCAGGTGACCCTGGACGGCACGCCGGTCGACCTGACCCCTCGCGAGTTCGACCTGCTACGGCATCTCGCCGAGCACGCGGACGAGGTCGTGACCAAACGCCAGCTGCTGACCGAAGTATGGAACCAGCCGTGGGGTGGCTCGGAGAAGACCGTGGACGTGCATCTGTCCTGGCTGCGCCGCAAGCTCGGCGAGGCGGCGGCCGACCCGCGCTACCTGCACACGGTGCGCGGCGTGGGCGTCAGGCTGTCGGCCCCGGACATGACTCCGGGCGCGACGGACTAGGGCGGGCCCGGTCGTGCGACGCAGCCTGATCCTCACGGTCGCGGCAGCGGTCAGCATGGTGCTGCTCGCGATGCTCGTCCCCTTGGGCGTGCTGCTGCGCAGCTATGCGTTGGAGGATCGTCTCTCCCGCGCCGCCCTCGAAGTGCAAGCCACCGAGACCGTGGTGTCCAGCCGCGACCGCGGCGCGGTCGCGGCCTACCTGGCCGACCTCAACCGCAACGAGCACGTCACCACGACCGTGCTCTACCCCCCCTCCGACCTGCATCCGGAGGGGGAGGCGATCGGGCCGACGCCGGGCGAGAGTGCGGCCGTTGTCGAGGCCCGCCGAACGGGACAGGCCAGCGTACGCGACAAGGACGGCGGCGGGGCGGAGATCCTCGTGCCCGTCTCGCTGGGGCGGAGCAGCGCCGCACCGTCGGACACGCCGGTCGTCCGCGTCGAGGTGCGACCGCCCGGCTTCGAGGCCGCCATCGTGCGCAGCTGGCTGGTCCTGCTCCTGCTCGGAGTCGCACTGCTCGCCGGTGCGCTGGTGCTCGCCGACCGGCTGGGCCGGTCGTTCGTGCAGCCGATCCGCCGGCTCGCCGCCTATGCCGCAGACTTGGGAGGACCCACGCGGCCCGAGCCGATCTCGCCCGCCGGGCCCCCGGAGGTGCGTGAGCTCACCACCGCCACGAACCGGCTGGTCGAGCGCATCGAGGACCTGATCGCCCGCGAGCGGGCCGGTGTCGCCGACCTGTCCCATCGTCTGCGGACACCGATGACGGCGCTGCGGCTCCGCGTCGATGCACTCGCCGACGCGGACGACCGGGAGCGGCTCGGCTCCGACCTGGACGAGCTGCAGGCGATGGTGGACTACCTGATCAGACAAGCACAGCGTGCCGAGACCGACGGTCTGGTGGTGTCGGTCGACGCGGTGGAGACGCTGGCCGAGCGCGCGCGGTTCTGGGCGCCGCTCGCCGAAGACCAGGGGCGGCGGTTCGAGATCCGGGTTGAGGTCACCGAGCCGGTCCAGATCCGTGCCTCCGCTGCGGAGTTGCAGGCGCTGGTCGACGTGCTGCTGGACAACGCGTTCACCTATACCCCCGACGACGCGGATGTCGCGGTGACGCTGCAGGAGCGTGCGGAGGGCGGGGTGCGGCTGGTCGTGGACGATGCCGGGCCGGGAGTCCCGGCCGGCATCGACATCGCGGGCCGCGGCGCCTCGGGCACCGGATCGACCGGCCTCGGCCTGTCCATCGTCGACAAAGCCGCCACCGAGCACGGTGGCGGCTTGTCGTGGGGTCGATCCCCGCTGGGCGGCGCGAGGTTCGTGGTCGAGCTCGGCCCGATCTCCTGATTCTTACCTGGCGAACTGCAGCGTGCGGGTGACCTTGGCTGTGTCGTCGGTCCGGACGATCTTCACCTTGAAGGTGTCCTTGCCGGGGGTGTTCGCGCTGTGGACGTCACGGAAGTCGACCTCGTACTCGCCGTCGTCGTAGCGCGCGGAGGCGTGGCGTACGCCGACCTTCTTGCCCTCGTGGCGGACCACGAGCTTCCAGCTGGAGTTGGCCGGAGCGTCGTCCAGGTCGACGCTGATCTCGAAGGTTCCGTGCTCCTTCTCGATGTCGATGTCGTACCGGGCGCCGCCGACCTTGCCGTGCGCGTGCCGCTCGGGCCCGTCGGCCCAGGCCGGCGCCGCCACGACCACGGCGGAGGTCGCCGCGACCGCACCGGCCGCGGCTACCCCGATCATCCGCTTCTTCATCGTCATTCCTCCTGTTACGTGTCTGTGCGTTCTCTGACAGGAACGACGCTCGCAGCAACCGGACTAAGCGCACCGCTGCGCTCGGCTAAGGTCCGGCTAAAGCCAGGAGGCGGCCACTTCTGCGGGCAACCCTGCCCGTTTGGGCCCCGAAAACGTGATTTCCGGGCAGGGTTGCCTGCACTTCTGGCCCCTTCGCCCGATACTACGAGCGCGCGGCGCCATTCCTCGACGACACCGAGCGCGACCCGCGGGCAGCCCGGAACACCCGACGGGCCTGGACGACATAGCTGAGGATCACCAGTGCCGCCTCGGTCGCCAGCTTGGCCGGCAAGAGGGGCATCCCGACCGTGGTCAGGCCGAGGAGCAGGACGAAGTTGAGCGCGAGCAGGGTCACCGCGAGCGCGGCGTAACGGCGGGCGGCGCGGGCAAGAGGCACCTCGCGGTGCGGGTCGAAGACCAGCCGCCGGTTGACCAGGAAGTTGACGCTGGCACTGGCCAGCCGGGCGCCGACGACCGCGAGCAGCAGCGAGCCGAAGGCGGCGTCCAGCAGGAGCAGGGCAACGGTGTCGACGGCGAAGGCGAACAGCGACGAGCCGACGAAGACCAGCAGCGGCAGGTAGATCCGCACCGAGTCCGCGACCGGACGGAAGTGCGAGGAGGAGTTGCCGTCGAGGTAGATGGTGCTGATCGGGACGGTGCGCAGCTGGATCCCGGCGCGGGTGGCACGCAGCAGCATGGCGAGCTCGTACTCGTAGCGGTTGCCCTCGACCGTGCCGAGCCACTCCAGCAGCCGAGCGGGAAACCCGCGCAGCCCGGTCTGGGTGTCCTGCAGCCGCTGGCCGGTGGCGAGCCGGAACA
>JASGGG010000061.1:0-19006 GCA_047605165.1 Nocardioidaceae bacterium
AAGGCGGAGGAGGGAGGCGGGCCGGGGCCCGTCGACCGACGACAACGCGGCGAGGCGCCGCCGGGGCGTCGCGCAGCAGGCATGGCCTACTTGCGGGAGCTCTAGGGTGCCGCGTACGCCCCCGGCTGTCCTTGAGGTGCGACTCGGGGACACGACGACTTGGTCGCGGCCGCTGTTCCGGATCCATCGCGTCGCGGGAGCCTACCCAGCACAGTGGAACCAGTTCCGCATGTTCGGGCCCATCGAGGGCTGCCGCTGGGACCCTCACCCGCTCCCCCGAGCGGACCACCCCGGTTACGGGCTTCTCTACACCGCCACCGACCCCGCGGCTGCGCTCGCCGAGGCCTTCGGTGCCCACCGGCTGATCCGCCGCTCCGCACAGATGGCACTCACCGGCTGGGAACCGACCAGGCCGCTGCGGCTGCTCGACCTGTCCAGCAACTGGCCCATCCGTCACGGCGCCGGCCGAGCCCTCTCAGCCGGACCCCGATCAACCTGCCGCGCCTGGGCCCGCGGGATCCTGGAACACGTCCGGGGTGCCGACACTGGAACAGTCGCAGCCGGGCTGGACGGCCTGATCGCCGACTCCACCCTCACCGGCGCACCCTCCCGAGTCGTGGCGCTGTGGGAGCCAGCCGTCTCGGCTTTCCCTGCCGCGCCAGCGATGTCGATGCCGCTGGACGCTCCTGCGCTCAGCGGTGTCATCGCAGACGCATCCGAGCGGACTGGCTACCGAGTCGGCTAGAGGCGGTCATCGCGAACCACGCCGTGTCGCGGTTGCGTCCCTTGTAGACCAGGGCGTTGCGCCAGGTGCCCTCGTAGCTGAAGCCGAGACGCTCGGCGGCGCGCCGCGACCGCTCGTTGAGCGCGTCGCACTTCCACTCGTACCGTCGATAGCCGAGCGCGAAGACGTGGTCCTCCCAAAGCTGGAAGGCTTCCCGGGCCGCAGGGGTGCCGCGCAGGTCGGGGCCGAAGTGCAGCCAGCCCAGTTCGATGGTGCCGAGCGCAGGCTGAATCCGCATGAGTGAGCCGAAGCCCAGGGCGCGCCCGCCGACGACCGCCGCGAAAGCGAGTAGGCCGTCGTCGGCGATCATCCGGTCGATGAACGAGCGGAACTCGGCCGCGTCGGTGAACGGCTCCTCGGGAAGATAGGTCCAGTCGCTCTCGTGGCCTGGCTGGTTGAGAGCGGCGAACAGGTCGGCCGCGTGACCGATAGCCAGCGGCTCCAGGGTGACGTGTGTGCCGGTCAGCATAGTGTGCGGCGGGTACGCCGCCGGGCTCCAGTCGACCGGGTCACCGACGGGCTGGCCGTACTCGTTGATCGCCATACCCCATCCTCGCGCCTGCTCGTCAACGGCGTACGCTCGGAGACATGACCCGACGCACGCGCGCACTCTTCGCAGCAGTATGTGCTGGACTGGTGCTGCTGACGACCTCGCCGGCGTTCGCGTCCCCGGGCGGCTACGGCGACGACCCGCCACCTACCGACAACGGCAAGTGGACCGGCGTGATCTTCGCGGTGGTGCTCGTGATCGTGGCTGCCGGCTGCGGGTTCATCGCCAAGGCATACCTGAAAAACAGCAACCACGAGTGACGGTGGTCGCCCGCCTCACCAACACCTCGCTCACCTGTCGAGCGGTGCCAGCGGTCCCGGGATCGTGGCGCCGGCCCCGGCGTAGCGGTAACCCATGAGGGCCGCTGAGGTGTTGCCTGCGGCGTAAGCCCGTCGAGGTGCCTCGGCCGTCGGTTCAGACCGACTCCAGCAGGAAGTCGAGGTGAATCTTGTTGAACGTCTCTGGATCCTCGTACTGAGGCCAGTGGCCGCAGCCGTCCATCACGGCGAACCGCGCCCCGTCGATCATCGAAGCGATCCGTCGTCCCTCTTCGAGATCCGCCGTCGGGTCGTCGCTGGTCCACAAGACGAGCGTGGGTGCAGTAATCCGTGCGTACTCGCGCGGCCCGAGGATGTTCCGCGCTCGGATCTGCGGATCCTGCAGAGCCATGATGTCCCCCATCGCGGCCTCGAAGCCCTCGCTGGCGTAGATGAGTTGCCGGCTGGTAACGACGTCGTCGTAGTCACCGGACTTGTCGGCCATCAACCAGAGGATGCGGGTGCGGACTGTCTCCCAGTCGGGCTGCCGGGCCGCCGCCATGGACAGGGTGCGGATTCGGGCCATCACCTCGGGGTCGGCCTGCGATCCGCCGGCGGTGTTGAGGACCAGGCGACCGATCCGGTCGGGATGGTCGATGGCCGCGCGGGCAGCCACCCAGCCGCCGAGTGACTCCCCCGAGACGTGGGCGACATCGGCACCGATGGCGTCCAAGAACGCGACGAGGTGATCGACGTAGTGTCTGACCTCGAGGGGGTGGCCGGGCCGATCGGTGTACCCATGGCCGACCATGTCGATCGCCCAGGTCGAGAAGTGCGCGGCGTGGGCTCCGAGGTTGCGGACGTACGCCTCGGCGTGACCGGCGGAGCCGTGTAAGAAGACCAGCACGGGCTGGCCGGGCGAGCCGGCGTGCAAGTAGCGGGTACGCACCCCGCCAGCGTCCAGGTAGCCCTGCTCGAAGGCGACACCCTGCAGGTCGGCCCAGATACTGCCATGCGCTGCCATAGAAGACCCACCTATCTTGTTCATCTATCGCACGCTTGTGTGCGATACTGTGCCGACGCTACCGCCGGTTGCTGTCAGCGACAAGGCACAACACCGGCCCGTCAGCAGCAGTGCAGGCGCGGGCGACGGCCCGGTCAAGGACGCGCTCGCCCCTCCGGGAGCCGACCCTCCCGGGCCTGGGCGATCGCCTCGCGGAGCGCCGCGAGCACCGGGTTCAGGTCCCCGCCAACGGTCGCCATGTGCAGCCCCGCGGCCGCGGCCGCGGCGACCTGGTCGGGCCGGACGTGCGTACCGGCTACCTGCCCGTTGCGACCACAGGCCTCCGCCACGGCCTCGACGGCTGCCCGGATCTGCGGTCGGTCCAGATCCATGCCGGGCCGCAGTCCCATCGACAACGACAGGTCTGCTGGGCCCACGTAGGCTCCGTCCACCCCGGGGACGGAAAGGATCGCCTCAATGTTCTCGACCGCCCGGGCTGTCTCGATCATGGGCAGGCAAAGCACCCGTTGGTCGGCCGTCTCCGCGTAGTCCTCGCCGTGCCGGACGCGAGCGGCCAAGGGCCCGAAACTCCGCTCGCCGGCCGGTGGGTACCGACAGGCCGCGACGGCACGGCGGGCGTCCTGGGCGTCGTCGACCATCGGGACGATGACGCCCAGGGCGCCCAGGTCCAGCACCCGGCCGATGATGCTCGGCTCGTTCACCGGGACCCGCACGATCGGCACCGTCGAGCCGGCGCTCAGCGCATGCAGCATCGTCGCCACATCACCGTACTCACAGAAGCCGTGCTGCATGTCGACGCACGCATAGTCGTACCCCAGGCGGGCCGAGTGCTCGGCCAACACCGGCTCGCGCATGGTCAGCCAGACGCCGAGCGCGATCGGTCCACCGACCCACCCAGCCGCCGGCGAACTCACGTCGGGCGAACTCACGACCGCCCCCGTGCCGACGCCGGATCTGCCGCCGGGAAGGCCTCCCGCAGGACGGCGCGCATCGCCTCCGCGGTCAGCTCCGCGCAGCGGGCAACCGGCATCGCCGCGAGCTCGCTCGAGATGATCTCGACCCCGAGCGGCGCGTCGATCCCGCGCAGTGCCAGCGCCTGCAGGAACTCGACCAGCGGCAGCTCCCCCTGCCCGGGCAGCAGCCGCTCCCAGGTCTGGTCCAGCAGCGTGCCGTCGCCGGTCAACAAAGCGTCGTCCAGTTGAAGCGCGACCACCAGTTCCGGCGGCACCGTCAGCAGCTGGTCCATGGAGGCCGACCCTCGGTAGAAGTGCCAGCTGTCGAGCTCGATACCGCCGTTGGGCCGCCCGGCGAGCTCGACGACCTGCTGCGCCGCCGCGAGGTCGGGCACGCGCGTCCAGGGCAGGAACTCGAACGCGATCAGCAGGCCGTGCTCGGCCGCGCGGTCGCAGATCGCGGCAAAGCGCTCCACCATCAGCTCGCGCGGCCCACTGAGATTCATCGACGCGACCAGGATGTGCCGCCCGCCGACGGCGTCAGCCAGTTGGTAGATCTCCTCCTCACGGTCGCGGGCCGCAACCAGCTCGGCCTCGTCCTCGCACGACCAGCCCGACAGCGCCTCGAGCTCGACGACCGCGACGCCGTGGTCATCGAGGATCGCCCGCAGGTCGGCGTCGGTGCGACCCTCGGCGAGCGCCTTGACGCGATGGCGGCTGTGCAACCCGATCCCGGTGTAGCCCGCCGACGCAGCCGCGCGCACGCGGGCCTCGAACTCGGCCTCGGGGGAGTTCATGCTGCAGAAGACGAGGTCGACGGATGGGCCGAGGTCAGGCATGGAATCGCTCCAGGTGTGCTCGCAGCAGGTCCTTGCCGTAGTCGCCGCCGTTCGGCGTCCGCACAATGGTGTGGACGTGGAACGGCGCCGGCTCCGGGTTGTCGAGGAACACCCCGGCGTGACAGTCGTACTCGATCACCACGACCGGGCTGTGCACCTTGTAGTAGAAGGCGTCCTGGTCTCCGACGCCGCCGACCCAGGCGAAGTGGCTGTCCTCCAGGTGGGACCGGAACGCCGCGAGGAACCCTTCCCGGGTCGCTCGCGGCCACCTCTGGGCGTACGACGCGACGACCTGGGTCAAGAGCTCACGCTGCCCGGCGCCCATCGCCTGGGCGGGGAGACCCTCGTAAGGAAGCACCACGTTGTCCCGGCCCGCACCGGTCCGGTGCCGCCCGTCGGTGCGATGCCGCAACTCCTCCGGCAGCGAGGGGCCGGACATCGCGGGCGCCAACACCGCCTGTCGCGCCTGCGCCGGCGTGAAGCTGCGCCGAAGGTCCAGCCCGACGGTGCGCTGCTCCGCCAGGATGCTGGTCCCGGCGTAGCGGCCCTCACGCGAGAAGGTCGGCTCGGCCCCGATGAACGTGGGAGTCAAGACCATCCGCCCCTCGGCCAGCAGGCAGTGCAGGTCGACGTGGTGGCCGTAGAGTTGCCAGCCCCACGGCGCCGCGTCGTCCGGGTCGCCGAACACCGAGAAGAAGTACGCCCCCTCGGTAAGGGTGTCCAGGTAGTCCTGGAGCAGCAGCCCGAGCGCGGCGTTCAGCCTGAGCGCGTCGCGCACCTCCCGCAGCCCGTACTCCGACAGGCAGCTCCCGATCACCTCGAACACCAGTGAGCGGTCGCATTCGTCGAGACGTACGCCGTGCGGCGCCCAGAACGGGAAGGCGTTCGTCCACATCCGCCACTGCGGGGCGTCGACCGGTTGACTGGCCCGGGCCCGCAGCTCCGGGCCCAGCGACGCGAGGAAGGCCCGGGCGGCGGCTACCGCCGGCCGGGGGTCGATCTCGTCTCCCCAGCCTCGCAACACCTCGGGATGGGGAACCCCGTCGGTCGTGATACCCACGAAGTCGGTGGACGCTGCCCCGGGTACGTCCGGGATCGCAGCCAACAACTCGGCCGGCATCAGTTCCTTGACGAACAGCGCGTTCTCCAGCGCCAGTCGGGGTCCGGTGCGAGGCCCGAACTGCGCGGCCGACCCAGGCTCGGTCATACCTGCGGCGCCCGGAGCAGCTCGCCAGTAAGGGCGAAGTCCACGAAGTAGTCGATCGCCGAGCCCGGCGACGGCGCCGGAAGCAGCAGCACCAAATGCTCCTCGACAACGTCCCCCACCACCCAGTTCCGGTGTGGCACGCCGGCCGGCAGGAACACCAGGCAGTCACGGTCGACGTCGAACGTCCACTGGGCGATCTCGACATGGAGGGTGCCGGCCAGCACGAAGTACACCTGGTCGAACGGGTGGATGTGCCAGCCGATACCGCCGGCAGGCGGACGGACGCGGGCATGCCGCAGCGAGACATCGGCACAACCGTCGGCCCACCCGAACAGCTCGCGGATCTGGAAGCCCGGAACCGGCTCGCGCACAGCCACCTCGGCGACATCCTTCAGCGCGACGGCGGCCCCGCCCGAGGGCGGGGAAGACGGTACCCGCAGGTCCCGCCCACGAGCCGGCGGCCGAGGCAGGATCTCCAGGCGCCGGCCAGCGGTGTCTCCACCCCGCTCCCGGTGAGCCGCACCGGACCGTATCCAGGCTGCGGACCCCGGCCGCAGGACCACACTCGAGCCGGGCGTCTCGAGGGTCAGATCGCCCTCGAGGGCCCACACCAACTTGTCGCAAGGATGAGCCTGGAAGTCGCTGGCCTCACCTGCGCGCGAGTCGACTTCGCGGATCAGGCAGGTCTCGGCGTCGAGCAGCGGCTGGCCGTCGCCGCCGGCAGGAGAGGGGAGCCGGCGCACGTAGTCCTCCACCGGCGGGCGCGGGCGGCGGCCCGCCAGCCCGGTCATGCAGCGAACGCGGTGCGAACCGCGAAGCCCGCGATCAGCTCCGGCACCGCGCGGTAGTACTGGGTGGCCACCCGGTAGGGCCCGGCCTCCGAGAGCGCACTGAAGGCCGCGACCCAGGTGCGCGTCTCGTGAGCCGAGTTGCCGGCCTCGGCCGCGATCTGCTCGTTGGTCCAGTCATCGAACTCCTCGAGCCGTCCCTCGTCGAACATCTGTAGCACCCGGTGGTCCCAGTCCGGGTTGAGCTCCTGCAGGCTGCCTTCGCCCCGGGCGAACTCGGCGGCCGCCGCGATCACGGCGTCCTGCCGAGCGGCTCGCTCGGCGCTGCTCAGGGGGCGCCCGGCGACGATCCGTTCGCGCACTGCTTCGGTCGCGGTCTCGAGCGTCGGGACCGGTGGGTCGTGGGACAGGCCGCCCGAGCCCACGATCAGGACACGTCGCTCCAAGGTCAGCAGGTAGCGGCCAACGGCGCGGCCGAGCATCCGGGTGCGCCGCAGCGGTCCGAGCGGCGCCGCGACAGAGTTGATGAAGATGGGCACCACCGGCTTGGCCGTGATGGTGCCGAAAAGCCTGGCCAGAGGCTGGACCGTGCCGTGGTCGACGTCCATGCGGGTCGAGATTGCCACGTCGACGCCGTCAGCCCAGGCGGCTTCGGCTAAGCCGCGGGCGATCGCCTCGGGCACGTCCAGCGGCCCGCTCGGAGTCGAGTAGTCGCCGACGCCGCTCGCGGCGGTGCCGACGCAGAAGGGTGGCATCGCCTTGTAGAAGAAGCCGTTGTAGTGGTCTGGCGCGAAGATCACCACCAGGTCCGGGTCGAACTCGAGGACGGCGTCCCGAGCCTGCGCCATGGCCCCTTCGACGTTCTCCAGAAGCTCTCGCGACGGCCCGGGAAGGTCGAGGAGCGGACTGTGGGACATGCAGCACAGGGCGAGAGGCATAAGGCCGCCTAAGTCGGTGATGGTGTAACTATCGCACCGTATTGTTCTTATAATGTACGCGCCGCTATCGTAGGCACTGACCTGCGAGTCCGCAAGAACCCCCTTTGGCCTGCAGGGCCACCCGTCACGAAAGGAGCGAGGATGCCGCAACAGCCGAGGCTCGGCGTGGCCTACCCGCACAACGAGCTGGGCGGGTCGCCCGAGGCCTTGCACCGGTTCGCGACCACGGTGGAGCGACTGGGCTACGACCACCTCAGCCTGTTCGACCACGTGATCGGCGCCGTTCCAGGTCCTCGGGACCACCCGATGCCGGAGCGGGTCTACACCGAGCGGGACGCGTTCCACGATCCACTCGTGGCCTTCGGGTACATCGCCGCCGTGACCAGCCGCCTGGAACTCGTCACCGGGGTGTTGATCCTCCCCCAGCGCCAGACCGTGCTCGTGGCACGACAGGCCGCCGACGTCGACCTGCTCTCCGGCGGCCGGCTGCGGCTCGGTGTGGGGCTGGGGTACAACCCCGTCGAGTACCAGGTGCTGGGGATGGACTGGAGGACGCGGGCGCGCCGGATCGCCGAACAGATTCCGTACCTGCGCCAGCTCTGGTCCGGCGAGCCGATCACGTTCACCGGCGAGTTCGACCGGATCGACCGAGCCGCGCTCAACCCGGCACCGACCCGGCCGATCCCGATCTGGTGCGGCGGCTCATCCGAGCCGGCGCTGCGGCGCGCCGCCGAGCTGGCCGACGGGTTCATCTTCGGCTATGCCATGAACGAGGCCGCCGATCGGAGCTGGCTGCGGCTGCAGGATCTGCTGCGAGCGCAGGGCCGCCCGGTCGAGGGCTTCCGCGCGGTCTTCAACCTGCTCGGGGAGTCGACCGGATCCTGGCTCGAGCCCAGCCTCGCCGCGATGCCGCGGCTGCGGGCGGCCGGCGCGACCGACCTTGTCGTCACCAGTGCGCGCAACGGGCTGGGCTCGCTCGACGAACACCTGGAGTTCCTGGCCGAGATCAAGGCCCGGGCCGACGAGGTCCTCCGCTGACTACGCTCTGATCGCCGAGACCTGAGCCGGAGAGGGGCAGGCTCTCGGCGAACAGGCTGCTCCCAGCGCCGGTAGCGTCGAGCAGGCGATTGGTCCGGCGGACGACCTGCCAGCCTTGCTCGGTCCGACGCAGGTCCCAGCGCCCGGCGCTGACCCTCCAGACCCGGTAGCCGTCACCGTCCCGCCGCAGGATCAGCGAGTAGTTGAGCGCCCGGGCGGTGTCGCCGTCGACCACCACGAGCGGCGGCCCGGCGACGTGCGCGACTCCCTCCCGCACGAACGACTGGTGGGGCTCACCCTCCAGCAGGGCCTCCACCGCCGAGCGGCCCGGCAGCGCCGGGCTGGCGGCGTCCCAGTCATAGACGCCCTCCGGCAGCCATCGCGACGCGGCCAGTTCGGACCGCCCGGCGTCGGCCGCGGGGCCGTACCCGAGGATCAGATTGGTAACGTCGCGTTCGTCCTCGAGCCGCCGCACCCGCTCCGCCCAGTCGGGCTCCGGTTGCGCCTGCATGCGCGGGCTGCCCGCTCAGCCCGCAGACGCGGGCAGGTCGAAGGCGTAGCCGAGGGCGGCATAGACGTCGCGCAGGAACTGCGCCGTCCGTGGGGTGCGCGGCGGCGCGCCGAACCCACCGTGGATGACGCCTGGGTAGACATGCAGCTCGGTCGGAACCCCAGAACTGGACAGCAGCGCGGCGTAGGCGAGGTTCTCGTCGAGGTAGGCGTCAGCGTCGCCGATGGCCAGGAACGCCGGCGCGACTCCGCTCAGGTCCTCGGCCCGGGCCGGCGCCGCCGTCGCAGGGATATCGTCGCCCAGCCCGGAGTGGTACGCCGCCCAGCACATGCGGTTGGCCTCGATGTGCCACAGGCCCCAGTGCCCAGGCTCGGCCGCCGCTTTGATCGACGCGGTCAGTTCCCGGTCGTCGAGCATCGGATAGATCAGCAACTGCAACAGCGGTTGGGGCTGACCCGAATCCCGCAGCCGCAGGCAGAGCGCTGCGGCCAAGCCCGCGCCGGCGCTAGCGCCGGCCAGCACCACCCGGCTCGGGTCCAGCCCGAACCGGGCCGGGTCACCGGACACCGTCCGCCACACCGTGTCGGCGTCATCCAGGCCCTCTGGGTACGGGTGCTCGGGGGCAAGTCGCCAATCGACGGAGACAATCGCGCAATCGAGCGCGATCGCCATCCGATCGAGGCGGTCGTCGTTCTCCTCGAGGTTGCCCATGATGTACGCGCCGCCATGGAGCCAGACCACACCGGGCAGTGGGCCACTGGCGCCGACCGGGCGGTACCACCGGACCCGGACGTCGGGGCGGCCGTCGACGCCGGCGATGACGGCGTCCTCGCGGGTGACCCGCGGGTCCGCTGGAGCCGGCGGTGCGGCGACCGCGGCGTAGGTGCTGCGGATCGTCGCGATACTGGTCAGGTCCCAGCGGGCCAACCGGTCGAGGACGGCCACGGTGCCGGGTTCGACCCGACGCTCGACATCGAAGGCGGCCATCAGCGGCTCGAGCCGGCTCGACACAGGATGATGCATATTGCGCACAGGGTGATCACAATAGCGAACCTACGGCGGCACTGGCATCGCCGTCAATGGGGCCGACCTGGCCCGACGGGGGCTGCGACGCCGCCCTTGACGGACCACAAGGTGCGGATTATCGTGCAAATATAGCGTCACACTGCGCGTTATATGCTTTAGAGGAAGGGTTTAGTCGCTCCATGCTGAAGGACGAGGCAATGACGAACACCGCACTCCAATCCCCGCCGCCAGACCTGGCCGACGCCACTGCGGAGCAACTCGCCCAGGCCTGGCTCGACGGCCTGGCCGGGGTCGTCGCCAGCCGCTCGATCGCCGATGGTCGCGAGCTGTTCGCCGAGACGGCGACCTGGCGTGACTTCATGGCTCTGGACTGGGACTTCTCGCACCGCATCGGGCGAGACGCGCTCGTGCCGTGGCTGATCGACCTGATGGCCACCGCCCACGCAAGCCAGTTCGCAGTCAACCATGAGGTGCCACCCGAGTTCGGCGAGGGCGGTGTCGACGCGTTCTTCGACTTCCGGACCACCGACCGAGTGGTGCGCGGCTACGTTCACCTCGTCGTGGAGGACGGCCGGCCCGTCGCCGAGCGGGTACAGAGCCAGCTGCTCGCGCTGGCCGACCACCCCGAGCGGATCGGCCACCGGCGCCCCGACGGCAAGGTGTACGACGTGGTCATGGACCGGACCCGCTGGTCGGACGACCGCCGACGGCAGGCGGCCTTCGAAGACGAGGAACCGGCGGTAGTTGTCCTCGGCGCCGGGCACAACGGGCTGGCCATCGCAGCGCGATTGGGTGCGCTCTCAGTGCCCACCCTGGTCATCGAGCGGGAGGCCCGCGTCGGCGACACCTGGCGCAAGCGGTACGCCTCGCTTGCGCTGCACAGCACCGTGTGGGGAGACCACCTCCCCTATCTGCCGCTGCCACCGACCTGGACGGCACACACGCCCAAGGACAAGTGGGCCGACTTCCTGGAGTCGTACGCCACGCTGCTCGACCTCAACGTCTGGACCGGCACGACCTTCCGCGAAGCGAGCTACGACGACGAGGCCCAGGTGTGGACCGTGCGCGTGGAGCGGGCGGACGGCACCACAGCCGAGTTGCACCCGCGTCACTTCGTGGTCGCCGGCGGTATGTTCGGCGACCCAAAAATCCCCGCTGTCCCCGGCCTCGAGTCCTTCCAAGGCCGGGCCGTCCACTCGGACTCATTCCAGGACGCGGCAGAGTATTCAGGCCGCAACGTGCTCGTCGTCGGTGCCGGCGTCAGCGGGCACGAGTTGGCGCAGGATCTCTACGAGCACGGCGCCGACGTCACCATGCTGCAGCGGAGTTCGACATACGTCGTGTCGTTCGAGGCCTACCACAAGCTGTGGAACTCCCTGTTCACCGAGGACGCCACTCGGCCACCGGAGTTCCTCGACCAGATTGCCTACGCGCTGCCGTTCGAGGGGCCGGGCGACGATCTTCAACGAGAGCTCGTCAAACTCGGAGCCGAGCACGACCGCGAGCTGCTGGACCGGCTCGCGGCCGCGGGGTTCAAGTTGCAATGGGGTCCGGACGGCACCGGCATCATCGGCGCGCACATGTCTGGCGTCGACAGCTACCAGATCGACATCGGGGCCTCCAGCCTCATCGCGGACGGCAGGGTCCACCTCAAGCAGGGCGTCGAGATCTCGCGGGTGCAAGGCGACACCGTCGTGTTCAGCGATGGCTCCGAGCTCGCTGTGGATCTGATCGTCTTCGCCACGGGTTACCACCAGTTCTGGGGACACATCGCGCCGATGCTCGGGGACGCCGCCGCCAAGGTCGACCATGCGTACGGGCGGGCCGCCGACGGCGAGTACCTCAACACTTGGCGGCGGTCCGCGCAGCCAGGACTGTGGTTCGGCACGGGCTTCATCCGCATCGCCCGGTATTACTCGGCGTTCATGGCGATGCTCATCAAGGCCATCGAGGTCGGCATCGAGCCCATCGACCCTGATCGCCCCGGACGCGTGTGACCCGGCCCCGCCGATGGTCGAGTTGTGGCGGGCCGGTGGCCCGGGAAGTCTGCACCCCGCCTCCGCAGCCGCCGCCGCGGAGGCGGAAGGCTGGGACGGCCAGTCCTTCATGGACTCCCAGTCACTGGGCGCTGACCCGTACGTGCTGATGGCCCATTGGGCCGAACACACCGAGCGGCTCATGCTGGCGACCGGCGTCACCAATCCGCTCAGCCGCCACCCTGTCGCGATCGCGGCCGCCGCGGCGACCCTGCAGGCGACCTCGGGGGAGCGACACGTTCTCGGCTTGGGGCGTGGAGACTCCGCGCTGGCATATCTCGGTTCCGGCCCGACGCCGCTGCGACGCTTCGAACAGGCGCTGCGCGACATCCAGGCGCTCCTGCGCGGGCAGGAGGTCACCTTCGCCGCGGAGCCGACCGGCGGAGACGAGGCCCGCCCCATTCGCTCCCTGTCCCTGGGTGACCGCCCGGAGGCAGCACAGTTGCGGTGGCTGCCACCGGATCTGGCCAAAGTCCCACTGGACGTCGCGGCCAGTGGCCCGAAGGTCATCGCGATGGCCGCCCGGATCGCCGAACGGGTGACCTTCAGCGTCGGAGCGAGCGCGGAGCGCGTCGGCTGGGCGTTGGAACTGGCGCGGAAGGCCCGCGCCGAAGCCGGACTGGCGGGACAACCGATCTCCTACGGTCTCCAGATACCGGTTGTCTGTCATCGCGACGGCGACACCATCCGCGAAGCGGCTACCCGAATCGTCATGCCGTTGGCCCGTTTCCAGATTATGGAGCGAGCCACCGCCGCCGGTCCCGGCGATCCCGCGGACAAAAGGGCCTATGACGCAATCCGGCGGGGCTACGACATGACAAAACACAGCGATTTCAGCCACGACAAACTGATCGGGGAGCGCGTTGACTTCGGCTTCATCCGACGGTTCGCGGTCGTGGGCGACCCCGAACAGTGCACCGCGCAGATCCTCGCCTTGGCCGGTTTGGGCATCGATCGATTCGTCGTGGTCGGTCCGGGTCTGATCCCCGACGGTCGCCCAGAGGGATCCCTGTTCACCGACGAGGTCATCCCGGCGGTGCGAGCGGCAACCTCCGTCTCATCTGGTCCGGCGATCCACGATGGGCCGTGACGGTGCCCACGCCCCATCTCGCCGCACGGGCAGCGAACTCCGTGCGTCTTGGTCGTACGATGCAGGTGCCCGTGCGGGCGTCCCTGCCGCGCCCGACATCGCCGAGGAGACACATCTTGCCCAAGTCCAAGGGTCAGCAGCCGCAAGCGGGAAGCCAGACGCTGGCTCGCGGCTTGCGTGCGCTGATCGCAGTCGTCGACTCTGCCGACGGCATGACAGTCCAGGGCATGGCCAACGAGTTGGGTGTGCACCGGACCATCGCGTATCGGCTGCTGCAGACGCTCGCCTCGTTCGGTTTCGTGACCCAGGGCAGCGACGGTGTCTACCGGCCCGGCGCCCGCCTGGCCGCCCTCGCGGACACCTACCTTCCAGCTCTACGAGAGGCGGCGTTCCCGAGCATGCGCAAGGTGGCCGACGAGGTCGGCTGCACCGTTTCCCTATATGTCGCGGAGCCGGACGCCGCCGTCTCGATCGCCTTGGTGGAACCGACCCCGGAGACGTTCCACGTCCGATTCCCGGTCGGCATGCGAACGCCCATCGACAGAGGAGCCGCCGCGTATGCCCTCCTGGCCGCCGGGCCGGCGCTGCCCGGCGAGCCAGACGCCGTCGCCAAGGCGCGCTCCCGCGGTTACGCGACCAGCCACGGCGAGATCATCGAGGGGGCCTACGCCGTCGCCGCCCCTATCATCGGGGCCTCGCCCCGCAGCTGCCTCAACCTGATCACCTACCGCGAGGACCAGGCCAAGTCGGCGGAAAAGCACATTCTTCACGCGGCCGAGATGATTAGTAAGGCGCTGCTGACTCCCCACCCGATGAAGGAATCCGAAATTGTTTGACAACCGCTTTTTGGACCGCTCTGGGAGACACGCCCTAAACCCTTCGAGAAATGACGAAAGGCCTCTCGCGAAATGACGCTCCGCGTGAAGGAGATCGACTTCGGCTCGGCGGAGATCGAGTACCCGAAGGGCTACCGCGGGCAGGTCTTGCACATGAGCGACTCCTGCGTGCTCATCGCCACGCTCGTGCCCGCCGGGGCGGCTGGCCCCCCCTCGCACAAACATGTCGACGGCGACCAGACGTACTTCGTCATCGAGGGCACGATCTCGATCACGCTGGGGGCGACGCAGCGGACCCTCGGCCCAGGATCAGCGGTCCTCATCCCGCAGGGTCTGCCGCACCACAACTGGAACGACTCCGACACCGACGAGATCCACCTCGAAGTGATCACGCCGGGCGTGCGCATCCGCCGGCCCCTGTCGGTCCCCGCGCCGCTCGAGGAGGTCGGTGGGTTGGTGCCGGCGATCGCGTCCGTCGACGACACCGCCCTCGAACGCACCGGACGCTCCGAGTTGACCGGCCCACGCCAGGGTTCGGCACACACCGCGCTGGACGTCGAGGCGCGCCCGCCGGGAACCCGGCCGACTGCCCTCCAGCTCATGCCGGTGGACCGCTACTACCTGGCCCTCGACGGGCCTCTCGGGATCGACGTGGGAATCGACTCGCACGTGATCGAGCCGCTTCAGTTGGCCATCGTGCCGGCCGGCCTCGCCCATCAGTGCTGGAACCCTGCCGACGCGGTCAACCGGTATCTGACGGTGACCGTATTCGGCCAGACAGGAGACCCGGCCGACTACCACGACTCCACCTTGGTGTCAGTCGCCGTCGCGCAACACGACCTCGTCGGTGACGATCGCGTCGATGACCTCGAACACGGGTGACTCGGCATCGGCCCAGGCCAGCTCCTCTGAAGCCAGATAGTCCCGGGCGCTCGCCGCGCTGGCGAACCAGATCTCCTCGGCACCGTCCACCGCGAGGCCCCACCCGCTCGGACCGTCTGGCTCGATCGGGTGGTTCTGGGCGTAGCCGAGGATCGACCCCGACGAGGCGACCCGCCGACCGTGGCCGATCAGCCAGGCGGCGGCGAAGTCGGCCGGGTCCACGTCCGGTCGTCGCCGGACGAATCGCACGATCTTGAAGGGCCCGCTGCCGCTGCCTGCCAGCAGATGGTGGTCCCCGATGAACATCGTCTCCGCGACGATCCGATCGAAGATGCGTCGCTCGTCCTCGCGCATCCGGCGGTGATACGCCTCGGCGGAGCGATTGCGCTCCCGGGCCGCCGTCGACACGTACTCAGCCGAGGCGAAGCCGTCCCGCGGACTGCTCGAGGTGTCGAAAAGCACCTCGCATTGCGTATACCGGCGGATCGTGTCGGTCTCCGCGAAGGATTGCGCCAACTGCCAGTGCTCACGCCACTGCCGCACCCACTCGTCATGGCTGAGCCGGGGGTTGCGACGGGCCACGTAGTTGACCCGCTGTGGGGCAACCGGGCTCACCCCGCGCGACCCAGGTCCGCGACAGCAGCCCGACCTGCCCGCAGACCGAACACTCCGGCCACAGCCAGGGTCGCGCCCGCCCCGCCGTACACCATGCCGGTCGGGTTGGCCATGACGTTGCCAGCGGCGTAAAGCCCCGGAATCGGGGCACCGTCGACGTCCAGGACGCGACCAACGGTGTCGGTCCGTGGCCCGCCCTTGGTGCCGAGGGCGGAGCTGTCGACCTTGGCGCCGTAGAACGGTGGCTTCTCCAGCGGGCCGAGTGTGGAGTACGGCGAGTCGTCGCCCGTCATCCGCCAGCCGGGGAAGCGGTCGTAGGCGCTCGCCCCCCGGCTGAAGTCCGGGTCGACGCCGAGCCGGGCGTTCGTGTTGAATGCCTCGACCGTCGCAACGAGCCCAGTCGCGGAGACCCCCAGTTCCTCGGCCAGCGCCTCCAGGGAATCGGCCCGGGCGATCCAGTCCGGGGCGGGATCGCCGGGCGCGCCCCCGAACACGCCGAACCGGTCGACGGCGCCCTGGTCGAAGACCAGATAGGCAGGAATGTTCGGGTAGCCCAACGTCGACTCGTCCAACCGGTGGAAGGCGCCGCCAAAGGCGTTGTAGTTGGCGGCCTCGTTCGCGAACCGTCTCCCCTGGCGATTCACCATGATCGAGCCCGGAACGGATCGCTCGCGCGAGATGAGTAGGCCGTTGGAGCCGCCGTCACGACGTCGCCCTGGATAGCTGAGCACCGGCGACCACCACGCCTCGCGCATGTTGCCGAGCTGCGCGCCGACCCGCATCGCCATCCGCAGCCCGTCGCCGGAGTTCGTCGGAGCCCCGATCGCGCGGGTGATCGGCCCGCGCAAGAAGTCACGAACCAGGGCCGGGTCGTACTCGAAACCGCCTGTCGCCAGGATCACCGAGCGGGTCGCGACGCGTCGGCGCTCGCCTCCCTCCTCGACCTCGACCCCGCTCACGGCCCCGCCGGCCATCTCCAGCCGCAACCCTCGTACCCCGGTGTGCACTGCCACCTCGCGAGCCAGACAGGCCCTGAGCAGGCCGCCGACCAGCGCGCGGCCGAGTCCCTCGACCAGATCCCGCTCGCGCTGCGCCGCGACGTCTGGCCCGAGCACCCCCGTGCCTCCACCGAGCGGCATCTCAGCCAGCACCACCCGCTTCGGCTCGCCGGCGATGCGGTCGATCCACTCTTCCAGGCCCAGGAACGACACCAGACCGGGCTCGAGCACCCGCCCCCCGCCCGGGAGACCCCCCGGCTGCTCCGGGTGGTAGTCGGGATAGCCGGGCACCAGCTGCAAACGCAGCTCGGTGTTCTGCTCTAAGAAGTCGAGCAACTCCGGCCCGCCGTCGACCAGGGCCTCGGCCAGCTCGGGAAGGATCATCCCGTTGGACAGGCTGGCCAGATAGGCGAGTCCGCGCTCGCGGTCATCGTCGACTCCGGCCGCCCGTGCATACGGGTTGTCCGGAATCCAGATTCCTGCGCCCGACAGCGCAGTGGTGCCGCCGAGGAGCTCCGCCTTCTCGAACAGGACGACCGAGGCACCGCTGACCGCGGCCGCAAGGGCGGCAGTCAGGCCAGCGGCGCCCGAACCGAGAACCACGACATCGTGGTCGTCAGCCATGCGATCACGCCTTCCCGCTCATCGATTGCCGCACCGCGTCGTGTCCTGAGGGCCACCGCGGGAGCCACCGTTCGTGTATATAGTATGTTCAACGTTGCGAATAACGCACGCAGCGATGTTACCCGCCGGAACCCCGCCAGCCAAGGGATGCAGACCACTGGCCGAGGTCACGGGGCCGCGAGCACCCGGATCGGGTTGTCCACCAGCATCTGTGTCACCTGGGTTGCCGTCACTCCCCTATCTCTCAGCGCGGGGATCACCTCGTCGTGCAGGTGGGTCAGCCGCCACCGCGGCAAGGCCTCGGGATCCCGCCTGATCTCGAAGTTGCAGGTGAAGCAAGGAGCATCGTGCGAGAGCACCATCCGGTCGGCGTACCCTCGTGCGCAGAGCGCGGCCACGGTGTCGACCCGGCGATCGAAATGCAGCCTCCGGTCGAGGCCGAATCGGTCCATGCCGATCACCGAGCCGGCGTCCATGAGCCGCTGCAGGTAGTCCAAGTCGTCGCTGTCACCGCAATGTCCGATCACCACCCGCTCCAGGTCGACGCCCTCGCGGCGGAACACCGCCTGCTGATCCAGCCCTCGCCGCGTCACCGCGTCCGTGTGGGTGGAGATAGGCGCACCGGTCTCGCGGTGTGCTCGGGCAACCGCACGCAAGACGCGCTCCACACCGGGCGTCACCCCGGGGGAGTCCGTCGCGCACTTCAGGACAGCGGCCCGGACCCCCGTTTCGCCGATCCCGTCGGTGAGATCGCGCACGAAGAGACTGGTCAGCAGGTCACGCCGCTGGGCGGGCGGGCCGTCGCCGAAGAAGCGGAAGGCGAACGGCACATCGTCGTAGGTATAGAGGCCGGTGGCCACCACGATGTTGACGTCGACCTGCTCGGCGACCCGGCGCACCGCCGCGACGTCGCGTCCCAGGCCGAGAACCGTGAGGTCGACGACAGACCGCACGCCGCGCGCCGCGGCGTCTCGCAGCTTGCGTACCGCGGCGTCGTGGCGCGTGTCCTCCTCGGACAAGCCTGGGTAGTTGACCTCCACCTCGTGATCCCGGACGAACACGTGCTCGTGCATGAGGGTCTCGCCGAGATCGGCCGCCCGGATCGGTCCTCGCACGGTCTGGACGGTGCCCAGGCCGAACCGAGCGGTGCCGCCACTCGCGGTTGGCTCAACGGTCGAGGAGCCGCTGGCGGATGACATTCTTCTGCACCTTTCCGGTCGAAGTCTTCGGCAGGGAGTCGAAGTGGATCTCCTTGGGAATCTTGAAGCCGGCCAGGCTGCCCCGGAGGAAGTCCGTCAGCTGCTCCTCGGTCAAGGCGGCCCGCTCCCGTCGGGTGACGTAGGCAATCGGAACCTCTCCCCATCGCTCGTCCGGGCGTCCCACGACAGCGCTCTCGATCACATCGGGATGACTGTCGATGGCCCGCTCCACCTCGACCGAGGCGATGTTCTCCCCGCCGGAGATGATCACGTCCTTTGCCCGGTCGCGGATCTCGACGTAGCCGTCCGGGTGCATGACGGCCAGGTCGCCGGTGAGCAGGCACCCGCTCCGCTCGACCTCAGCTGTCGCCGCCGGGTCGCGGTAATAGCCGAGCATCACGTCGTTGCCGCGCAGGGCGATCTCCCCCACCGACCTGCCGTCGGCGGGGACGTCGTCCCCTGCGCGGTCCAGGACCCGGATGGGGGCGGCCGCGATGTTGCCGACGCCCTGACGGGCGCGGAGCTTGGCCGCGGTGGCCGGGTCCAGGTCGTCCCACTCGGGCTGCCACACATTGACGGCGACCGGGCCGAACGTCTCGGTGAGGCCGTAGAGGTGTGTCACGTCGAAGCCGAGCCGGTGCAGCCGCTGCAACAGCGTCGGCGAGGGCGGAGCGCCGCCCGTGTCGACGTGGACCCTCCCCTCGAGCGGTGCCGCGCTACCCGCTTCGGCGATCATCGTCAACACCGTGGGCGCGGCACTGAAGTGAGTCACCCCCTCCTCGCGCAACAGCGTCCAGATCACCTCGGGATC
>JASGGG010000062.1:0-18825 GCA_047605165.1 Nocardioidaceae bacterium
CCGGTGCGTAGCCGGATCGGCAACGCACCGGGACCGCGGTGTCGAAGGCGCGGACGCCGAGCACGATCGTGTCCTCGGCGGCGATGGCGTCACCGACCAGCAGGATGTCACCGGCCGCGTGCTGGCCGTCCGCGTCGGCGGTGACCACTGGCCGGCCGATCCCGGCGAGCATCTCGAAGCCGGCCTTGAGGGCATAGCCCTTGCCATGGTTGACCGCGAGGTGATGGACTCGCGCGCCGGCCCGGGCAGCGGCCGCGAAGACGGGACGGTACGCCGGTCCCGAGCCGTCGTCGACCACCAGCACGTCGAGGCCGGGCCGGGCGGCACGGAGCTCGGCGACGAGATCAGCGAGGGTCGGCTCCGGCTGATAGGCGGGGATGAGGACGAGCAGGTCGGCCATGACGGCTCACCCGGCGATGTAGAGGATGTCGGAGACTCCGCGTTCCCCACCGTTGCTCGGCTCGTTGATCACCTCGCCCTGGAAGTACATGGTCGAGGAACCGCCGCCGTCCAGGTTGTACGCGGTCCGGGCGCCGAGGTCCTTCATGATCGTGGCCAGTCCCGTCATCGTGACACCCTTGCTGTAGCCCTTCTCCCGGCCGTCGACCACCACGAACACGAGACGGTTGGTGTCGAGCACGCCGACGGCGGTACGCGGCTGGGAGCCCTGGATCGAATGGTTGCCGAAGTTGGTGTCAATCTCGACGTCGTCGATCCCGCCGAGGATCGCGCCGTTCGCCACCAGCGCGGGGCCGAAGGAGAGAGTGGTCCAGGCGCCGGCGTCGAGCAGTTCCTGCGCGCTCGTCTTCGTCTCGTCGTACAACGCCACCTTGCCGTCGGCGTAGAACACGATGCCCTCACGGGCACCCTTGTCGCGGTAGACCACACCGTTGCGAATCTGGATGCCGGTGCTGCGGAAGCCGTAGTAGTCGCCGTTGACGGCGAACACAGCCCCCTTGCGGGCCGCGATCACCGAGGTCTTCTCGATGATGTTCTCGCCGAACTCGTCGTCGGCGAACCCGGTCCGCAACACGGTGGCGTCGGACAGCGCCACGTGCGCGACGAAGTAGGTGACGGCCTCCGAGCCGGACCCGGTCCGCACCTTGGTGACCTTGACCGTGGTTCCGTCCGCGCTCCACCTGTTATCGGTGGCGACGACGTCGCTGGTGTCGAGCTTGGCGCCGTCGGTGACACCGTTGGCCTGCTCGTAGGCATCGGTGTCGGACACCTGGACGTGGTCGATGACGTAGGTGTTGAGTGCCCAGGAGCTGGCACCCCCCGCGGTCAACGCGACGGCCCCACCGCCGATCAGGAAGGCCCGGCGGCCTATCCGGCGAGCTTTGTGCTCAGTCATCGAGAGTCCGTGCCAGGGGGCTCACCGGACCCGCCGCCAGATCCGCCGCCGGATCCACCACCGGGACCACCCCCACCGCCGGGACCACCGCCGGAACCACCGCCTGCGCCACCGCCGCCCATGGCGGTGGAAGCCTCGTCGGCGTCGGTCGCGGTCACGGTGGTGGACTCCTTCCCGACGGTGACGGTGTAGCTCTCGCCAGAAGTGATCCCGGCCGCGACAACGACGGTCGAGGAGGACGAGGCCGCGACGAAGCTCGCGACCACGGAGCCGCCGGAGTCGGTGACGCTGACCTTCTCGCCCGAGGTGACCGAGGAGAGGGTGAGGATGCCGGGTGCGGTCAGGGTGCCGTTGACGTCGAGAGGGCCGTCACCACCGCCGCCGCTGCGGGCGGAGATCGCGACCGTGCCGCCACTGATCGAACCGGTGCCGTTGGAGTCGATGCCGTCGGCACCGGCCACGATCACGGTGGTGCCGCCGGTGATGTCGAGCGTGACACCGTCCTCGACCTGCTCGGTGCCGCCGGTCTCGGTGTGGCTGGTGGCGTTGATGCCGTCGTCGCTGGCGGTCAAGCCGATGCTGCCGCCGGCGATGGCGATGACGGCAGCCTGGATGCCCTCCTCGGAATCGGTCACCGTGAGCGTGCCGTCCTCGACATCAACCGAGCCGACCGCGTCGATGCCCTGGGAGCCGGCGGAGACCGTGACGGTCCCGCCGTCGAGCCGGACCCAGCCGAGCGCGTCGCCGTCGTCGGTGCTGTCCTGGTCGGACTTGAGGCCGTCGCCACCGGCGGTGACGTCGAGGGTGCCGCTCTCCACCACGAGGTAGTCCTTGCCCCGGATGCCGTCGTCGGCCGCTGTCACGGTGATGTCGCCGGACAGGATGACCAGGCCGTCCTTGCTGGTGATGCCGTCGGCGCTCTTGCCGTCGACCGTCAGGGACCCGGAACCGGCGATGGTCAGGTCGTCTTGGGAGTAGAGCGTTGCGTTGGGAGCATCCTCTTCGTCGTCGTCGGCGCCCGAGTCCGCTCCGTCGGACAGATGGTTGTCGGAGCCGTCCGCCAGCACGACCACCGTCTCGTCGGACTGGGTCACCACGAAGGGCGAGGTCGTGGTGGAGGTGATCGAGGCGCCGTCGAGGACGACGACGACCTTGCCGTCGGCGTCACTGGACACGACGAGCTGGCCGTCGGTGAGCGTGCCCGAGACGAGGTAGGTCCCCGGCGCGGTGATGGTGACGACGTCGCCGTCGACGCTGGCACCGTCGCCGTCGACGGTGCTGGCGCCGTCGGCGAGCGTGATCGTGGTGGCATCGGTCGTGTCGTAGTCGCCGTCGTTCGCGTCCGCATGGGTGTCGTCGAGGGTGTACAACGTCGTACTCGCGGCGACCCCCGCGGCACTGCTTCCGGTCGAACTGGTGCTCGCGGTGCCGTCCGCGGCGGCCCCGCAGGCGCCCAGAGCGGGGACGGCCAGGGCGGCGGCGGCCAGGGCGGCTGCTACGCGAGTGCGGAGCCTGGTGTGCTTCATGGGAGGTCCTCCAGTTCGGGATGGGGGATGTCGAGATGGCGTACGAGGGTGTGGTGCCACTTCAGCCGCGGCAACTCGGGATAGAGCGCGGCCATGCCGACGCCGTACTTCGAGATGCGTACGGGCCGGCGGCCACGCGACCACAGCAGCCGGTCGACCGCCGAGGGGGTCGAGCCGGTCTTCGTCTCCACGATCGCCAGCCCGGGCCGGGCCAGGCGCCGGCCGGCCGCCGACCAGGCGAGGTCGACGTCGAGCGTGACCCGTGCGGAGTGGCCCGGGAGCAGCAAGGTGGTGCGGCGGTAGGACGTCTCCAGCGCCGGCTCCAGGGAACCCGCGGCTGCCTGGCCGACGATGCCGCCGACGAAGGCCAGCCCCTCGTCGGCCAGGCGCGGGGTCTCGGGATGTTCGATGCGCCGTTTGAGGGTCTGCCCGCGCTGACCCCGGGTCTTGACCTCCAGCCAGCATCCGCCGGTGTCGACGTAGCGACGGGTACGGACCTTCCAGCGCAGGCGGCACGACCGGCCCGAGCTCAGGTAGCCGGCCCGGTCGGGGGTGTCGAGATAGCGCGAGCGGTAGCCGAACTCCCGGGCACCGTCGATCTCCAGCACCCGGGTACCGCGCGGCACCGCGTCGAGCAGTGACCAGGCCTCGGCCACCGGGACGACGTACTTCCGGTCGACCCGGGTCAGCAGGCCGGCCTCCTCGACGAGGTCCTCCAACGCGACCGGGGCGAGCCGCTCCATCACCAGAGTCGTCATCGCACGACCTCGGTGGTACGAGCGCTGTGCTGTGCCGGCCGATAGCGTACGTCGACCAGTGTGGTGTCGTTGACGATGTCGGCCCGCACGATCCGCACCGAGACGACGGTCGCGCCGAGCATCCCTTCCAGATGAGCGCAGAGCACCGTCTCGTCGAGGTATGCGCGATCCAGCAGCATCTGCTGGGTGCACGAGCGAGGCGCGACCAGAGGGTGGTCGCCGACCCCGATGGCCACCAGCACCAGCGCCATCAGCGCGAGCACCGTCGTGTCGGCGCCAGCGCCGAGACCACCCAGCAGGCCGAGGGCGAGCGCGGCAAAGTAGTAGGCGACCTCGGTCTGGGTGAGCTCCTCGGACCGCAGCCGGATAATGGAGAGAATGCCGAACAGCCCCAGGCCCAGACCCGCGCCGATCGTGCTCGACGTGAGCGCGGAGGCGACGGCGAGGACGCCGATGTTGGTGGTCAGGTAGGCAACGATCAACTCCGGCCGCCGGTGTCGCGGCAGGAACAGACCGAAGACCAGGACCGCGACTCCGATCAGGTCGGCGGCATAGGGGAGGTAGGTCGGCATCGGTGAACTCCTGGTGTACGAGACATGAACGATCTCTAGTACGCCGTAGCCGGGTATCCCCCTCCCCGGATACTCCTGTGAGCTGTCTGTGATCTGGGTCGGCCCGAGGATGCGAAACCGTTTGCCGGGGCCGACAAGAGGGGCCGGAGCACTGGCAGCGGATGAGCTGGCCTGTAGGCCGGGTTCTGTGGCCGCGAGCTCTCGCTCGCGGTCGGCGACCATCCATCTGGGACGACCGTTGCCGGCCGCCTCGTGCGGTCTACCCGCAGACTCGGGCGGGCCGCCCTCGAGCATCTGCGCGGACCCCGGAGGGTCCTTCTTGACCTTGCTGCAGGTGGGGTTTGCCGAGCCGATCCGGTCACCCGGACCGCTGGTGGTCTCTTACACCACCGTTTCACCCTTACCGCGGCCGGAGCCGCGGCGGTCTGTTCTCTGTGGCACTGTCCCGCGGGTCACCCCGGGTGGGCGTTACCCACCACCTTGCCCTGTGCAGCCCGGACCTTCCTCAGGGAGCATGCTCCCCGCGGCCGCCCGGCCAGCTCATCCGGGAGACAGTCTAGGGCGTGTCTCGCAATTCACGACGGAAAGCAGCCGTGGTATCCGCGCTCGATCCGGCAAGGCGGGTGAGCGAGGGCGCAGCGGGCTGCGTTGAGCTCGTCCAACGCAGCCGGTCGGGATGCGGGGCCGCGGATGCGGCGGCGGGAATAAGAGACATGCCCTAGATCCAACTCGGATGGCCGAATCGCGGCAGCGACGCCCGACCGCACCGCGGAGCGAGCGACCACGCAGGTATCGCCATGGCAGGCGCGACTTCGGGGCAGGCCGCCGTTTCCAGCCCGGCAGAAGCCGCCCGAGCTCTAAGCCGGCACGACTTCGAAGCGGACCGTGGCGGCGCGTACGTCGGCGTCGGCCAGGCGTACGCGCACCTCCTCGCCCAGCGGGAGGGGCTGCGTACCCCAGAGCTTGGCCTCGACAGCGGGCTGCTCGACCATCACCGTGCCCTGCTCGGGGTGTTTCTCGTCGACCGACACGACCACCCCGTCGAACTCCTCTCCCACGTGCTCGGCGAGCACGGCCGCCTCGAGCAGGTCGACGAGCGCGTTCTCGTACTGGCCGGCCTTGCGGTCGGAGTCGCGCATCGTCCCCGGCAGGGTCTCGAACTTGGCCAGCACCCACTCGGGCACCGGCTGGTCGGCGCAGATCGCCAGGCAGATCTCGCCGGCGTACCGGTCGATCAGCCGGCGCAGAGGCGCGGTCACGTGCGCGTACTCCCCCGCCAGCGCCGAGTGCCGCGGCTGCTCGGGCACGGCACCGTCGAACGCGGCGTAGGCGGCGCCCCGGAGCGTACGCGTAGCAGCGACCAGCACCGCGGCCGACGTCGGTGCGTCCGGGTCGAGCGAGCGGATGAAGTCGGGATAGCTCATGCCCTGGGGCCAGGGCACGTGCAGCGCGCGGGCAGTGCGACGCAGCCGGTCGAGGTCGTACTGCTGAGCGGGCGGCAGCGTACGCAGGATGCCGACCTTGGCGGCCGTCATCAGCGATGCGGCACCCATGCCGGTCAGCAACGAGATCTGCGCGTTCCACAGCTCCACGTCGTTGGGCTTGCGGTACTCGAGCGACCAGTTGCCCTGCGGACCGCAGTCGATCTCCTGGGCCGGCAACGGCAGCGACACCCCGCCGCGGGCGATCTCGCGACGCATCCGCAGCTCGCCGATCGTGCGCAGCAGCGCCAGCATGTCGTCGACCGTGCCGTCGTCGAACTGCCGCTGCACCCCCGTGTAGGTCAGCTTCGCGCGACTGCGCACCCGCGCCCGCTCCACGTGTACGTGGGTCCCCTCGCCGGCACTGTCGAGCTCGATCGTCCACAGCAGCGCGGGCCGTACCTGGTCGGGCAGCAGTGACGCCGCGCCCTCCGACAGCACCGGCGGGTGCAGCGGGATCTTCGTGTCGGCACCGTAGAGGGTCTCACCGCGACGATTGGCCTCGACGTCGATCGGGTCGTCGGGCGTCACGAACGCGGCAACGTCCGCGATCGCGTAATGCACCCGGTAGCCGTCGCCGTTGCGCTCGAAGTGCAGCGCCTGGTCGAGGTCCATCGCCCCTTCGGGGTCGATGGTGACGAAACCGATGTCGGTGCGGTCGAGGTCGGGCAGGCGCGGGGAGGCTGCGGCGCTCTCGGCCGCGGCGCGTACGCCCGCGGGAAAGTCGGGCGCTACGCCCAGCTCCTGCTGAACCTTGGCGATGCCTGCTCGCAACGCGTCGCCGTTGGCGCTCCAGGCCGGGCTCGCGACATGTACGACCCGCTTCGGCACGCTGACCCCCGTCCGACGATTCCCTGACCTGTTGAGCCTAGACCGGCCGATTCGTCTGCGCTCGCCCCGCTGGAGAACAGACGCGATCTCGCAGACGAATCACACGCTGTCTAGAGTGTCCGCCGTGCTGATCCTGCTGCCGCCCTCCGAGGGCAAGACCACGCCACGCCGTGGCACCACGCTCGACCTTGCCGGACTCACGTTCCCGGAGCTGACCGACGCCCGCACGACCGTGCTCGACGCGCTTGTCGGGCTCTGCGAGGGCGACCCGGCCAACGCGGCCACCGTGCTCGGACTCGGGCCGACCCAGCTTGCCGAGGTCGAACGCAACAGCAGCCTGCGCGAGGCACCGGCCGCACGAGCCGACCGGGTCTACTCCGGCGTGCTCTACGAGGCGCTCGGGTTCGACACCCTCTCGACCACCGGCAAGCGTCGGGCATCGAGCTGGGTGGCGATCGCGTCGTCGCTGTTCGGGCTGGTCCGGCCGGGCGACCGCATCCCCGCCTACCGGCTGTCCGGTGACACGAGGCTTCCCGGCGTCGGCACGGTGTCTACGTACTGGAGCAAGCACCTGGACTCCGCGGCGCGAGAAGCTCTCGGCAAGGGCATCGCGCTCGACCTGCGCTCGACCACCTACGCGGCGTTCTGGCGGCCTCCGCGCAGCCTGACCGACCGGGTCGCGAGCGTGCGGGTGCTGCACGAGGTGGGCGGCATCCGCAAGGTCGTCTCGCACTTCAACAAGGCAACCAAGGGCCGGCTGGTGCGGCAGCTGCTCGAAGAAGGGTCCCCGGCGGGCTCGGTCCAAGCGCTCGTCACCCAACTGCGCGACCTCGGCTGGACCGTCGAGCCGGGACCCAAGCCCGGCGTACTGGACGTGGTGGTCGCCGAGATCTGACTGGGTCTCGATACACCAGGCAAGAGCGGTCGTATCGAGCCTCCTTCGGGTCGTCGAGTGGTCCGAGGCGCTAGCCGAGGGCCGTATCGAGACGCCGACCGGACGCGGGCCGGCAAAGTCCCGGGGACTTTCCTTTACAGATCGGTGCTGTCAGAGGCCCGAGTCGGCGGTGCGGACGAGGATGCGGCTGCACTCCTCACAGCGCACGACGTCGTCGGTGGCACGGCCGCGGATCGCGTTCAGATCGGCCGGGCTGAGCTCCAGTCCACAACCCCCGCAGCGACGATGACGCAAGGCGGCAGCACCGACGCCACCCTTCGACTCCCGGAGCCGGTCGTAGAGCGCGAGCAGGTCGGCGGGCACACCGGAGGCTTTCACCTTGCGCTCGCCGGCGACCGAGTCGCTCTGCCCGCGGATCCCGCCCGCAGCCTGGTCCCGACGCGCGACCAGCTCGGCGAGGTGGGCATCGTGCCCCGCGATCTCGGCTTCCAACCGGGACAGTTCGCTCTGCGCGGTCTCGAGTGCCTCCATCACCTCCAGCTCGATGTCCTCGAGCTCGGTGATCCGCCCCTGAAGCGAAACCAGCTCGTGCTGCAGATGCTCCAGATCCTTGGGGTTGGTCAGCTGGCCCCCGTCGAGCCGGTCCTGGTCGCGCTTGCGGCGCGCCTTGACCTGCTCGACGTCGGCGTCGGCCTTCCGCTGGTCGCGGGTGAGGTCGTCGACGGTGACCCGCAGGTCCCTGGCTCGCTCGTCGAGAGCGGTGCGAGCGGCTTCGACGGCCTTGATCTCGGCGAGCTCGGGCAGCGTCGCGAGCTGATGGCGCAGTGCGTCGAGGGCGGAGTCGAGCTCCTGGACGTCGAGCAGTTTCAGTTGCGAGAACGGGTCGGCTTTCAGCGAGGGCTCCTCGGGTCAGGCATCGAGCTCGGTTCGGAAGGTCCACGGATCGGTGACCAGCGTGCTCACGCGGGACTCAACCGTACCCGCCGCGACGCCGGCCGCCACCAGACCGGTCTCGAGCCGCTCCTGAGCCACCGGCAACCAGGTCCACTCGGCGGCCCAGTGGGCGACGTCGACCAGCGCCGGGCCGCCGTCGGCGAGAAACTCGCTGGCCCGATGGTGGCGCAGGTCGCTGGTGACCAGCACGTCGGCACGGGTCGCGGCGACGTGTCCGAGCAGCGAGTCGCCGGCACCAGCGGCGACCGCGACCGTGCGGACCTCGCGGGTAGGGTCTCCGGCGACGCGTACGCCGTGGGCGGTCTTGGGCAGGACCCGTGCGACCTGCTCGGCGAACTCCCGGAGGGTCAGCGCGTCGGCGATCGGCCCTATCCGCCCATGCCCGCGGGTGGCGGTGGCCTGGCCGACCAACCCGAACACGTCGTACGCCGGCTCCTCGTACGGATGCACCGCCCGCATCGCCGCAAGCGCCGCCTCGCGAATCGCCCGAGGGTAGACGACCTCTACCCGCGCCTCGTCCACGACCTCCAGGGAACCGACCTGGCCGATCGCCGGGTCGGCGCCCTCCAACGGCCGGAAGCGGCCCTCGCCGAAGGTCGTGAACGAGGCCGAGTCGTAGTCGCCGATGCGACCAGCACCGGCATCGGCCAGAACCTGCCGGAGCCGCCCGGCGTCGGAACGCGGAATGAAGCAGACCAGCTTCTCCAGCGCGGTGTCGTCGGTGGCCACGATCACCTGCGGGTCGATGATGCCGACCGCTCGGGCCAGCGCCTCGTTGACGCCGTGGGCGGGCGTGTCGGCGTTGGTGTGCGCGGTGAGCAGGCCGATGCCGTGGCCGATCAGCCGGTGCACGACTTGCCCCTTGGGCGTGGTGGCGGCAACCGAGCTCACCGGTGTCAGCAGCAGTGGGTGGTGGACGACGAGCAGTTGGGCGCCGTACGCGACCGCCTCCTCGACCACGTCGAGGGTCGGGTCGATCGCGAACAGCACCTTCGACACCTCGGCATCCGGGTCACCGGTGACCAAGCCGACCTTGTCCCACGCATCGGCCCACCGCGGGTCGTAGCTGGCGTGGAAGGCGTCGACCACCTCGCGAAGCGTCGTCATGGCAGCAGCCTAGGCGGAGATGGGAGCGGTATCTTCGGCGCGTGAGAGCGTGGACGTGGCTGAGGTACAACCCGTGCGCGGCGCTGCTGGCGGCCCAGCTGTTCGGCGTGCTGGCGTACCCCTATCTCGACACGGAGTCGACAGGACGCCAGCTGTTCGCTCTCCTGGGCCTGGCCGTCCTCGCGCTGACGATCATCGCGGTGCGGGCGACGCCGTTGCTGAACTGGGTCGCGTGGCTGATCGCCCTTCCGGCGGTCTGCCTGCTGCTGGCCCAGATCGTGAGTGGTGAGACCTGGCTGGCGGCGTGGGCGTCGGGGTTCGAGGCGGTGCTCTACCTGTACGCCGCTGTCGCGATGCTCGCCTACATGCTGGCCGACGAGCGGGTCACCACCGACGAACTGTTCGCGCTGATTGCCGTGTTCACGCTGCTGGCCTGGGCGTTCGCGCACGTCTACAGCGTTGTCCAGGCAGCGCAGCCGCATGCGTTCACCGCCGCGACCGATCCGGAGAATGCACGGTCGTGGATGGAGTTGCTCTTCCTCTCGTTCACGACCCTGTCGAGCACCGGGCTCTCCGACGTGATGCCGATCTCCGGTCAGGCCCGCAGCATCGTGATGCTCGAACAGATCACCGGGGTGTTCTACGTGGCGATGGTCGTGACCCGGTTGGTCAGCATCAGTGCGCGCACGCGCTTCACCCGCTAACCCTGCCGAGTTGGGGGGCCGATTTGTGGCCGATGCGGACAACGTTTCGACCCTCTGGATCGTCGCCATCGGCCACAAGCCGGCGAAAAGAGTCGCCATCGGCCACAACTCGGCTGCAGCATGTCGAGGCCACGGGTACCTGCGAGAGCACTCGCCCGCGCGGCCCGGCGAGGACGACGTGCGACGGGACGGTTTCGAACCGCCGACCGCTCGGGTGTAAACCGAGTGCTCTACCGCTGAGCTACCGTCGCTGGCCCGGGTCGCCCCGGGGTGAACGTAAACGAGACCGCTGGCGTCTCGGGTCACCAGCGGTCTCGCAAGGAATATTAGACACCAACCTCGGCCACGGCGCTACCCGGTCTCCGATTTGGATGCGAATTCTTTACGATCGGCCCGGGTCGCCCGCGGCCACCTGGAGGTATTGCTCGAGATCTCGGGCCTCCCCGAGCCCGTTGTGCACGGCCCACGCGATGTGACCGTCGGGGCCGACGAGGAAGGTCGAGCGCTTCGCGGCCCCGGTGGCCGGGTCGAAGACTCCGTACGCCCGGGCCGCGGCACCGTGCGGCCAGTGGTCGGACAGCAGCGGGAAGGTCAGCTGCCCGGCCTCGGCGAACGCGCGCAGCGAGAACATCGCGTCACACGACACCGCGAGCACGCTGATCCCGGAGCTCTCGAACCGGGGCAGCGCGTCACGCAGCGCGCGCAGCTCGCCGTGACAGACCCGGCTGAACGCCCAGGGGTAGAAGACCACGGCGACCCGACGACCGAGGTACGACGACAGAGCGACGGCCTGCCCGTGCTGGTCGCGCAGCGCGAAGTCCGGGGCCGCCTGCCCTACCTCCAAGGGGAGCGCTTCGGGAGGAATCAGCTCCGGAGACATCACCACTCCGCGAGCACGCGCTTGAGGATCTTGCCGGTGCCGTTGCGTGGCAGTTCGTCCAGGAAGACCACCTCCCGGGGCACCTTGTAGCGCGCGAGGCTCACCTTCACATGCTCCTGGAGTTCTTCGGCGGTGACCGCGCCCGGCTCGACCGGCACCACGAACGCCTTGAGCCGCTGTCCGAACTCCTCGTCGGCGACGCCGATCGCAGCTGCCTCGAGCACGAGTTCGTGGCGGCTCAGGCAGTCCTCGATCTCCTGCGGGAAGACGTTCTCGCCGCCGGAGACGATCATGTCGTCGTCCCGGCCTTCGACGAACAGTCGTCCCTCCTCGTCGAAGCGGCCGACGTCACCCGAGGCCATCAGGCCGTCGATGATCTGCTTGCCACCCCCACCGGTATAGCCCTCGAAGAGCATGCCGTTGCCGACGAAGATGCGGCCCGGCTCCCCCGGCTTCGCCGGGCTGTCGTCGTCCTCGTACAGCCGGACAGTCGTACCCAGGGGCGGTTTGCCTGCCGTCCCAGGCGCCGCGCGCATGTCGGCAGGCGTCGCGATCGTGGCGTAGGCGACCTCGGTGGAGCCGTAGGTGTTGTAGAGGTTGTCCCCGAACGCGTCCATCCACTCCTCGGCAAGATCGCCGGGCAGCGCGGAACCGGAGGCCGCGACGACTTTGAGGTTGGACAGGTCGTACCTGACGCGGACGTCCTCGGGCAGCCGGAGGATGCGCTGCAGCATGACCGGGACGACGACGGCGCCGTCGACCCGGTGCTTGCTCATCACGTCCAGGCAGTCTTCGGGGTCGAAGTGACGGGTCAACACGATGCTGGTCTCCATCAGCATCGCGAGCATCAGGTGCGCCAGGCCCCAGGTGTGGAAGAGCGGTGCGGCGATGTGTACGCGCCAGCGGGTCTTGATCGGCATGCGCGAGAGCAGGGCCACCGCGGCACCGAGACCAGCCTCGCGTCGCGGCGCTCCCTTGGGCTCGCCGGTCGTACCCGAGGTGAGGATCACGATCCGACCGGGCTTGTCGGGCGGGGTGTGCGCTGCGGTGCTACCGCGCTCGATCAAGTCCTCCAGGCTGTGCGAACCACTGGCTGAGACAGCCGCCGGGTCGTCGACCCAGGCGAGCACCCGGGTGACCGCGGCAACGCAAGAGTGGTCGACATCGGCGAGCAGGCGCTCGAACTCCTGGTCGTAGACGATCATCGTCGGCTGCTCCCGAGCGATTGCCTCCGCCAGTTGCGGGCCGGCGAAGGCGGTATTGAGGTACAGCATGTCGGCGCCGAGCTTGGCCGCGCCCAGGCTCGCGTCGAGGAAGCCCCGGTGGTTACGGCACATGATCGCGACCCCGTCGCCGGGACCCACCCCCAGCCGGCGCAACGAATCTGCCAGCGCGTTGGAGCGCTGGTCGACCTGACGAAACGTCAGCGGGCCGATCTCGTCGATCAGCGCCTCGCACTGCGGGACGCGAGCCGCCGCGGCCGTGAACCCACCAGCCGGCCCCAGCCCCCAGCGCTTGACCGCCTGCACGGTCTTGAGGAGGCCGACCGGGTTCCGCGGCCGCAGCACGCCTGCCGAAGCCAAGACCTTGACGGCTTCGATCATGCTGGCGGCTCAGATCCCCTCGGACACGTCGACGGCGGCCGGCTAGCGCGCCTTGGGCGCGACCAGCCGCGTGGCGGTCCAGTCCTTGCTGACCGCGGCGGTGATCGTGGTGGTCAGCCCGGCGATATCGGCTGCCTCGGAGATATCCGCAGGGTCCACCGTGCCCGGGCGGCCCACCTTCGGAGTCAACAGCCAGATGAAGCCGCCTTCGGCCAGATCGGTGAGCGAGTCGACGAGACCGTCCACGAGGTCACCGTCGTCGTCGCGCCACCAGAGCACCACCGCCTCGACCACGTTGCCGTAGTCACCGTCGACCATGTCGGCGTCGATCGTGTCCTCGATCAGCATCCGCAACTCGTCGTCGACGTCTTCGTCCCAGCCGAACTCCTGGACGACCATCTCGCGCTTGAACCCCATGCGCGGGCCAGCCTGCTCGACGCCTGCCCCAGTCGGGGTCGCGCTCACGGTTCGATGCCTCCTCGTTGACGTTCCCTGCGGCGGAATGCAAGGTTGTTAGCGCGTAGTCCATCGGGTTTACCGGATGTACGCAACTCTTTCCGCCCATTCGCTGCCTACCACTCGGTAGCCGCGCATGGATACGCCGGGTGTTCAAGCGTGGGAGGATGCGATGGTGGCTGACTACGAACTTCCCTCGGTGACTGTCCCGGTGATCCATGAAGGCCTGCCCACCCAGATCCCCGATATCGATCCCGAGGAGACGCAGGAGTGGCTGGCGTCACTCGACGAGATGGTCGACTCCAAAGGCCGGGCCAGAGCGCGCTACGTGATGCTCAAGCTGCTCGAGCGGGCGCGTGAGCAGCAGGTCGGGGTGCCGGGGCTGCGCAGCACCGACTACATCAACACGATCCCGCCGGAGCGCGAGCCGTGGTTCCCGGGCGACGAGGAGATCGAGCGCCGGATCCGTGCGTTCATCCGCTGGAACGCGGCGGTGATGGTCTCGGGCGCCAACCGAAAGGGTCTCGAGGTCGGCGGCCACATCGCCACCTACCAGTCCTCGGCATCGTTGTACGAAGTCGGCTTCAACCACTTCTTCCGCGGCAAGGACGCACCCGGAGGAGGCGATCAGGTCTTCATCCAGGGCCACGCCTCGCCCGGCATCTATGCCCGCGCGTTCCTCGAGGGCCGGCTCACCGAAGAGCAGCTGCTGCACTTCCGCCAGGAGGTCCAGCACGGGGTCGGGCAGGGCCTGTCCTCCTACCCGCACCCGCGGCTGATGCCGGACTTCTGGGAGTTCCCGACCGTCTCGATGGGCCTGACCGCGATCAACTCGATCTACCAGGCCCGCTTCAACCGCTACCTGGCCAACCGTGGCATCAAGGACACCACCCACCAGCGCGTGTGGGCATTCCTCGGCGACGGCGAGATGGCCGAGCCGGAGTCCCTCGGCGCGATCCGGGTCGCGGCCCGGGAGGAGCTCGACAACCTCACCTGGGTGGTGAACTGCAACCTCCAGCAACTCGACGGCCCGGTCACCGGCAACGGCAAGATCATCCAGGAGCTGGAGGCGAGCTTCCGGGGCGCCGGCTGGAACGTCGTCAAGGTGGTCTGGGGTCGCGAGTGGGACGAGCTGCTCGCCCGCGACGTCGACGGCGTGCTGGTGAACAAGATGAACAGCACGCCCGACGGTGCGTTCCAGACCTTCTCGGTGGAGAACGGCGCCTACAACCGGGAGAACTTCTTCGGCCCCGACCCACGCCTCCGCGCCATGGTCGAGCACATGAGTGACCTGCAGATCGAGAAGCTGCCGCGCGGCGGCCACGACTACAAGAAGGTGTATGCGGCATTCGACGCCGCCACCAAGCACGTCGGGCAGCCCACGGTGATCCTTGCGCACACGATCAAGGGCTGGACCATCCACGCGCTGGAGGGCAAGAACGCCACCCACCAGATGAAGAAGCTCAGCGTCGAGGAGCTCAAGAGGTTCCGCGACCGGCTCTACCTGCCGATCAGCGACCGCGACATCGACGACCACTACGAGCGCACCGGCGTCGCGCCTTTCTTCCACCCGGGCTCCGACGCGCCCGAAGTCGAGTACATGATGGACCGCCGTCGCCAGCTCGGCGGCTCGCTTCCCCGCCGCGTCAACCGGTCCACACCACTGGAGCTCCCCGGCGACGAGGTGTACGCCGAGCTCAAGCAGGGAGCGAAGCAGCCGGTCGCCACCACGATGGCAGCGGTGCGCCTGCTCAAGGACTGGATGCGCGACCCGGGGATCGGCAAGCGCCTGGTACCGATCGCGCCCGACGAGTTCCGTACCTTCGGCATGGACTCGATGTTCTCCACCGCCAAGATCTACAGCCCGCACGGCCAGACCTACGAAGGCGTGGACCGGATGGTGCTCAACGCCTGGAAGGAGTCACAGCAGGGTCAACTGCTGCACGAGGGCATCAGCGAGGCCGGCGCGGTGGCGTCCGCGACGGCGGCGGGGTCGGCGTACGCAACCCACGGCGAGCCGATGATCCCGTTCTACATCTTCTACTCGATGTTCGGCTTCCAACGCACCGGTGACTCGCTGTGGGCGATGGCCGACCAGCTCGCCCGCGGCTTCCTGCTCGGCGCGACCGCCGGCCGCACCACGCTGACCGGCGAGGGCCTCCAGCACGCCGACGGACACTCTCCGCTGCTGGCGGCAACCAACCCGGCGGTCGTGCACTACGACCCGGCGATGGCGTACGAGGTCGCCCACATCATGCAGGACGGCCTACGCCGGATGTACGGCCAAGACCCAGCCCATCCTCACGGCGAGGACGTCTTGTACTACCTCACCGTCTACAACGAGCCGGTCGCCCAGCCGGCCGAGCCGGAGGACCTCGACGTCGAGGGGCTGCTGCGCGGTATCTACCAGGTCTCCGCGGCCCAGGCATCCGACCGGCCACGTGTCCAGCTGCTCGCCTCGGGCGTCGGGTTCGGTTGGATCCGCGAGGCGGCCAGGCTGCTCGACGAGGACTGGGGCATCGACGCCGACCTGTGGTCGGTGACGTCGTGGAACGAGCTCGCCCGCGACGGCATCGAGGCGGAGCACGAGAATCTGCGCCGCCCTGCCGACCAGCACCGGGTGCCCTACGTCACCACGAAGCTGTCGGGCTCGGACGGGCCGTTCGTGGCGACCAGCGACTTCATGCGTGCGGTGCCCAACCAGATCGCGAAGTGGGTTCCCGGCGACTTCCACGTGCTGGGCACCGACGGGTTCGGCTTCGCCGACACTCGCCCGGCGGCCCGGCGGTTCTTCCAGGTGGACGCGCAGTCGGTCGTCGTACAGGCGCTGCAGGCGCTGGCCGACCGGGGAGCCGTCAAGGCCGAGGACGTCGTGGCCGCGGTCGAGCGCTACCGGATCAACGACCCGACCGCGATGAAAGGCGTCCCGCAGGAAGGCGGCGACGCCTGAGGTCCCGCGCACCACGGCGGGATTGTGGCCGATGGCGACCGTGACACGCGGGCTGGAGTTGCCACCATCGGCCACAAACCGGCGCCGGCCGCTGATCGAGTGCCCGGCCAGGGCAAGCCGAGTGTCTGGGCCGCGTGTATCGAGATCTACGCCAGCGCGATGACGTTGTCCAGAGACGACGGCGTGCTCTCGGGCCCGCCGATGCGGGCGCCATGCACGAGCAACGCGCGCCACTTGGCCCTGCGGTAGACCGCCGGCTCGGTGGAGTCGACGAAGTCACATAGCACTTTCACGAACCGATCCGGGTCGTCCTTGTGCGGGAAGTGCCCGGCATCGGGAATCACCTCGACAGTGGCACCTGGCGCGATCTCGGCCGCGACGCCGGCGTGTTTGACGGGGAGTACGCGGTCCTCGGTTCCCCAGACCACGCAGATCGGCATGGCCTCGGTCAGGTAGGCACGGTCGCGCATCGTCACGACCTGACCGCGCAGGTCGACCACGGCACGCACCAGATGCCGTACCGCGCGCCGGGCGGCAGGGTCTCGCCACGCCTCGATGAGCCCCGCGCCCTCGTGGAGATCGCGGGTACCGGGCAGTCCGGTGGAGCTGAGAACCCGCAGCGACGTCGTCGTCAACTGACGTATGCCCGGCAGCGTGAGCATGCCCACGACCTCGTGGAAGAACGGCAGCGTTACGGCGCGGATGGCCGGGCTGACCTCCCGCCCCAGACCGCCCGAAGCGACCAGGACGAGACGCTCGGTGCGCTCGGGGAACTGGTAGCCGAACTGCATCGCGACCCCGCCGCCGAAGCTGTGCCCCACGACCGTGACCTTGTCGACGCCCAGGATCGTGAGCAGATCGCGCATGCCGTTGGCGTATCCGCCCAGGCTGTAGTCGGCCCGCGGCTTGTCGGACTCCCCGTGGCCGAGGAAATCGGGGGCGATCACGGTGTATCGCTCGGCGAGCTTCCCGATCACGGGCGACCATGTGGTGTGGTCGCAGCCCAGCCCGTGCAGCAGCAGGATCGCAGGGCCCGATCCGGCGCGTACGAACGCACGCCGGTGCCCGTGGATGGTGAGGTACTCGACCTCGTGATCAACTGGCATCGCGCCCGTCCTCCCCCGAATGCTTGATTTGCCAAGTTTCTCACCCGATTGGGCGGTTGGCCAACAGATCGGGCGTTGAAACATGTCGCGGATTAGGGTCGACTCATGGCCGGTTCCGACAAACGCGCACGCATCGACCTGGCGGCACAGGTGTCCCGCGCGGGCAGCCGGTTGACCGGCACGGTGCTGGTGCGGATGGAGGAGGAGTACCCCTGGTTCCGGAAGCTCTCGGCCGACTCGAGGTCGTTCGTCGCACTGATCGTGCAGCGCGCGATCCTTTCCTTCGCCGACTGGCTGCGCGAGCCGGGCTCGGCAGCGCTCCCGCAGAGCGGTCCCTACGACGTCGCACCGCCCGAGATGGCCAAGGTCGTCAGCCTGCGTCAGACGGTGTCCCTGGTACGGGTCGCCTTCGCGGTCGTGGAGGAAAGCATCGTAGACATCACCGACGACGAGGGCGGCGACCTTCTGCACACCTCCTTGCTCGAGTACGCCCGCGAGGTGGCCTTCGCCACCGCGGAGGTCTACGCCCGCGCGGCTGAGCTCCGCGGCGCCTGGGATGCGCGTCTCGAAGCACTGCTCGTCGACTCCGTCATGCGCGGGGAGAGCGACGAGAGCGTACGCACGCGGGCCAGCGCCCTGGGCTGGAGGTCACGCCACGGTGTCGTGGTGGTCGTCGGCGACCTCCCTGCCGGCGCGGACGCGTTCGGGGCACACGAGCGGCTGATCGACGACGTGCGGCACTCGGCCGGTCACGCCGGGCTCGATGCTCTGATCGCCGTGCAGGGCGATCGCCTGGTCGTCGTGCTCGGGGGCGTGCACGACGCCGACAAGGCCGGCGCGGCCGTTGCGGCACATTTCGGCGATGGGCCG
The DNA here is from genome assembly GCA_047605165.1 of Nocardioidaceae bacterium. Taxonomy (GTDB): domain Bacteria; phylum Actinomycetota; class Actinomycetes; order Propionibacteriales; family Nocardioidaceae; genus SSC3. The sequence continues at coordinate 18,049 of JASGGG010000062.1, forward strand.
CTCGTGGTCGGCCCGCTCGTCGCCGACCTGCTCGACGCGCAGATCTCCGCTCGGGAGGCCATCGCCGGCCTGCGCGCGGCACCGGGCTGGCCCCAGGCGCCCCGCCCGGTGCTCTCCGAGGATCTGTTGGCCGAGCGGGTTCTGGCCGGCGACGCGGTCGCCGTGGACCGCCTCGTCGACGACGTGTTCGCCCCGCTCGCGGAGCAAGGGCTGCTTCCCACCTTGTCGACCTTCCTCGGCGTCGGCGGCTCGATCGAGGCGACCGCTCGGGCTCTGTTCGTGCATGCGAACACCGTGCGCTACCGGCTCCGCCGAGCCGCCGACCTCACCGGGCTGACCCCGACCAGCGCACGCGACGCGTTCACGCTCCAGATCGCGTTGTCCGCCGGCCGGCTCGCGGCCGCGCGAGCCGACGCGCGCCCGGCTCGGGATTTGTAGGGTTCCTACAATCGCCCGGCACCAAAGTTCGTACGCGCCGGAGCCGCGAACGTGACCGGGAACAGGGCACAGTAGGGGTGTGCTGATCATCGTCGCCCCTGGTCAAGGCGCCCAGACCCCCGGTTTCCTGCTGCCCTGGCTGGAAGATCCGGTCTTCGCAGCTCGTCTGGAGTGGATGGCAACGGTGGCCGGCCTCGATCTGGCGCACTACGGGTCGTACGCGGACGCCGAGACCATCCGCGACACCGCCGTCGCCCAGCCGCTGCTGGTTGCGACCGGCGGTGTCGCGGCGCTCTCACTCTTCCCTCACCCTGCCGAGGCGTTCGGCAAGGTCGGGGC
>JASGGG010000063.1:0-18121 GCA_047605165.1 Nocardioidaceae bacterium
CCAGACCTTGCGGTCGAGCCCCTTGGCGATCTGCTCGTGGATCCGGTACGTGGTGAACGCGTCCTCGCCGTCGTGTCTCTCCATCCGGTCGGCCAGGTCGGGAGCGACATGCTCGACGTACTGACTGACGGTCTCCCAGGCGTCGTCACCGGAGATCACCAGCTTGGCGAAGTCCTCGGTGAACAGGTCGCGGACGACCTTCAGCGTCAGGTCGGGCTCGCCGTACAGCAGCTGAGGCGCGCTCCCGGCCTCGACCTTCTTCTCGATGTCCTCCCAGCGCGCCTTGAGCCTCTCGACGTCACGGGTCAGCTCGTCTTCGGAGGCTCCCTCGGCGGCGGTACGCACGATGACGCCGGCGCCGTCGGGCACGATCTGCTTGAGCAGGGTCTTGAGCCGGTTGCGCTCGGTGTCGGGCAGTTTGCGGGAGATGCCGCTGGTGTTGCCCTCGGGGACGTACACCAGGAAACGCCCCGGCAGGCTGATCTGGCTGGTCAGCCGGGCGCCCTTGTGACCGATCGGATCCTTGGTGACCTGGACGAGCACGGTCTGGCCGGACTTGAGCACCGACTCGATCTTGCGCTGCGAGCCGTCCTTCGCGCCGAGCGCGTCCCAGTTGACCTCACCGGCGTACAGCACGGCGTTGCGGCCCTTGCCGATGTCGATGAAGGCGGCCTCCATCGAAGGCAGCACGTTCTGTACCCGGCCGAGGTAGACGTTGCCGATCAGCGAGGTCTGGGTCTCCCGCGAGACGTAGTGCTCGACGAGCACCTTGTCTTCCAGCACGGCGATCTGGGTGAGGTCCTCGTGTTGACGGATCACCATCACCCGCTCGACCGACTCGCGCCGGGCCAGGAACTCCGCCTCGGAGATGATCGGTGCGCGCCTGCGTCCGGCCTCGCGGCCCTCGCGGCGGCGCTGCTTCTTGGCCTCCAACCGGGTAGAGCCGGTGAAGCCGGCGATCTCGTCCTCGGCGGTACGAGCGGCCCGCACCCGGGTAACCGTGTTGGCGGGGTCGTCGGGAGCGGCATCGCCTTCCTCGCCCGCGCGGCGGCGACGGCGGCGGCGGCGACTCGACGCGCTCTCACCCGACTCACTGCTGTCGGCATCGGCTGTCTCGGCTTCGCCACCGTCGGCTGATTCGTCACCGGAATCGCCGTCGGTCGAACCGGAGCCCTTGCGGCGACGGCGACCACCACGGCGACGACGGCGACGACCAGCGCCCTCACCCGCATCTTCGGCAGACTCGCTGTCGTCAGCGGGCTCGGTGTCGGCCCGGAGCTCCTCGCCAGGCTCGGCGACCCCGGCCGGCGTGTCGCCAGGCTCGGCCGGCGTGTCGCCAGGCTCGGCCGCAGTCACCTCGACAGGTCGGTCAGTTGCCTCGCTGGTGGCCTCGTCGGCCGCCTCGTCCGGCTCAGCAGGTGTCTCGGCCGGGGCAGCTTTCCGCGTGGTCTTCTTCGTCGCGCGCTTCGGCTTGACCTCGGCCGGAGCCTGGAAGAGCACCGGGACCGCGGCAACAGGTGTGGCCTCCACGGCCTCGCCGGAGGTCGGCTCAGCTGTCGGCTCGTCCGGCAGCTCGGGTGTCTCGCCGGACTCGGCGGCCTGGAAGGTGGCCTTCGCGGCTGTCGTCTTCTTCGCCGCGGTCTTCTTGGCGACCGTCTTCTTCACGGTGCTCTTCTTCGCCGCAGCCCTCTTGGCGGGCCCCTTGGTGAGTGCCTTGGCGACGTCCCCGTCGGGACCCCCCTCGGCGGACCCGACGACCGGGTCGGGCGTCTCGCTCTCCGGTGCCACCACGGCCTTCTTGGCTGAAGTCCTCTTGGCCGGCGTCTTCACAACGGCCTTCTTGGCGACTCGCTTGGCCGTTTTCTTGGCCACGGGGGCCACCTCAGCCGTCGTCTCGGCCACGGCTGAGCTCGATACGTCGCCACTCGTGCCTCGCGGCGCCACTGGATCGACCTCCACATCGGTGGTCGAGTGCGCCGACGAAGGGGGCACGTATCGAGACCGCTCAGACGTCTCGGGTGCAGGCGGATCAGCCGGCTCGGCAGCGGTTTCGGGAAGGTCGGACGTCGTCAGTTCGTCATCGAGCACGTGCTCTCCTCGACGCTGCGCGCCAGCGCAACGCGTGTCGGTCGCCCGACGGGGATTGCCCTCGGGCGAAAGCTTGCGGTGTGCGGCGACATCGAACGCCAGGGTCACCAGCAGTTCCGGACCGCGGTCAGCGAATCACTTCGCGTCGCGGTCGGGCGCCAATGGATCGCCCACCGTGCCGGTCTCCGAGTCGAGAGGCCCCTGCGCCAGCCGCTGGATGAGAGCGGCCGTGCTGCTGGGAAGCCCACCTCGATGGTGGAGGCCGACGAGGATGTCGTCGGGCCTTACAGCCGGGGTGCCGTGCCGTAGGACCAGGTCCAGTATCGCACAGGTTGTCGGCCGTTCCGTGTCTTCGGTCACGAAGAGCTCCTGCTGGTCGGCCGTTTCCTGCTGCGCAACGCCCCGACCGCGCCTCGCCACGTTGTCGTCGGTCGACGGGCCAACACCCATCTCCCTCCTCCGTCTTGCGACGCGTCCACCGGATGCGCCGCCCGCGACGGCAGCGCCTCCCGACGGAACCTCGAGCCTCACCACGGCCGCCCGAGCGTCGAACTCACGCAGCCCGCGCTTGGTCATCCGCTCGACCAGCACCTCGTCTGCCGCAAGGAACTCGGCGACTGCCAACGCGGCTGACTCGACGCTCACCTCGGGCAGGGTGATCAGCCAGTGGCTGGCCTCCAGGCGATCGGCCAGAGCGCCGCCGGCTGACTCGACCACCTCCAGCACGTCCAGGCCCGGCGGCAGCGCCTCGTCGAGCAGAGCCAGCACCTGCCCCGGGTCACTGACCTCGCGCAACCCGATCTCGGCGTACTCGGCTTCGCTGGCCGCCCCGGTCGGCGCCGCACCCGCGTACGAGATCCGCGGATGCGGGTTGAAGCCCGACGAGTACGCCATCGGGATCCGGGCGCGCATGAGGGCCCGCTCGAACGCGCGGGAGAAGTCACGGTGGCTGGCGAAGCGCAGCCGGCCTCGCTTGGCGTACCGCAGCCGCAGCCGCTGCACCGGAGGTGCCTGCTGCGCGGGTTGCTCGCGACTCACGCGGCTGCCCGGGGACTCGTGCGATCTCCGCGACGCTGGCATCCCGGAGCGACCAACGCTGGTTTGTGGCCGATGACGACAGGCAGGACCGGCGTGTCGGTGTCTCCATCGGCCACAAACCAGCCGAACTTGTCGGGATCGGCCACAATCCGGCGCCAGCTGCCACGCATGCGCATCGTCAGCTGCCGACGACGGTCAGCGGGAGCAGGGTCTTGCCGGTCGGGCCGATCTGGATCTCCGTGTCGAGCTGAGGGCAGACGCCGCAGTCGTAGCAGGCGTTCCAGCGGCAGTCCTCGACCTCGGGGGCGTCGGGGTCCTCGGCCGCCTGGAGCGCGTCCTGCCAGTCTTCCCACAGCCAGTCGCGGTCGAGTCCGGCGTCGAGATGGTCCCAGGGCAGCACCTCGTCGTAGTCCCGCTCGCGGACGGTGTACCAGTCGAGGTCGACCGGCGTGTCGGCCAGGGCGGTCTCACAGGCGGCGACCCAGCGGTCGTAGGAGAAATGCTCGCTCCAGCCGTCGAAGCGACCGCCGTCGCGCCAGGCCGCCTCGATGACCCGCCCGACCCGCCGGTCGCCACGTGACAGCAAGCCTTCGACGATCCCGGGCCGACCGTCGTGGTACCGGAATCCGATGGCGCGCCCGTAGCGCTTGTCGGCGCGTACGTCGTCGCGCAGCTTCTGCAGCCGGTCGTCGGTGGTCTGCCAGTCGAGCTGGGCGGCCCACTGGAACGGCGTGTGCGGCTTGGGCACGAACCCGCCGATCGAGACCGTGCAGCGGACGTCGTTGTGCCCCGACACCTCGCGGCCCTTGGCGATCACCCGCTTGGCGAGCTCGGCGATCTGCAGCACGTCATCGTCGGTCTCTTCGGGCAGGCCGCACATGAAGTAGAGCTTCACCTGGCGCCAGCCGTTGGAGTACGCCGCGGCGACGGTGCGGATCAGGTCGTCCTCGGTGACCATCTTGTTGATCACCTTGCGCATCCGGTCCGAGCCGCCCTCGGGCGCGAACGTCAGCCCGCTGCGGCGGCCGTTGCGGCTGAACTCGTTGGCCAGGGTGATGTTGAAGGCGTCGACCCGGGTGCTCGGCAGCGACAGCGAGACGTTGCTGCCCTCGTACCGGTCGGCCAAGCCCTTGGCGACCTCCCCGATCTCGGAGTGGTCGGCGCTGGACAGCGACAGCAGGCCGACCTCCTCGAAGCCGGACTTGCGCAGGCCGTTGTCGACCATCGCGCCGATCGTCTGCAGGGACCGCTCCCGCACCGGGCGGGTGATCATGCCGGCCTGGCAGAAGCGGCAGCCACGGGTGCAGCCGCGGAAGATCTCCACGGAGAACCGCTCGTGCACGGTCTCGGCGAGCGGTACCAGCGGGTTGCGCGGGTACGGCCACTGGTCGAGATCCATCAGCGTGTGCTTGGCGACGCGCCACGGGACGCCCGCGCGGTTCGGGGTGACTGCCTCGATGGCACCGGCAGGTAGGTAGGTGACGTCGTAGAACTTCGGCACGTACACGCCGCCACTGGCCGCGAGCCGGTGCAGCAACTCGTCGCGGGGCGACCGGTCGGTGCTGCCCGGACGGCCCTCCTGCTTCCACTCGCGGATCACCTCGGAAATCGCCAGCACGACCTCCTCGCCGTCGCCCAGCACCGCCGCGTCGATGAAGTCCGCGATCGGCTCGGGGTTGAACGCAGCGTGTCCCCCGGCGAGGACGATCGGGTCGTCCTCGCCGCGGTCGACGGCGTGCAGCGGGATGCCCGCGAGGTCGAGCGCGGTCAGCATGTTGGTGTACCCGAGCTCGGTGGAGAAGGAGATGCCGAACACGTCGAAGGCGCGCACCGGCCGGTGCGAGTCGACGGTGAACTGCGGGATGTCGTGCCCGCGCATGACCTTCTCCAGGTCGGGCCAGACAGCGTACGTCCGCTCTGCGAGAGTGCCCGACCGCTCGTTGAGCACCTCGTACAGGATCTGCACGCCCTGGTTGGGCAAGCCGACCTCGTACGCGTCGGGGTACATCAGCGCCCAACGCACCATCGCGCCGCCGAACTCGGGGTCCTCCCAGGGCTTGTTACTGGAGTTCAGCTCACCGCCGACGTACTGGATCGGCTTCTGCACGGTCGGCAGCAACGGCTCCAGCAACGGGAAGACCGACTCAGGCGCAGACATGGGGAACCTCACGACGGGAACAGATCAGCAGTCGAGTCTACCGGTCGCACCCCAGCGGGAGTCACGTCCAGGACCAGCGCACCGGGACCCACCGGTCATGGAGGCGCGCCGTCTCGATCATCAAGCGATTCTGCCAGCGGGCCTCAGAAGAGTGGTCACATACGACCTGCTCAGCGCAGAAAATCATGTCGTCTGTGACCACTCTCCTGCGCCTAACCGCATCGCGGAGGCGGACCCGGCCCAGGCCGTACTCGCCTCTTCTCGCTGCCCTGCCTGCTCGACCACACCTGAGGCCGAGCCCACCGGCCAGCCCGTGTCAGGATCCGCGGTGTCGGGCCAGCCGAGGCTGACCAGAGAAGAGCGATTCGCCGAGGAGCTCGCGCCAAGGGTCCAGCATCGCGGCCTCGAAGGAGCGCCCGAGCGAATTGCACGCCGCCTCGATGATCTCCTCGGGGGCGTGCACCAGCTCCCGTGCCGTGTACGCCCGGCGCGCCCAACCGGCCGCCAGGAGCCGGCGGTCCCGATCGAGATCCCGCACGTGGGTGGCTCGGTCGCGATGTCCGGCACCGTCGTACTCGTGCAACATCCGGGTGCCCGGTAGCCACAGGTCGCCCCGGGCAACGAAGCGACCCCGGCTGTCGTGCACCGTGTGCTGGGGAACCACCTCGATGCCAGCCGATTGGTGCAGCACCCGCAACAACGACTCCCACGGTGACTCGGCGCACGGGGACATCCACCCGAGAACGGAACGCAGGACGAGGACGCCCGGTCGACGATTCCGGGCAAGAGCCGCCAGCCGGTCGAGGTCCGTCAGTCCTCGGTGCAGGAGGGAGTCTCCCAGGACAACCAGGTCGAGTACGCCCAGGTCGCGGGCACACGACATCAGCACCTCCTCCGGGCTGACGACCGGAACGCCGCGCACCGGTCGGGAACGGCCCACCGGATCGACGCGGAGGCTCCGGATCTCCGGCCGCCGGACCCGGTTGGCCCCGGGCGGGAGGCAGACGAACAGCGGCAGATCCTTCGGGGTCGGAGGCAGCCAGAGCCCGTAGAGGCTCGCCGCGGTCAGGTGGGTGAAGCTGGCACCCTCGGGAAGCGCCGTGATCCAGGCCGCGAGATCAGGCTCCGGCCCAGCACCGGCCGGGCGGTGCTGGCCGTGACCGACTCGCACCCAGCCGGCGCGGCGTACTCGCCCCTGCACTGCCTGAGGCTCGGCTGCCCTGAACTCCACTGCGCTGAACTCCATGCGCCACCCTGCTCGCACCGAGTCGCATCCGCCCATCCCGGATTCCCCGAGCTGTGGACAACTCAGCATGTGGACGAGCACGGGGCTCAGGCTGGAAGTTGGTGACAGACTACACGTTACCCGCCGGAAATCGTGTCGTCTGTGACCACTCTTCCGGAACAGCGGAGCCCCTGACGGGCTCAGCGCCCGGTGAGGCGATCGCGCAGGGCGTACCCGTCGATGTCGGGCCGCAGCCTGATGTTGAGCAGCAGTCCAATCGCCATCAGGGTGGCGAACATCGACGAGCCGCCGTAGGAGACCAACGGCAGCGGTACGCCGGTGACGGGCATGATGCCCAGGCACATCCCGATGTTCTGGAAGGCCTGGAACGCCAGCCAGCAGGCGACGCCCGCGGCGGCGACGCGCCCGAAGCGGTCCTGGGCGTCGCGGGCGATCACCAGCGCACGCCACAACAGCACCGCGAACAGCACGACGAGCAGCCCCGCGCCGATCAGGCCGAGCTCCTCCCCCGCGACCGTGAACACGAAGTCGGTCTGCTGCTCGGGCACGAAGCCGGAGGTGGTCTGCGAGCCGGAGAACAGGCCCTGGCCGAACAGTCCGCCGTTGCCGATCGCGATGCGGGCCTGCTCGGTGTTGTAGCCGGCGCCCCGCGGGTCGAGCGCGGGGTTGGTGAAGGCCATGAACCGGTCGAGCTGGTAGGCCTTGAGCAGGCCGAGCTGAACGATCAGCCCGGCCCCCGCAACGGCGGAGACGAGCAGTCCCACCAGCCAGCCACGGTGTACACCGGCCACGGCCAGCACGCCGAACACGGTCGCGCCGAGGACGAGCATCGTGCCGAGGTCGGGCTGCAGCAGGATCAACGCGGCTGGGAGCCCGGCCACGCCGAGCATCAGCAGCACGTCGACGTTGCGGATGCGTCCCTGGTGGGCCTCGGCGCGCTCGGCCGCGATCAGCGCCATCCCAGCGATCACCGCAAGCTTGGCGAACTCCGAAGGCTGGATCGAGAGCGGGCCGAGCAGGATCCACGAGCGCGATCCGTTGATCGTGCTGCCCATGACGAGCACCAGGACCAGCCCGGCTAGCGATGCGACGTACACCGCCGGCACCAGGATGCGCACCCACCGGTAGTCCGTCGCGGCCACCAGGAACGCGAGCACGCACCCGATGCCGATGTTGAGCAGCTGGCGTTTGAGGAACGCGTCGGGGTCGCCGCCGGTCAGCGCGTCGTGGTCGCGGGTCGCCGACCAGACCAGCAGCGTGCCGAACACCAGCAGCAGGCCGGTCGCCCCGATCAGCACCCAGTCCAAGCGAGGACCGCGTACGAGTGGCCCAGGCAGCGGCTGGAGTCGGGGCTTGGGTGCGGATCGCGGCGGGCTCAGGATCGCCATCAGCGGCCCTTCCCTTGGGGAAGCCGGGGCGGCAGGATCTCGCCGTCGTCGGCGAACACGGGCAGCTTGGCCGGCGGTGTCACCCCCGGGATCGCGGAGTCGTTCCGGTGCACCTGGTCGCCCTTGATCCCGTACAGGGCCTCGTAGATCTTGCGGACCGCCGGACCCGACGTACCCGACCCGGTGCCGCCCTGGCTGACCATCATGATCACCACGTAGTCCTTGGTGTAGCTGGCGACCCACGACGTCGACTGCTTGCCCTGGACCTCCGCGGAGCCGGTCTTGGCGCGGACCTTGACCTGGTCGAGCGGGAAGCCGGTGAACTTCCAGGCGATCGTGCCGGTGCGCGGGGTGCCCTGCAACGCGGTATCGACGTAGCGCAGTGTCGCCGCGGACGCCTTGACGTGCCCGGCGATCTTCGGCTTGATTCGCTTGACCACGTTGCCGTCGTCGTCGACCACGGCCTTGGCGACCCGCGGCTCGTACAAGGTGCCGCCGTTGGCGAGCGCGGCGTACGCCCGGGCCAGCTGCAGCGGCGTGACGACGGTGTCGCCCTGGCCGATCGCGAAGTTCACCGCGTCACCGGCACGGTAGAGGTTGCCCTCCAGACAGAACTCGTGGGCGAAGAGATGCATCCAGGCCGACGACTTGCCCGGGTGCTTGTCCAGGTTGCAGTAGTAGTCCTTGTTGGCCTGGTAGTAGTCAAGCTTCCACTGGCGGTCGGCGATGCGGCCGGGCGACTCCCCGGGCAGGTCGATGCCGGTCTCCTTGCCGAAGCCGAACATCTTCGCGGTCGAGACGAGCGGGTCCTTGGCGTCCACGTCGGCCGGGTCGCTGCCGTACTTCATCCAGTACGAGAGCCCGACGCGGTAGAAGAAGGTGTCGCAGGAGATCTGCAGGGCCTTGGCGAAGTCGATCGAGCCGTACGCCGCCGACTCGTAGTTCTTGAACCAGCGGTTGCCGACCTGGAGACCCGAGGAGCAATCCAGCCGGGTCTGTTGGCTGAAGCCGTTCTCCAGCGCTCCGGTGGTCATGATCGGCTTCCAGGTGGAACCGGGCGCGAAGGTGCCCTGGGTCGCGCGCGACAGCAGCGGCAGGTCGGCCTGTTTGGAGTAGAGCCGCTTGAGTTGCCGGGCCGAGATGCCACCGACCCAGATGTTCGGGTCGTAGGTCGGCGAGCTGGCCATCGCGATGACGTCGGCGTTGTGCGCGTCCAGCACCACCACCGCACCCTGGTCGGCCACGTAGTTCTTGTGGGTGACCTTGTCGTAGGTCTGCCGCGCGGTGCGGATCGCGAGCCGGAGTTGCCGCTCGGCGACCGCCTGCACCTTGGCGTCGAGGGTGGTCACCAGGGTGTCGCCGGGCTTTCCGGCCACCGTGGAGGAGTCGCCGAGCACCCGGCCCATCGAGTCAACCGCGACCTCGTCGTAACCGGGCTCTCCCCGTAGGTACTTGTCGTACTCCTGCTCGAGCCCGGATCGGCCCACGACCGAGGCACCGTGCACCGAGGTGTCGTTCCGCTCTTCGGCTGCCTCGAGCTCCGACTCGCTGATCGGGCTGAGGTAGCCGAGCAGATGGGCCGCGTTGATGCCATAGGGGGCGGGGTAGGCGCGCACGCTCTCGCTCTGCACGACCACCGCCGGGAAGTCCTCGCTCTGTTCCTGGATGGTGATCGCGGTCTGCCGGGCCACGTCTTCGGCGACGGGCACCGGCTGGAAGGGGGAGCCGTTCCAGCACAGCCGCTTCTTGGCGCCGGTCTCCGTGCAGAGCTGGGTGCGCGCGTACACGCGTCGGTAGGGCTGGCGTACTGTCTTCGCGACCCGGCGGAGCACCGCTCGCTGGTCGGCCTCGTCGAGCTTGTGCAGCATCGTGCGGTCGACGGCGACGACCCACGCGGTGCGGTTGGCAACCAGCGGGCGGCCCATGTCGTCGACGATCAGGCCGCGTGCCGGCTGCTGCACGATCTCCCGAAGCGACTGCGAGGCTGCGCGGGCCTGGTAGCTGGCACCGGAGTTGACCTGGAGGTACCAGAGCCTGGCGAACAACGTCGCGAAGAGCGCGAGCACGAGGACTTGCAGCACGACAAGTCGAGCCAGGCTGCGGTTTCTGCGCGACCCGAAGACGACCGTCACGCCAGCCCCCTGCCCCAGCGCCCCTCACGGCCACTCGACAGCGCCACCGCGCGGTCGGCAGACAGCGAGTCCCCAGCTCCTGCGGGCTCGCTCCGCTCACGGGGCAGGCGAGCAAGGCTGCGGTTCCTGCGAGATCCGAGAACGACGGTCATACCAGCCCCCTGCCCGAGCGCGGGTCGCTGCCACTCGACAGCGCCGCGGTGCGGTCAGCAGGCCGCGAGTCCCCAGTCCCTGTTGGCTCGCTCCGCTCGCGGGGGTCGCGCCGAGACCCGAGAACAACGGTCATGCGACGCTCATTCGTGGAGGCCGAAGCCGCCGGGTGAGCCTGGCCAGCAGCGGCATGACGAACGGCGTCAGCGCGGCGTCGTAGCAGACCCCGATCAGGATCACCCGCAGCGCCTCGGTCGCCGAAACCGACACGTCACCGAGCACCCATCCGCTGAACACGAACAGGCTCGAGGCCACGAAGCTTGCCGCAGCCACGATCCCGACGATGCCGAAAGCCGAGGCGGGCTTGCTGCGGAGCCGGCCGACGAGGAAGGCGGTCAGCACCAGCGCGAGGGTCCAGCGACCGGCGAGGTGGTCGGCGGGTGGAGCGAGGTCGAGCAGCAGCCCGCCGCAGAACCCGAGCACCATAGCCAGGTCGGGACCGCGGAAGATCGCCGCGGCGACGACCACGATCAACACCAGGTTGGGCGCGACACCGCCGACGGTGAACTGCGCGAACACCGTGACCTGCACGACGAAGGCCAGGCCGAGCAGCACCGCGTACCCGAGACCGCGCATCGCTGACATCAGCGACCCCCTCCTCTGGTGCCGCCCTGGCTGGCCTTGATCAGCGCGCCCGGAGCGTCGTCGTCGACCACGATCGCGACCACGTCGAGCGAGGAGAAGTCGACGGCCGGCTTGATGGTCGCGGTCTGACTGAGCTCACGCGGGCTGGCACTGACCGACTCGACCGTGCCGATGCGGATGCCGGCCACGTAGGGCGCGCCGCCGCGGCTTCCCCAGGTCGTCACCACATCTCCGACATCCGGGGTGGCGGTCGAGTCGACCAGCTCGAGGTGCAGGCGGCCCTTGCCCGTGAGGTTGCCGTCACCCCGCACGAAGCCGACCTCGAGGTCGTGGCCGAGGCGACCGCCGACCACCGAGTCGTCGTCGACGATCAGCAACACGGTGGCCGTGGTGTCGTCGGAGCGGATCACCCGGCCGACCAATCCATCGTGGTTGAGCACGGTCATGTCCGGGTAGACGCCGTTGCGCCGCCCGCGGTCGATGGTCACCGTGCGGGAGAAGGACTGCGCGGGACCCATCGCGACGACCTTGGCGGGCAGCAATGCGTACCCGGTGTCGGCGCTGGTGCGTACCAAACCGCGCAGCTGTCGCTCCTTGGCCGCCGCGAGGTCGCGGTCGGCGAGCTCGGACTTCAGGTTGCCGTTGTCGGCCTGGAGCCGGGCGACGTCGTTGCGAAGCGTTCGGTTGGTCTGCAGCGTTTGTGGCAGGGAGGTGATCGGCGCGGTCGCCTCGGCCACCGCCTCCTCGACCGGGCCGACGACGTTGCCGAGCATGTCCCGGGCCGTACCGACTCCCGGGCCTCCGGACACGTCGAGGGTGACCAAGGTCGCGCTCGCGAGCAGCAGCACGAGAAACAACCGGTGCGTACGCCGGCCCGCCCCGGTGCGTTCACCCGTGCGCTCACCGGTGCGGCCATCGGTGTGCTCGTCGGGATCCGGGGAAGAGGGGACCATGCGTCACCGCCGCCGGCGGTCGGCGACCAGGATCTGCTGCAACGCCTCGAACTCCTCGACACACTTGCCGGCGCCGCTGGCGACCGAGTGCAACGGATCGTCGGCGACGTGCACCGGGATGCCGGTCTCGTCCTTGATCCGGGCGTCGAGTCCTCGTAGCAGCGCGCCACCGCCGGTCAGGATCAGTCCCCGGTCCATGATGTCGCCGGCGAGTTCGGGAGGCGTCTGGTCGAGCGTGGTGCGGACAGCGTCAACGATCGTGTGCACGGGCTCCTCGAGGGCCTGGCGTACCTCGCCGCTGGTGACCACCACGGTGCGGGGAAGACCGGAGATCATGTCGCGGCCGCGCACTTCGGCGTCGGGCTCGTGCGGCATCGGGAACGCGGAGCCGAGAGAGGACTTGAGCTGCTCGGCGGTGCGGTCACCGACGATCAGCGCGTGCTCCTTCTTCAACCAGGCGATCAGGGCCTGGTCGAGGCTGTCGCCGGCTGTGCGAGTCGACAGGCTGGTGACGATCCCGCCCAGGGAGATGACCGCGACCTCGGTGGTGCCGCCTCCGACGTCGACGACCATGTTGCCGAACGCTTCGTGCACCGGCATGCCAGCGCCGATCGCGGCCGCCATCGGCTCCTCGATCAGGTACACCCGACGGGCTCCTGCCGAGTACCCGGCTTCCTTGACCGCGCGCTGCTCGACCGCCGTGATGCCCGAGGGTACGCAGATCACCAACCGCGGCTTGGCGAAGAACCGGCGGCGGTGTACCTGCAGGATGAAGTAGCGCAGCATCTGCTCGGCAGCCTCGAAGTCGGCGATCACGCCGTCGCGCAACGGGCGTACGGTGGTGATGTTCTCGGGCGTACGCCCCAGCATCCGCTTGGCCTCCTGGCCGACCGCCAGGATCTGGCCGGTCGTGGCGTTCATCGACACCACGCTGGGCTCGTCGAGCACCACCCCGCGACCGCGCACGTAGACCAGGGTGTTGGCTGTGCCCAGGTCGACGGCAAGATCGCGTCCGACCAGGTTGTTCGCCACTCCGCCTCCTCACAGCACACACAGCAGTCACTCGAGTCACATGGGTCACTACGAGGCTAGGCGCCGGGCGCCCAGAATCCCGGCAGACACGCGTCACGACCGCCGATCCAAGGCCGAGTTGGCGCGAATCGTCGCCGAGTTGGCATGAATCGTCGACGATTCGTGCCAACTCGGTGAAGATTCATGCCAACTCAGCGGGCGGGGCGCTCCATGGCAGCAAGAGCGTCGAGCAGCAGCTCCGCGCCCTCGACTCGTGCCAGCCCCTCCAGCGCGTGCCCGCGGGCGGCTTCGACCTCGGCCGGGTCCGGCGGGCCGAGCGGTCCGGTCACGAACGAGGCATCGGGATCGGTGCCCAGGTCACTCGAGGGATCCCCGACGACCGGCACCTTCAGCTCACGGATCGCCTTGCGGGTCACGGCATTCCAACGCGCGCCGAAGGCGACGACCGCTGCATCCGTCGGCACCCGCGGCTCGCGGTCCAACCGAGCCGCCAGTACCTCACGACAGAGCACCTGCCGGATCAAGCGCCGTTCGCGACCCTCGACCCGTCCGAGCAGGCGTACGACCTGGCGCACGACCTCCGCCGAGGGGTAGCCGAGCGACTCGTTGCGCAACCCGGCCGATCTCAGCCCCTCGGGATCGCCGAGCGCCCCGGCGATCGTGAACCGACGCCACAACTCCATCTCACCGGCCGCGCGCGGCGGCACCGTCACCACCGCGACCCGATCAGCGCCACCGACGGCACCTGTCCAGGTTCGCAGCATCCCGGCCAGCCCGTGCCTGCGGCGGAAGAACCGGCGGGCCGGGGAAGGCCCCGCGGCCAGCTCTCGTGCGAAGTCCGGCCAGGGCTCCACCGGGACGTTGCGCGCCGCCGTCTGCCACATCGAGGCGGGAAGGGTACGGGCGTCCCGCACGGTGAAGACGACTTGGACGGGTACGCCGAGGGCGGCAACCACGGCCGACGCCTGCTCGGTTGTGGCCCAGGACAAGAACTCGTGGGAGAGCACCGAGACACCTCGATGACTGCGTACTCGTGCCACGAGGCGATCAGATCTCTCGGTGTGAGTCGACCGCGCGCGGAGGTCGAGGAGACCCGGCGTCGGGCCTGCGACCGACACCGAGGCGAGGACGGCCGCCTCCGCGAGAATCGCACGATTGCCGTACAGGAGCGACTGGAGATAGGTCGTCCCCGACTTCATCGGGCCGACGTGGAGTACGACTCGGGCTGCCGGGTCAACCGCACTCATCGGGGTCAGAGCGCGGGAAACCAGATCTTGATCTCGCGTGCCGCGGACTCCACGGAATCGGAGCCGTGGACGAGATTCTCGCGGTTGGAGAGACTGTGATCGCCGCGGATCGTGCCGGGAGCAGCCTGACGGCCGTCGGTGGCGCCGTTGAGGGCACGGACGACCTCGATCGCCCCGTCGCCTTCCAGCACGGCGGCGACGAGCGGACCGCTGGTGACGAAATCGCGCAGCGGCGGGTAGAAGTCGCGGTCGACATGCTCCGCGTAGTGCTCGTCGGCCTTGGCAGCGTCGATCTGCTGCAACTCCAGAGCCACGATCGACAGGCCCTTGGCCTCGTACCGGGAGAGGATCTCCCCGACGAGTCCGCGACGGACGGCATCGGGCTTCAACAGGACCAGGGTGCGCTGCGACATGGCGCTCACCCTAGCCCCCCGGGACAAGCGAGCGGATCGCACTATCCGGTCGTCGCCTCGTCGTGCAGCGACCGCTCGCGATCGACCTTGCTGCCGACAGCGATCGCCGACCACCACAACGCGAGGAACACCGCGCCGAGCCCGAACATCAGCGGGATGACGAAACCGAGCGCGACCGCGGCGATCTGGATAGCCCAGCCGAGCGCGTACGCCCAGGAGCCGCGCAGCATCCCCGCCACCAGCAGGCAGGCGACCAGCAGGCCGACGCCGATCGCCGTCGCGGTGCCCCACGGGACGTCCGACAGGCTGATCATCACCGGTGTCGTGAGGCCGAGTACGACCGCCTCGAGGCTCAGGATCGCCGCGCACAGCGACCGCTTCATCGATCTCATGGCTGTTCCCCCGGGGTCCGTCGCCGCAACAGCGCCCGTGCCTCGCCGGCGGTGACGACCGATCCGGTGACCAGCACGCCTCCCGACCCGATCGACTCTCCCTGCGAGCCGCCGGTCTCCGCGAGCGCGACCGCGTCCGCGATCGCGTCGTCCAGGCGTGAGACCACCCGCACCCGGTGCTCACCGAAGATGTCGGCAGCCACCGCTCCCAGCGCCTCGGGGCTCATCGATCGGTCGGTGGAGTTGCGGGTACACACGACCTGACCGAGCACCGGCTCGAGCTCGGCGAGCAAGCCCTCGGCGTCCTTGTCGGCCATCACCGCCACCACTCCGATCAGAGGGTCGAACGCGAACGAGTCTCGAATCGCCTCGACGGTCGCTGCCGCTCCGTGGGGATTGTGGGCGGCATCGACCAGAATCGTCGGCGCTCGTCGGATCACCTCGAGCCGGGCAGGCGAGGTGAATTCGGCGAAGGCGTCGCGCACCAGCTCGTCGGCCAGCCGATCCTCCCCTGCGAACGCCTCGACGGCCGCCAGTGCGAGTGCCGCGTTGCCGGCTTGGTGGGCGCCGTAGAGCGGAAGGAACAGCTCGTCGTACTCACCGCGCAGCCCGCGCAGGGTCACGACCTGGCCGCCGACCGCGGGCAGCCGCGACACCACCCCGAAGTCGATGCCCTCACGCAGCACGGTGGCGCCGACCTCGTTGGCCCGCTCGTAGACCACCTCGAGCACCGCGTCGGTCTGCTCCGCGAGGACGACCGTGGCACCGGGCTTGACGATGCCGACCTTCTCGACGGCAATCTCCTCAGGTGTGTCGCCGAGGTACTTCGCGTGGTCGACGGCGATCGGTGCGATCACGGCGACCGAGGCGTCGATCACGTTGGTCGCGTCCCAGGCGCCACCCATGCCGACCTCGACCACGGCCGCGTCGACGGGGGCATCGGCGAACGCGGCGTAGGCCATCGCGACCATCAGCTCGAAGAACGACAACGGGTGCTCGCTGGCGGCATCGACCAGTGCGGCGTACGGCGCCACCTCGCGATAGGTGGCCACGAAAGCGTCGGGCGCGATCGGCGCGCCGTCGATCGAGATCCGCTCGGTCATCTGCTCCACATGCGGGCTGGTGAACCGTCCGGTGCGTAGCCCCCGCGCGCCCAGCAGCGTGTCGATCATCCGGCTGGTGCTGGTCTTGCCGTTGGTGCCGGTGAGATGGATCGAGGGGTACGCGGTCTGCGGGTCGCCAAGCAGGCCGACGAGATCACGGATCCGGTCCAGGCTCGGCTGCAGCTTGGTCTCCGGCCAGCGTGCGAGCAGCGCACGCTCGACCTCGGCGTACGCGACGCTGCCGCTGTCGGCTCTGCTGGCGGCCCGGCTGTTGGTGGGGGCATTACTCATGGCGGGGCCGAGTCTACGGCCAACAGGAACCGCCGGGCTGCGTCAGCGAGCCCCCACGGTGCCGCGAAGCACGTCACCACGCGCCCGGCGCGGCAGCGCGGTCCCGAACCAAGCAGCGCGGTCGCGACAACCCGCGTGAACCGAACCCGATCGCCTTAGGGGATGCCCGGCTACCGTGGATGGCAACCGCGGCGCAGTTCGGCCCGCGCCACACCCCCAGGAGGTCGGCCATGTCACCAGCCGCCAAGCTCGCGATCGGCCTGATCGCCCTCGCTGTCGTGCTCGGCATCCTGAACGTACCCTGGTGGGCGATCGTGCTCATCGTCGTCGCGGTCCCCGCCGCTGGCTACGCGATGCTCGACTCCGGCCAGAAGGCCCGCCTCAAGCGCATCGCAGGTCGTAAGCGTCGCTGACCCGGTCCGAGAGCCCGAGCCTCAGCAACGAGCGGGCAGAGTCGGGGGTCCACGCTGACCGGCGGGTTCGGTTCGCCGTGGTCAAAGTTCCGAAGCAAGGACGAGCGGCGCGTACGGCCGGGGCCGGGTTTGCTCCCGCGGTCCGGCGAACCGGTCGGGCCCCATCGCACCGGCGGTCCTGCGGTCCGTCGCACCGGCGGATCGGTCGGGCCCCATCGCACCGGCGGGTTTGTGGCCGATGGCGACGCCGTTTCGGACACCCGGACTGTCCCCATCGGCCACAAACCGGCCTGACTTGCCACCATCGGCCACAAACCGGCATCAGTCGTCCGCAGCAGCAGCCACACCCGGCAACCGCTGATCGGGGCCTCCTCGCCTTTGCCGATTCGTCCAGTCCGGCGAGGCTTCCGTAGAATCCGGGCCATGACGACCATGCCCCCGAGCCCCCCACAAGGCACTGTCTTGTCCGCGTCGACGCCGCGCTCAGCCGGCGTCGTCGTACCCGACAAGCCAGCGCTGGAGGGGCTGGAGGAGAAGTGGTCGGCGGCGTGGCGCGAGCAGGGCACGTACGCCTTCCGGCGCGGCCTGCCGCGCGAGCAGGTGTTCTCGATCGACACTCCCCCGCCGACCGTCTCGGGGTCGCTGCACGTGGGCCACGTGTTCTCCTACACCCACACCGACCTCATCGCCCGCTATCAACGGATGGCGGGCAAGGAGGTCTACTACCCGATGGGCTGGGACGACAACGGTCTTCCCACCGAGCGCCGGGTGCAGAACTACTACGGGGTGCGCTGCGACCCGTCACTGCCGTACGACCCTGACTTCACCCCACCGGAGCAGCCTGATCCGAAGCGGCCTTTGCCGAAGGCGAACCGAAACAAGGAAGTGCCGATCAGCCGGCAGAACTTCATCGAGTTGTGCGCCGAGCTCGTGGTCGAGGACGAGTTGGCCTTCGAGAAGCTGTGGCGTCACCTGGGCCTGTCGGTCGACTGGGCGCAGACGTACACGACGATCGGCACCGAGTCGCGGGTCGCGTCGCAGCGGGCGTTCCTGCGCAACTTCGCGCGGGGGGAGGCCTACCTGCAGGAGGCGCCGACCCTGTGGGACGTGACCTTCCAGACGGCTGTGGCGCAGGCCGAGCTGGAGGCGCGGGAGTACCCCGGCTTCTACCACCGCGTGGCGTTCCACCGCCCCGACGGCGAGCCGGCCGGGGACAATGTGGTTTGGATCGAGACGACCCGGCCCGAGCTGATCCCGGCCGTGGTCGCGCTGATCGCGCACCCCGACGACGAGCGCTACCAAAGCCTGTTCGGCACCACCGTGACCTCACCGGTGTTCGGCGTGGAGATCCCGGTGCTCGCGCACGAGGCGGCCGAGCCCGACAAGGGCGCCGGCATCGCGATGTGCTGCACGTTCGGCGACCTCACCGACG
>JASGGG010000064.1:0-17459 GCA_047605165.1 Nocardioidaceae bacterium
CCTACTCAGATCAAATCCAGGAACCGTATCGAAGGCCGTCACGCTCATCCCGAGACGCTCAAGACTCGTGACTGCACTACTCGTGATGGCCTTGACCTCAGACTCCATAGGAAGATAGCCACCAATATCCCCGAGCCACGCAACCTGCCTTCCCTCTACCGTGCTGTCAGTCAAACGGGCAAGAGACCCCAGATCCTGGCCGATCGACAAGGGCGCCTTGTCGCTATAGCCAGCCATAGTGCGCAACAACAACCCCAGATCAAGCGCACTACGAGCAATCGGACCGTTGACACCACCTTGGTCAAGGAACTGCTCACCACCAGCAGGAACACGGCCAAAGCAGGGGCGGAGTCCGAGAACGTTGTTCCAACCCGGCGGATTGCGCAACGACCCCATGAAGTCGCTGCCGTCGGCCACGGGAACCATCCGCAAGGCCACCGCCACCGCCGCTCCGCCACTGCTCCCGCCCGAAGTCTTGGTCGGGTCATAAGCGTTCCTCGTCGTGCCAAAGACATTGTTGTAGGTCTGCGACCCCAAACCGAGCTCAGGCGTATTCGTCTTGCCAATGAAGATCGCCCCAGCCGCCCGCAGCCGCGAGACGAACAAGGAATCACTGGTCGGAACCGGGAGCCCCCAACTCGGCTGCAACAACCCGTAGCTAGTCGGCAAGCCCTCAACATCGGCGAGGTCCTTCACCGCGTGCGGGAATCCGTGCATCCAACCCTCATAGACCCCCTCGCGGAGCAAGTCGTCCTTCGCCGCTGCCTCAGCCAACAGGTCGCCCGAGGCCGCAGAGCCACGATCGCGTTGACCACGGGATTGAACTCGTCAATCTGGTCGAGATACGCCGTCATCACCTCAACACAGGTGACCACCTGACGACGAATCGCAACCGACAAGACCGTGGCATCCCACAGCACGAGGTCACGCAACCGCTCCGGACGCCTCGGAGCATCCGGCCAAACAACCAACCCCGACCAGTCCTCGCTAGCGGCACCGTGGGAGATCCCAGTCACCGCGACCACCAAACGAACCGCGCACAGGTCGGCAAACCCCGACCCGCGACTTGGCCCGCGAGTGGGCCGGTTATTCTCACGAGCTTTCCTCCATTCACAAATGTCACCATCCGCTGGCGAGGGGACTGTGACCCAGGACGGTGCCGGCACATGATTCTGCGACACCCAATCAAACCGCACATACGCCGGCTACCTGGATCACCTCGAAGGCGCCGGACTGGGAGCGGGATACCGAGGACCGGCTACTCGAGCCAGCTGACCCCGTCGACGATCCTGGCCACGGCCCCGTTCGGGACAGCTACCCACTCGGCTTCGTTCGGCTTGAGGCCGCTCAGGTGGGCCAGCGGGCAGGATCGCCTGCGTGCGATACCAGCACGGTGACCACCGCCGGGTCGACCTGGGCGAGAACCTCGCCCATCCGCTCGTAGACGTGGTCGCGACTCGCCTCCCGCGATGAGCTGGGTGGGATCGGACCAGTCGAGCTGTTCGGCGATCGCCCAGGTCTCGTCGTAGTCACGCCCTTGGAGCGAGCCGAGGTGCTGCTCGCGCAAGCGCTCGTCGAGGGTGAGCGTGCCACCGAGACGCATGCGGAGGATCCGTGCTGTCTCGACCGCGCGGGTCAGGTCGCTGCTGAGGATCCGGCAGCTCTCGGGGTCCGGCTCGATGCCTAGTTCGATGCCCTGGGGAGCGAGGCCCAGTTGTCGCAAGTCCGTCGCGATCAGGGTCGCTGCCGCATCGGCCTGCTCGCGGCCGAGCTCGGTGAGCCGGGGATGGGCCGTCTGGCCCTGGGTACGACGCAGCACGTTCCATTCCGACTGGCCGTGCCGGACGAGATAGACCGGATGATTCACGGGATCCATTGTCCCGTAGGCTCGGTGCTGCCTGTGGTCCAGGAACCCGGTGCGATTCCGGGGCGGTTCCGCCACTGTGAGGTCTACTCGACCCCGTCGACGACCGAGCCAGACACTGTCCAGAGGCCTGTCCGACCGCTCGACGGGGCGAGAACCCCGGAGGAGGAACCCGGCCATGGCCGAAACATCGTCACCCACCTCGGTGCGCATCGCGCTGCTGTCCACGTCCGACACCGACCTGCTCTCCGCCCGCGCCAGCGGTGCTGGCTATGTCTGGGCGAACCCGAGCCGCGTCGGCGACGCCGAACTGGCCACGGCCGTCCGGGGTGCGGATCTCGTCCTGGTCCGTCTGCTCGGCTCGCCGCACGACCTGTGGCCTGGCCTGGTGAGCGTACGGGAAGCGGGGACGCCGCTGGTGATCCTCGGCGGCGAGCAGCAGCCCAGCGCGGAACTGATGGAGCTCTCGACCGTCCCGATCGGCGTCGCGGCGCAGGCCCATCGCTACCTCGCCGAGGGTGGCCCGGCGAATCTCGCCCAGCTGCACGCGTTCCTCTCCGACACGATCCTGCTGACCGGCGAGGGCTTCGAGCCGCCCGTCGAGATCCCGGCGTGGGGGTACGCGCCCAGGCAAGCCCGGCCTTCCGGCGAGAGGGAGCTCCCTCGCGTCGGTGTCCTCTACTACCGTGCTCACGAGGTCAGCGGCAACAACGCGTTCGCGCACGCCCTCGCGGACGCGATCGACGCCACCGGGCAAGCCGTCGGTGTGCCGGTCTACGCCGGCTCGCTGCGCTCTGCCCCCGACGACCTGTACGACGCTCTCGGCACCCTGGATGCTCTGATCGTCACGGTGCTCGCGGCCGGCGGTTCCGTCCCCGCGACAGCGGGCGCCGGTGGCGACGACGAGGCGTGGGACGTGGAGCGGATGGCCGCTCTCGACATCCCCGTGCTGCAAGGCCTCTGCCTCACCTCCAGCCGCGCGGACTGGGAGGCATCCGACGACGGCGTGACCCCGCTGGACTCCGCCAGCCAGATCGCGATCCCCGAGTTCGACGGCCGGATCATCACCGCGCCGTTCTCCTTCAAGGAGATCGACGACCAGGGGCTGCCAGCCTATGTCGCCGACCCCGAGCGGGCGGCGCGGGTCGCGCGGATCGCGGTCAACCACGCCCGGCTCCGCCACGTCTCCAACGAGCACAAGCGTCTCGCGCTCGTGCTGTCGGCGTACCCGACCAAGCACGCCCGGATCGGCAACGCGGTCGGCCTGGACACGCCCGTGTCGGCGATCAGGTTGCTGCGCCGGCTACGCGACCAGGGGTACGACCTGGGGTCGGGGAATGTCGTGACGGAGATCCTGGATGGTCTCGATACGCCGTCGCTCGTCCCTCACGACGGCTACTCGACCACCTATGAGGCGGCTGCCTTGACCAAGGCGGGCGACGCGCTCATCCATGCGCTGATCGCCGCCGGCGGCCAGGACGAGGAATGGCTGACTGCGGCCCAGCTGACCGATGCGCACGTACGCATCACCAAGGGCGCGTACGACGCCTGGACCGCTGATCTACCGGCCGGGCTCCGCGACGCGATGACCGAAGCCTGGGGCGAGTCCCCGGGCAGCCTGTTCGTCAACGACAGTGGCGAGCTGGTGCTCGCGACGCTGCGCGCCGGAAACGTGGTGATCCTGATCCAGCCGCCGCGCGGCTTCGGGGAGAACCCGGTCGCGATCTACCACGACCCCGACCTGCCGCCCAGCCACCACTACCTGGGCGCCTACCGCTGGCTCGCCGCTCCTGTCGCGGAGGGCGGGTTCGGGGCGGACGCCGTCGTTCACCTCGGCAAGCACGGCTCGATGGAGTGGCTGCCTGGCAAGAACGCCGCCCTGTCGGCGGCGTGCGGCCCTGACGCCGCGATCGGCAGTCTGCCGCTGATCTACCCGTTCCTGGTCAACGACCCCGGCGAGGGCGCCCAGGCCAAGCGCCGCGCGCATGCGACTATCGTCGACCACCTGGTTCCGCCGATGGCACGCGCGGAATCGTACGGTGACATCGCCCGCCTGGAACAGCTGCTCGACGAGCACGCCAACATCGCGTCGATGGACCCGGCCAAGCTGCCCGCCATCCGGGGCGAGATCTGGCAGCTGATGCGAACCGCCGAGATGCACCGCGACCTCGGGTTGGACGACCGGCCGGAAGACGACGACTTCGACGACTTCCTGCTGCACGTGGACGGGTGGCTGTGTGAGATCAAGGACGCCCAGATCCGCGACGGCCTGCATATCCTCGGCGCGGCACCGACCGGGGACGCACGGGTCAACCTGGTGCTCTCGATCCTGCGAGCCGCACAGGTATGGGGCGGAGTCGGCAACGCCGTGCCGGGCCTCCGCGCCGCCCTCGGTCTGAAGGACGGTGCCGACCTGCGTGCCGTCGACGAGACCGAGGCACGAGCTCGGGAACTGGTCGAGCAGTTGGAGGCGGCCGGCTGGGACGCCTCGGTGATCCCGTCACTCCACGACGCGCCCGAGGTCCGGCAGGTGCTCACCTTCGCTGCCGAGCAGGTCGTGCCGCGGCTGGCCCGGACCACCGACGAGCTCGACGCGGTGCTGCACGCCCTCGACGGCGGCTTCGTGGCCGCCGGACCGTCCGGCTCGCCACTGCGTGGTCTGGTCAACGTGCTGCCCACCGGCCGCAACTTCTACACCGTGGACCCTCGTGCCGTACCGTCCCGGCTGGCCTGGCAGACCGGGCAGGCGATGGCCGACTCCCTGATCCGGAAGTACCTCGACGAGACCGGCGACTACCCGACCAGCGTCGGGCTGAGCGTCTGGGGCACCAGCGCGATGCGTACCAGCGGCGACGACGTCGCCGAGGTGCTCGCGCTGCTCGGCGTCCGCCCCGAATGGGACGAGGCCTCCCGCCGGGTCGCCAGGCTGACCGTGGTGTCACCGGAGGAGCTGGGCAGGCCCCGCATCGACGTGACCGTGCGGATCTCCGGCTTCTTCCGCGACGCGTTCCCACACGTCGTCGCGATGCTGGACGACGCGGTGCGGATGGTGGCGGATCTCGACGAGCCGGCTGAGCAGAACTTCGTCCGCGCGCACGCGCAGGCCGACCTTGCCGAGCACGGGGACCACCGCCGTGCCACCACCCGCGTCTTCGGGTCCAAGCCCGGCTCCTACGGAGCCGGGATCCTCCAGGCCATCGAGTCCGGGTCGTGGCGCGACGACAAGGATCTGGCCGAGGTCTACACCGCGTGGGGCGGCTTCGCCTACGGCCGTGGTCTGGACGGTGCTCCCGCCGCCGACGACATGCGCGCGAACTACCGCCGGATCAAGGTCGCGGCCAAGAACGTCGACTCCGCCGAGCACGACATCGCCGATTCCGACGACTATTTCCAGTACCACGGCGGCATGGTCGCCACGGTACGGGCGCTTACCGGTGCGGACCCGAAGGCGTACGTCGGCGACTCCACCTCACCCGATGCCGTGCGTACCCGGACGTTGTCGGAGGAGACGGCCCGGGTCTTCCGGGCTCGGGTGGTCAACCCACGCTGGATCGCGGCGATGCAGCGGCACGGCTACAAGGGTGCCTTCGAGCTTGCCGCGACCGTGGACTACCTGTTCGGGTTCGACGCGACCGCCGGTGTCGTCCACGATTGGATGTACGAGAAGCTCGCCCAGGAGTACGTCCTGGACGAGACCAACCAGGAGTTCCTCCGCCAATCGAACCCCTGGGCGCTGCGCGGCATCGTCGAGCGGCTGCACGAGGCCGCCGACCGCGGGCTGTGGGCCGAGCCGGATGCCGACACCCTCGCGGCCATGCAGCAGGTCTACCTCGAGGTCGAGGGCGACCTGGAGGACCGCGAGGACCCTGAGTGAGAGTTCGGGTCCTCGGCATCGGCATGGGGCCGCAGCACCTCACCCCGGAGGTGGCCGCGGCGCTGCGGTCCTGCGACTACGTCGTCGCTGCTGAGAAACCCGGCGACGCCGACCTGCTCACGATCCGCCGTCAGATCGCGGCAGCCTACGGCGTCGAGCTCGTCGTAGTCCAGGACCCACCCAGAGATCGCGACAACCCGGCCGACTATCAGCGAGCGGTGCGTGACTGGCACGCCGCCCGGGTCGACCGCTACGAGGAGGTCCTGCGCGAACGCGGCGGCGCCGCTGCCTTCCTGGTCTGGGGCGATCCGTCGTTGTACGACTCGAGCATCCGCATCGTCGAGGAGCTCGCGACCCGGCTACCCATCGAATACGACGTGCTGCCGGGCATCAGCGCCCCCCAACTCCTCGCGGCCCGGCATCGCATCGTGCTGAACCAGGTCGGCCAGCCGGTGCACGTCACGACCGGGCGGCGGCTGCGTGAAGACATCGCCGCCGGGCAGACGAACCTGGTCGTGATGCTTGTCAAGTCGCTGGATCTCGACGGGCTGGAGGACTGGTCGATCTGGTGGGGCGCCAACCTCGGCACCGAGTCCGAGCGGCTCGTCGCGGGACGGGTGGGCGAAGTGCTCTCCGAGATCCTCGACGAGCGCCGCGACGTGAAGGCCAGCGCCGGCTGGGTGATGGACGCCTATCTGCTGCGGGCGCCCGCGTGACCGGGCTGTTGGTCGCGGGCACCACCTCCGATGCCGGCAAGAGCGTGGTCGTCACCGGCCTGTGCCGGGCGTTCGCCCGGCGAGGCGTGAACGTGGCGCCCTACAAGGCGCAGAACATGTCCAACAACTCGATGGTCTGTGCCGGTCCTGACGGGCGGCCTGCCGAGATCGGCCGTGCCCAGTGGGTGCAGGCTCTCGCGGCCCGGGTTACTCCGGAGCCGGCGATGAACCCGGTCCTGCTCAAGCCGGGCAGCGACAGGCGCAGTCACGTCGTGCTGATGGGGTATCCCGCCGGTGAGGTCTCGTCGGCACACTGGCAGGACAGCCGGGCTCACCTCGCTGCCGCCGCACACGGGGCGTACGACGATCTGGCCGCCCGGTTCGACGTCGTCGTCGCCGAAGGCGCCGGCAGCCCCGCCGAGATCAACCTGCGCGCCGGCGACTACGTGAACATGGGCCTTGCCCGGCACGCAGGCCTGTCGACCGTGGTCGTCGGTGACATCGATCGCGGTGGTGTGTTCGCCGCGATGTACGGCACCGTCGCGCTGCTCGACGCGGCCGACCAGGCGCTGGTCGCCGGCTTCGTCGTCAACAAGTTCCGCGGCGATCCGGTATTGCTCTCCCCGGGCACCGAAGCGCTGGAGCGGTTGACCGGTCGCCGGGTCTTCGGGGTGCTCCCGTGGGACCCGGGTCTGTGGTTGGACTCCGAGGACGCCCTGGACCTGGAGGGCCGGCGCGCTCACGCCGGCGGGTCGTACCGCGTCGTGGTTGTGCGCCTGCCGCGGATCAGCAACTTCACCGACGTTGACGCGCTCGGTCTCGAGCCCGACCTCGACGTGGTCTTCGCCTCCGACCCACGCGACCTGGGCGACGCCGATCTGGTCGTGCTGCCCGGGACCCGCTCCACGATCAGCGACCTGGCCTGGCTGCGTGCTCGCGGCCTCGACGACGCGATCCGCGACCACGTACGGCGCGGCAAGCCGTTGCTCGGGATCTGTGGCGGTTTCCAGATGCTCGGTCACGCCATCGCCGACCCGGCCGGGGTCGAGGGAGCGGTCGGTGTCGAAGTGGAGGGATTGGGCCTGCTCGACGTCCGCACCGACTTCGTCGCCGAGAAGACGCTACGGCTGCCTCACGGCGAGGCACTCGGGGCACCGGCGCGCGGGTACGAGATCCATCACGGCCGGATCACCCGGGGCGCAGGCGAGGAGTTCCTCGGGGGAGTGCGCTCGGCGAACGTCCTCGGGACGATGTGGCACGGCAGCCTGGAGGGCGACGAACTGCGTGGCGCGCTGCTGGCCGAGACCTTCGGGAGGGCACCGTCGAAGGTCAGCTTCGCGGAGGCCCGCGAGGCCAGGCTGGACCGGCTGGCGGACATGGTCGAGGGGCATCTCGACCTGGACGCGCTGCTGGAGCTGGCGCGCACTGGCGTACGCGGTGTGCCGGTGCTGCCGCCAGGAGGTGCGGCTTGAGACTGCTGATCCTGGGCGGCACCAGCGAGGCCCGCGAGGTCGCGGCGCGGCTGGTCGACGAGATCGAGGTCACCTCGTCTCTGGCCGGGCGGGTGGCCGAGCCGCGCCTCCCGGTGGGCAAGGTCCGCGTCGGCGGGTTCGGCGGCGTCGCGGGTCTGCGTGCGGCGCTGGCCGAGTACGACGCGGTGGTCGACGCGACCCATCCGTTCGCGCTCGGCATGACCGCGAACGCTGCCACAGCCTGCGCTCTGGAGAGGGTGCCGTTGCTGCGACTGGAACGACCTGGCTGGGACCCGGACCCAACCTGGACCTACGTCGACACCCACCAGCAGGCCGCATCGGCGGCGGCCGAGCTGGGCATGCGTCCGTTCCTCACCGTCGGCCGCCAAGAGCTCGGGCAGTTCGTGTCGGCACTGGGCGGTCACCGAGTCCTCGCGCGGGTCGTGGAGACGCCCGCGATGTCGCTCCCGTCCGGCTGGGAGATCCTGTGCAGTCGCGGACCCTACATGCTCGACGGGGAGCTGGCGCTCATCCGTCGCCACGGCAGCGACGTGCTGGTGACCAAGGACTCCGGCGGCAGCTATACCCGGCCGAAGCTGGAGGCCGCGGCTCTGCTGGGCCTGGCCGTCATCGTCGTACGCCGCCCCGCCGGTCCCGCCGGCGTGCCGGTCGTGCATGACGTCGACTCTGCCGTGACCTGGGTGAAGGAGCACGCATGAAGGTGCTGGTGACGGGTGGAGTGCGATCGGGCAAGTCACGCCACGCGGAGGCGTTGCTGACAGATGCGTCGGCTGTCACCTACGTGGCACCGGGCCCGACGACCACGGAGGATCCGGACCCGGACTGGGCCGCCCGCATCGCGGCGCATCAGGCTGCCCGGCCGGCATCCTGGACGACCGTGGAGACCCGTGACCTCACAGCGGCGCTGGCGATCGACGGGCCGGTCATCATCGACTGCCTGGGCACCTGGCTGACCGGCGTACTCGACGAGCGACAACTGTGGGACGCCCCGAGTGACGAGGTGACGACCGTCGTCCGAGCCCTGGTCGACCAGGCCACGGCAACCCTGTGCGAGCGCGACGACGTGGTCTTGGTGACCAACGAGGTCGGCTCGGGAGTCGTACCCAGCCACCGCTCGGGGCGACTGTTCCGCGACCTGCTCGGCCTGGTGAATCAAGAACTCGCCGCGGTCTGCGACGAGGTCCACCTGGTCATTGCCGGCCGGGTGCTCGTGCTCTAGAGCGTGTCTCTTGTTCCCGCCGGTTCGTCACGCCGCGGCGGTCTCGACCTCGGGGGCCGCAGGCGCGTTCCGCTGCTCGATGATCCGTTGCGCGAGAGGCGCGAAGATCATCGCGATCAGACCCCACATGATGATCTGGGCGAGGATCGAGTAGACCCGGAACTCGGCCAGCACATCGGCCGGGAAGCCGGACAACACGATGGTGCCGTCGGGATCCTCCATCTGGAGCGGCGTCTCGGTCGCGTGCCGCCCGTACTCGGCGATGTTCGCCGACAGGTGGCCCAGCTGCGGCAGGATCGCGAACACGATCGCCATCACCACGATGTACCCGGCTCCCACCAGGAGCGTCGAGGTCCAGGTGCTGTAACGCTGGTGCAGCTTCTGACCGATGTAGACCGCCAGGAACAGGCACAGGCACGACAGGAACACCGTAACGAGATACAGCGCTCCGCGCGTGGCGATCGTCTCCTCGTGGCCGATGGCCGGAGGGTTGGCCGGGTACTTCAGGAACGGCACGAAGAACAGCCCGAGGAACCCGAAGAGAGGCACGAGCAGGCCGAGTTGCAGCGGCCGAATCCGGCCGGTGCGGCCGATGCAGATCAGATAGGTCACCGCGACCAGGGCCCCGAGTGCCGCACCGAAGAGGATCAGCGCGGCACCGATACCGACATTCGCCTGAACGGCCCGGCTGAAGACATCCGGGCCCTCCGCAGCCACCGCGAGGCCGGCGGCCTTGTCGAGCGCGGCTTGCGCCTCGTCCCGGGCGCCTTCGTAGTCGATCGCCTTCTGGATCAGCGGCTCGGCGAAGATCCGCGCGAAGACGAAGGCGACGAGACCAGCGACGGCTCCGGCGAGCACGCCGGCACCGATGAGTTTCTTCTCCATGTTCGGTTGTGCTCCTGCCCGGTCTCAGTGGCAGGGGAAGCCGAGGAAGTGACGGCCGTCGTGGAAGAACTCATGGACGAACATGCTCTTGCCGAAGACCGACATCATGCCTTCGTCGATGCCGATGAAGTAGTAGACGGCCAATGCGATCAAGGCCGTGATGCCGAGCAACAGGAAGGTCTTGGTCTGGGCGGTCACCAGTGGCGTGGCGACGGGGAGAGGGACTGCAGATACGTTGCTCATGTGATGCTCCTTCAGGAATGCAACGTTCCCGGTGAGGGCTGACTACACGACGCGGAAGATCTGACTCAGCTTCGTGGGACGAAGCATCACAGTGGCGTGACCGTGCCAGATTCTCACTGGACTTCCTCACGACGGCGTGCCCTGTCACCATACGCGGAGAGCCTCCGGCTGTCACTACGGTCGAGTGTGACAAAAAATGGACGAAGCGAAGGACGACGAATGACCACCCAGATTCCTGTCGGCCAGATTCCTGTCGGCCGGATTCTCGTGGGCATGTCGATCACGGAGGCCGACCGGCGTGACGAGCTGATCCGGGCCGCCGCGGCATCGGATGCCAGCATCGCCTTCCTGCAACAGGCCGACCCGTCGCTGTCCGCCGAGCTCACCCGGCTGTCCGATGCCGGCGCCACCCGGATCACCCTGGTCGGTGTCGGGCTCGGGCCGCTCGGTCCTGCCGTGTCCTGGCTGCGCCGGATCGCCGCCTACTGGTGGCGGGAGCGGCCGGGTGACCGCCCCGAGATCCTGGTCGCGACGCGCCTGGCGCGCTCACTCGACGAGATCGACGGTGTCCTCTCCGAGGTGAGGGAGATCACCGGCACGGAGCCGGGGCTGACCTCGGCCGCCTGGGAATCGGTCACCCGGCATCGACACCAGGTGATGGTCTGCCGCGGCCCCCGGTGCACGGCCAAAGGCGCCGACGAGAGCCTTCGCGCGATGATCCTGGCGATGATGGAGCACAACCTGGGTGACGACGACGTCTTGCTCGTGCACACAGGGTGCCAGTTCCCCTGCAACCAGTCACCGGTGGTCTCGGTGCAGCCGGACGACGTCTGGTACGGCCACGTCGACCCCGCGGCCGCGGCCAGGATCGTCGCCGAACAGCTCGTCGAAGGTCGGCCGGTGGAGAGTCACCGACTGCCCCGGTGACGGGTGATGCCCCACGCCAGGACCGCCGCGACCAACGCAGCGCCGAGACCGACACGGTGTGCCAGCCGGGTGGATGCGGGGATGTCGGACGGTTGGGCGGGCCGCCCGTCGCCCATCACGGCGCGGTGTTCGACGCGATTGCCGTAGTAACGGTTGGTTCCGCCGAGGTGGATGCCGAGGGCTCCCGCGAAGGCAGCCTCGATGACACCTGCGTTGGGGCTGGGGTGGCCGGCCGCGTCCCGTCGCCACGCACGCCAGGCCTCGCGCGCGTGAGCCGGATCAGCGGCGAGTACGAGCACCCCGGCCAGCCGGGAGCACGGCAGGTTGGCGAGATCGTCGAGGCGCGCCGCCGCCCAGCCGAACCTCTCGTACCGGGTGTTGTGGTGTCCGATCATCGCATCGAGGGTGTTGACCGCGCGGTAGCCGAGCAGGCCCGCCGGCCCGAGCAGGCCTCCCCACAGCAGAGGTGCGACGACCGCGTCGGAGACGTTCTCCGCGACCGACTCGACGATCGCGCGGGAGATCTCGGAGGCGTCGAGCTCGCCGGTGTCGCGCCCGACCAGGCGCTTGGCCTGAGTTCGCGCGGCGGGCAGGTCTCCGACCGCGAGCAGGTCGTACGTGGCCGATGCCTCGCGCTCCAGAGAGCGGCCACCGAGCACGATCCAGGTGGCGGCGGCGACTGCTACGGTTCGCGCGGCACGGGTGCCGGTCAGTCGTTCGGCGGCGAGACCGATGCCTACGGCACCGCCGACGAGCAGGGCCGTGTGCGCGGCTCCACGGCTGCGCGAGTCCGCGTAGTCGAGGCGTTCGAGTGTCCCGGCCACCGTCCCGAAGCCGGCGACCGGATGGAGCCGCCGCGGGTCGCCCAGCAGCCGATCCGCGGCGTACCCGAGCAGGATTCCGATCACGCGCGCGTTCACGAGACGCCTCTGATGATCCCGGATTCGGCTGTGCGCAGAGACGAAACGCAACCGGGGCAGGCGCGACGAAGCCATCGGCCCGTGCAGATTCGTGCCAACTGGGCGAAGATTCGTGCCAACTCGGCGGTCATGCGAGGGCTACCAGCAAGGTGGCCAGGGCCAGCTCGGTGCAGGCTCCGAAGACGTCGCCGGTGACCCCGCCGAGGCGACGGGTCGCGCGACGGACGACGACCAGCACGACGACCAGGGCCAGGGCGACCGCCAGCAGCCCGCGCCACCAGGCCAGCCCGGCCCACCAGCCCAGGAAGGCCAAGATGGCCGCGCTGACCGCCCAGATCAGGGCGGCAACAGTGACCGGCACCGTTCGGGTGTACGTGTCGCCCAGTCCGCCGGGACGAGCCGAAGGGACGCCGCGGGCGCAGCAGACGACCAGCGCGGCCCGGGAGACACAGACACAGGCACCGGCGAGCACAGCGGCACCGACCCCGTCCCCTCCGAGCAACGCGGCGAGGCCCGCGGCCTGGAGGCCGACGACCAGCACGATCGCGACCGTGCCCGCCGGGCCGGACGTGCCGGACCTCATCACCTGCAACGACCTCTCCCGGTCGTAGGAGGCGGTCAGCCCGTCGGCGGTGTCGGAGAGGCCGTCGAGATGGAAGCAGCGATTGCCCAGGATCACCGCGCCCAGGGCGAGCAGCGCGGTGACCAGCGCCGGCAGCTGCGCCCGGTGCCCGGCGAGCGCGACGACCATGACGCCGAGGCCGAGCGGGAGCGTGGCGAGCGGGGCGATGGACATCGCAAGGCCGGCTCGTCGGCGGTCGACCTGGGAAGGAGGCCGGACCGGCAGCGCGGTGAGGGTGCCGAGGGCGAGCCGCCAGGCGTCGAGCAGCATCGTGAACCCGAGCCGCGTCACAGCTCCGCAAGCAAGGCGACGTCGCGCAGGAGCGCCACCGCGCTGCGTACGACGGGCACGGCCGCGACCGCTCCGGAGCCTTCGCCGAGTCGCAACCCGAGGTCGAGCACCGGCTCGAGTCCCAGCTTGGCGAGCGCCAGCGACTGGGCGGGCTCGGTCGAGCGGTGCCCGGCGGCGTACCAGGCAGCGGCACCCGGCTCGATGCGCTCGGCGGTCAGCGCGCAGGCGACGCTCATCAACCCGTCCAGAAGGACAGGTACGCCGTCCTGGGCGGCCGCCAGCAGGTAGCCCGTGGTCGCCGCGAGGTCCGCGCTGCCCAGCGCCGTCAAGGTCTCGACCGGGTCGTCGGTGCGGGTGCCGGCCCGGTCGAGGGCGGTTTGGACGACGTGCGTCTTCAACGCGAGGGTCTCGTCGTCGATGCCGGTGCCGCGGCCGGTGACCTCGGTGGCAGGGAGGCCGAGCGCGGCGGCGACCATCGCGGCAGCGGGCGTGGTGTTCCCGATGCCCATGTCGCCGCTGAGCAGGAGCTGCCCGCCGGCGGCGATCTCCTCGCGGGCGATCTGCGCACCGGCGGCCAGCGCCGCTCGCGTCTGCGCCGGGGTGAGCGCGTCCTCGAGGTGGATGGCGCAGCTGGACTTGCGGACCTTGTGGGCGGTCAGCGCGACCCTGGTCTGCTCGTCGAGGTCGTCGAAGTCCTCGTCGACGCCGAGGTCGAGAACCCGGACGGTGACCCCGTGCGCGTGGGCCAGTGCGTTGACGCCCGCCCTCCCGGCGAGGAACGTCCGCACCATCGCACCGGTGATCGCGGAGGGGAACGCGGAGACGCCGTGGGCAGCGACGCCGTGGTCGCCGGCGAAGATCACCAGGCGTACGCCGTCGACCGGCTTCGGCGGCACCTGCCCTTGGCAGGCCGCGAGCCAGACGCCGAGATCACCCAGGCGGCCGACGGCCCCCGGTGGTGTCGCGAGCGCGGCAAGACGCTTGGCCGCGTGTCCGCGGGCGATGGCGGAGGGAGCGGAGACGTAGGGCATGGGAACTCCTGTCAGTGTGCGGGCCCGCTAGGGGAGGCGTGCGTGACCGCGCCGGGGGCCGTTTCGGCGGGCTGGTGTGACGGGGCTGCATGTGACGGGGCTGCGTGTGCCGCGTCCGCGAACCGCTGGGCGAGGCGGGGGTGGCCGGCCCAGTGGACGTGGAGGTAGGAGGCGTGCAGCGACTCGGTGGCGAACCCGGTCGTTGCCCCGTCGATCTCCCAGGCAGGGGAGTGCCCGCTAGCCGGGGTGGTCTGGGTGCGGTGGAACTCGTGTCCGGTGACCTGCTCGCCGGCACGGGTGAGCAGCGAGTCGGCGGATGCCGTCGCCACCGGGTAGCGCAGGGTCAGCCGCTGGCTCATGGCCGCGGTCACCGGCAGGATGCCGGACATCGGCGCGCCGTCGAGGGTCTCGGCAAGGTAGAGGAGCCCCGCGCATTCGGCGACGACCGGGACACCCGCGTCGGCGGCGGCACGAAGGTCGGCGAGCAGGCGGCGGTTGGCGGCCAGCTCGGCGGCGTAGACCTCGGGAAAGCCGCCGCCCAGGTAGACGCCTCGGGTTCCGGCGGGGAGGCAGGGGTCACCGATCGGGTCGAACGTCACCACGTCGCACCCGGCCGCGTGGAGCAGCTCCTCGGCCTCGGGATAACGGAAGGTGAACGCACGGCCGCCCGCCACCGCGATCACCGGACGGCGCTCCGGTTCCCCACAGGGACCAGAGCGGCCGGTAGTGGGCGGGTGAACCTCGGCGCTGGGCGTCCACGCCTCGCCGTCCAGGTCAGGCGCGCCACGGGCGACGTCGAGCAGTGCGTCGAGGTCCAGATGCTGGGCGACCTGCTCGCCCAGCTGCCGGATCAACGCCGTCGACTCCTCCCGCTCGGTGGCCGGCACCAGGCCGAGGTGCCGCGACGGGGTGACGAGCTCGTCCTGACGGGGGAGCTGGCCCAGCACGGGTAGCCCGACTCCCTCCATCGCGGCGACGATCTCGGCGTCGTTGCGGGGGGATCCGGTGCGGTTGAGTATGACGCCGGCGATCTGGACTCCCGGGTCGAAGGCGGCCAGGCCGGCTGCGATCGCCGCCGCGGTGCGGGAGAGCCCTGCGACATCGACCACCAGGACGACCGGCGACCGGGTCAGTGTCGCGACGTGGGCGGTCGAGGCGAAGCCTGCCGTGCCGAGCCGGCCGTCGTACAGGCCCATGACGCCCTCGATGACCGCGATGCCGGCTCCGACGGCCCCGTGGAGCAGGAGCGGGACGATCCGCTCCTCCCCGACCAGGTGCGGGTCCAGGTTGCGGCCCGGGCGACCGGTGGCCAGCGCGTGATAGCCGGGGTCGATGTAGTCGGGGCCGACCTTGTGTCCACTGACCTCGTGCCCGGCGGCCCGCAACGCGGCCATCAGCCCGGTGGCGATCGTCGTCTTGCCCTGCCCGGTCGAGGACGCGGAGACGACCAGTCGTGGGAGCGCTACCACGCCGTCACCATTCGATGCCCTTCTGGCCCTTCTGGCCGGTGTCCATCGGGTGCTTGATCTTGGTCATCTCGGTGACGAGGTCGGCGATACCGACGAGCCTGGGATCGGCATCGCGCCCGGTGACGACCACATGCTGGTGGCCGGGGCGGTCAGCCAGGGTCGTGACGACATCGCCGACGTCGACCCAGCCCCACTTCATCGGATAGGTGAACTCGTCGAGGATCAGCAGGTCGTGTGTCTGCGCGGCCAGGCGACGTTTGACCTCCGCCCAGCCCTCACCGGCCGCCTCTTCGTGGTCCTCGGCATCGCCCTGCTTACGGGTCCAGGACCAGCCGGAGCCC
The DNA here is from genome assembly GCA_047605165.1 of Nocardioidaceae bacterium. Classification (GTDB taxonomy): domain Bacteria; phylum Actinomycetota; class Actinomycetes; order Propionibacteriales; family Nocardioidaceae; genus SSC3. Next base: position 15,896 of record JASGGG010000064.1, read on the forward strand.
ATCTTGTGCCACGCGACAGGACCGCCCTCGCCGGTCTCGTCGTGGAGCCGGCCGAGCCGCTCCAGAACCGTCTGCTCTCCGATCCGCCACTTGGCGGACTTCACGAACTGGAAGACCCCGATACTCCAGCCCTGATTCCAGGCACGCAGGGCCAGCCCGAACGCGGCGGTCGACTTCCCCTTGCCGGCACCCGTGTGGACGATCAGCAGCGGCCGGTTGCGGCGCTGCTTGGTGGTGAGCCCGTCGTCGGGGACGACGAGCGGCTGCCCTCGGGGCATCAGGCCACCCCCTGGGTGCGCCCCTGGGCGTGCCCCGGGATGTGTCCGTGCACGGCAGAGGTGAGCGCCTCGGCCGTGACTTCCGCAACGGGGACGTGACGACCGCCGAGTCGGTCGGCGAGCCTGGCCGCCAGACCGAGGCGGAGTGGTCCGGTCTCCCCGTCGATGACCACGGTGGAGACGCCGAGATCGGCAAGGTGCGCGGCTGCCTGCTCCGATCGGGCGACGGCGTCGCTGCCGCCGGTCGCGCGGCCGTCGGTGACGACGACCAGGAGCGGGCGAAGCCGGGGGTCGCGCAGCCGCTCCCGGCGGAGCACGCGCGCGGCTTCGAGCAGACCTTCGGCCAAGGGCGTACGCCCGCCGGCCGGCAGCTCGTCGAGACGCACTGCCGCGATCTCGACGGAGTGGGTCGGGGGCAACGTAAGCTCCGCGGTCTGGCCACGGAAGGTGACCAGCGCGACCTTGTCGCGCCGGCGGTAGGCGTCGAGCAGCAGTGACAAGACGGCTGTCTTGACCTGGGTCATCCGCTTGCGGGCAGCCATCGACCCGGAGGCGTCGACGCAGAACAGGATGAGGTTGGCTTCGCGGCCCTCCCGTACGGCGACGCGGATGTCCTGGGGGCGCAGGTCGACGCGGCCACCCGATCGTCCACGCGCGGGTTGCTGTCCGGCGGCGGCCAACAGGGTCTCGACGAGGTGGAGGGAGCCGGCGCTGCCTTCGGGCCGGCGTGCGCCCACCCGACGGCCGGTGCTGGCGATGGCACGGCTGCGCCGCCCAGCGGTGCCCTCGCCCATTCCGTGGACCTGGAACAGCTTCGGGCGGTAGGGGGTCGAGGCGTTCACCTGGGATTCCGTGGCACTTCCCGCGGCGCGATCCGTTGTCGGCGCGGTGGGCGAGTCGGTGTGTTCGCGGTGATCGGAGGCCGGCCCGGGGGAGGACTCCGACGGATCCTCCGGCTCGGGCGGGGCGTCCGGGGCGGGGCCCTCGGGCGGTTCGGGTGGCAGTTCGTCGTCCCCGAGCAGCTGGTCGAGGAGATCCTCGTCGAGACCGGGGGCGTCGAACGGGTTCCGCCGACGTCGATGCGGCAGGGAGAGCAAAGCTGCGCGGCGGATGTCGGCCTTGGTGACCTGGTCGCGGCCCTCCCAGGCGGCGTGGGCGACGGCCGCGCGGGCGGTGACGATATCGGCGCGCAGTCCGTCCACCTCGAAGGCCGCGCAGATCTCCGCGATCTTGAGGAGTGCGTACTCGCCCGCGCGGCCGTCGCCCACGCCGCCTGGGAGGGCCGG
>JASGGG010000065.1:0-17075 GCA_047605165.1 Nocardioidaceae bacterium
CGGCCGAGGAGATCGTGCGCCAGCTGCGACTGCGCGACATCGGCGGCATCATCGTGGTCGACTTCATCGACATGGTGCTGGAGAGCAACCGCGACTTGGTGCTGCGGCGACTGGTCGAGTGCCTGGGCCGCGACCGGACCCGTCACCAGGTCGCCGAAGTGACCTCGCTGGGTCTGGTGCAGATGACCCGTAAGCGGATCGGCACCGGCCTGCTGGAAGCGTTCTCGCACACCTGCGAGCACTGCCAGGGCCGCGGCGTGATCGTGTTCCACGAGCCGGTCGAGGCGAGGAAGAAGTCCGACGACGAGCCGCGCCGCTCGCGCCGCAACCGAGGCCGCCGGTCCGACGAGCCCGTACCCGTGCCCAGTCCGCCGCGTCCGCCGTCGCCGGCCGACCTGGCCGCGTTGCCGCGACACGAGCAACCTCAACCGGAGACCCCGGAGCCGGCGGTCGAGCCAGAGACCGTGGCTGTCGACGTGTCCGGGACCACCGTCGAGGTTGTGTCGGCCCCCGCGGCCGAGGGCCAGCGCGAGTCGGTCACCGAGCCCGTGGTTGCCCCAGACCCGGTCGAGATCGCGGAGGCTGCCGAGCTGGAGGCAGTGGAATCGGAGCCGGTCGAGCCACCCGCACCGCGGATCGTCACGTCCGTGCGCCGAGTCAGCGCTCGGCGTGCCGCCGGCCCGCCCGCCGCGCCGGCGGCGGAATCGCTGCCGCCGCTCGTACTCGACGACGAGCCCTTCGAATTGATCGACACGCACGCTCCCGACCCCGAGTCGGGCGACCCCGAGCCTGGTGGTGTCGGGATGGCCGACGAGCACGCGAGCAACGGTGTCGCCGCCCACGTGCCGATCAAACGCAAGGGCTCCCGCAAGCGCTGAACCTCGGGGGCACAGCATGTCTCGAGGCCGACGCGGTGCTGGCCGCCGGCCTCCGCCCTCCGCCCTCCGCCCTCTGCCCTCCGCCCTCTGCCGGATTGTGGCCGATGCAGGCATGTGGGCCGGATTGTGGCCGATGCAGACGGTCTCGCGCAGTGGGTCGCTGTCGCCATCGGCCACAAGCCAGCCCGGGGAGGGCGGGCCGGGGGTGCGTCCGTAGTGCGGTCGGCGCAGGAAATCGGTCACGTACGACATGATTTCTCGCGGCGAACCGGTCGTCTGTGACCACTCTTTGTCCGGCTCTTTCCCCGGCGCGACCTGTCGAGCGGGCTCAGTCCTCGGTGTGCGCGTACTTCTCGCCTGCCAGCAGTGACGCGCCCGCCGCGACGAGGGTCATCACCGCTGCTGCCAGGAACACGACCACCAACCCGTCGTGGAAGGGGTGGGACATCAGGTGGGGGAAGAACTCCGTGCCGGTGAGCTGTGCTTGGTCGTCAGGCGTGAGTTTGTCGAGTACGCCGCTGGGCGCCAGCAGCGTCGCGATCGGGTTGTAGCCGAGGAACGACGCGAACAGCGAGCCCACGGGCGGGAGCCCGGCGATCTGGTGGGCGACATCGCCGGGTACGCCGTGGGTGGTGAGCCCGCGATAGAGCGTGCTGGGCAGCGACGAGGCGAGCCCGACGATCATCAGCGAGAAGAACACGCCGATCGACAGTGACGACCCGGAGTTGAAGAACGTGCCGCGCATGCCGGAGGCGACACCTCGCTGGTCGGGCGGCACGCTGTTCATGATCTGGGCGGCGTTGGGCGCCGCGAACAAGCCTGAGCCGATCCCGTTGAGGAGCAGCAGCAGAGCGAACACGGGATAGCTGAAGTCGACGTCGATGAGCAGGAAACCGACGTAGGTGACCGCGACCAGGAGAAGGCCGCCGGTCGCATAGGCGCGGGCCCCGTGTCGGTCGGAGAGTACGCCGGAGACCGGCCCGGCGACGAGGAAGCCGACCGTGAGGGGCAGCAGGTAGATGCCGGCCCACAGGGGAGTGGACTCGTAGTCGTACCCGTGCAACGGCAACCAGATGCCCTGCAGCCAGATGATCAGCATGAACTGCATGCCGCCGCGCCCGATCGAGGCGAGCAGCGCGGCGAGGTTGCCCGCCCAGAAGGGCCGGATGCGGAACAGGCTCAGCGCGAACATCGGGTCGGCAACTCGTGACTCGACGATGCAGAACGCGATGAGCATGAGCGTGCCGCCGACGAGGCCGGCAAGGACCCACGGGTTGGTCCAGCCGCTGGCGTGCTCGCCGTAGGGCTGGATGCCGTAGGTGATCGCGACCAGGATCGCGGTTAGTCCGACCCCGAAGGTGACGTTGCCGGGCAGGTCGATCCTGGCGGGCTTACGCTCGCCGAGCTCGTGCAGCGAGAGATAGGACCAGATCGCTCCGACGATGCCGATCGGCACGCTGACCCAGAAGACCGCGCGCCAGTGCCACTCCGAGAGCAGCCCGCCGATGACCAGTCCGAGGAACGAGCCGGCGATCGCCGCGACGTTGTTGACGCCCAGCGCCATCCCACGCTGGTTGACCGGGAACGCGTCGGTCAGGATCGCGGTCGCGTTGGCGAACAGCATCGCCCCGCCCACGCCCTGGACGATCCGGCCGATGATCAGCCACATGGCCCCGGCGCCGCCTTGAAACGGGTCGAAGGAGAGTGCTATCGAGGCGATTGCGAAGACGGCGAAGCCGAGGTTGTACATCTTGACCCGGCCGTAGATGTCGCCGAGCCGCCCGAGCGTCACCACGAGCACTGCGGAGACCACCAGGAAGCCCATGATGATCCACAACAGGTAGCTGATGTTGCCCTCGCCGAGCGGGTCGAGGTGGATGCCACGGAAGATCGCGGGCAGCGAGATCAGCACGATGGAGGAGTTGATCGTCGAGATCAGCACGCCCAGGGTGGTGTTGGAGAGCGCGACCCACTTGTAGCGGGGATGGTCGGCGTCGAAGCGCCCGATGCCTCGGGCCGGGGTAGAGCTCGTCACGTCGGATCATGATAATTGCATTGGCTAACTAACTGGGAGTGGCGTTTCCCACAGACGCCTGGACGGGCGTACTCGATCTCGACGCGCTTTTCGAGCCGTTCGCAGGCTGACGGCTCGGGGCTTGCTCGATCTGCCCAGTCGACGCACCCGTTCGTTCCTCGCGGGCGCTGGCCGTCATTTTGACTCGACAACCAGGCGATCCGTAGACTTGACCCTTGGTGTGCTCGACCCGTGCTGGGCACGCCCCTGTACCCAGTCTTGAATTGGTGTCGACGATCTCGCGCGTGCCCCGTGCGCATGTCCAGTCGATCTCGGCGCCGGCAAGCAGACAGTTCGAACGAGTGAGAGTGAGTCCGCGGTGTACGCGATCGTGCGCAGTGGCGCGACCCAGCAGAAGGTCGCGGTCGGCGACGTCATCGAGATCGACAAGGTCACGACCGAGGTCGGTGAGTCGGTGACCCTTCCGGTCGTGCTGCTCGTCGACGGCGACCAGGTGACCTCGGCTGCCGACCAGCTGGCGAAGGCTGCGGTGACTGCCGAGGTGCTCGGCGGCACCAAGGGTCCGAAGATCACGATCCTGAAGTACAAGAACAAGACCGGCTACCGCAAGCGTCAGGGTCACCGTCAGAAGTACACCCAGGTCAAGGTCACCGCGATCACCGCCTGAGCGGCCTCCCAAGACTCCCGAGAAGGACTGAATCATGGCACACAAGAAGGGCGCGGCCTCGACCAAGAACGGTCGCGACTCCAACTCACAGCGTCTGGGCGTCAAGCGCTACGGCGGCCAGCTGGTCAACGCCGGCGAGATCATCGTCCGGCAGCGTGGCACCCACTTCCACCCCGGTGCGGGCGTCGGTCGTGGTGGTGACGACACCCTGTTCGCGCTCGTCGCGGGCAACGTGGAGTTCGGCACCAAGCGCGGTCGCCGCGTCGTCAACGTCGTCCCGGCAGCGGAGTGACCGCGGACGCGACCGACTACAGCTTGCGAGGGGCGTCCTGCTGGTGACAGCGGGGCGCCCCTTGAGATTTGTAACCAACCGAGGAGGACGCCGTGGCAGTGCCCACGTTCGTCGACCAGGTGACCTTGCACGTCGCCGGTGGTCGCGGCGGCAACGGCGTCGCGTCGGTGCACCGCGAGAAGTTCAAGCCGCTGGGCGGCCCTGACGGCGGCAACGGCGGGCCGGGCGGCTCGGTGATCCTGCGGGTCGACCCCGACGTGACCACGTTGGTCGACTATCACCTCGGACCGACCCGCAAGGGCCAACACGGCGGACACGGCGCGGGCAGTCATCGCAACGGCGCCCACGGAGCCGACCTGGTGCTGCCCGTGCCCGACGGCACCGTGGTCTCCGACACCGCCGGCAACGTGCTGGGTGACCTCGTCGGCGCCGGCACCGAGATGGTCGTCGCCGAAGGCGGTCGGGGTGGCCTCGGCAACGCGGCACTGGCCAGCGCCAGGCGCAAGGCACCCGGCTTCGCGCTGCTCGGCGAGCCCGGCGAGGAACGCGACGTCGTGCTCGAGCTCAAGGTCGTCGCCGACATCGGCCTGGTCGGCTACCCCAGCGCCGGCAAGTCCTCGCTGATCGCCGCGATCAGCCGGGCCCGGCCCAAGATCGCCGACTACCCCTTCACCACGCTGGTGCCCAACCTCGGCGTGGTCACCGCGGGTGAGGTCACCTTCACCGTGGCCGACGTGCCCGGCCTGATCGAAGGCGCGGCCGAGGGACGCGGCCTGGGTCACGACTTCCTGCGCCACATCGAGCGCTGCGCGGCCATCGTCCATGTCATCGACATGGCCACGATGGAGCCCGGTCGCAACCCGATCGACGACCTCGACGTGATCGAGGCCGAGCTGGCCCGCTACGGGGGTCTGGAGGACAGGCCCCGGCTCGTCGCGCTGAACAAGGTCGATGTGCCCGACGGGCGTGAGCTGGTCGACCTGACCCTGGAGGAATTCGAGCAGCGCGGTCTGCGGGTCTTCCCGATCAGCGCCGCCAGCCACGAGGGCCTGCGCCGGCTGACGTTCGCGATGGCCGACGTCGTGGCGCGTACGCGGGCCCAGCGTCCCCAGGCCGAGGCGGCCCGCATCGTGCTCCGCCCGCCGAGCGTCTCGGGCGCGCCCGACTTCACGGTCGCCGAGACCGGCGACCCTTCGGCGGGCTCAGGACAAGCGGCTTGGCGAGTGCGCGGCGAGAAGCCCGAGCGCTGGGTACGCCAGACCGACTTCTCCAACGACGAGGCGGTCGGCTTCCTGGCCGACCGGCTCAACCGGATCGGCGTCGAGGATCGGCTGCTGGAGCTGGGTGCGGTCGAGGGTGACGCCGTGCTGATCGGTTCCGACGACAACGCGGTGGTGTTCGACTTCAAGCCGATGGTGGACGCCGGCGCCACGGTGCTCGCCAGCCGTCGCGGCGAGGACCAACGGTTCGCCGAGGAACGGCCCGCGGCTACCCGGCGCAAGGCGATCAACGAGGCATTCGAGACCCGAGGCGAGCACGAGGCACGCGCCGACGTGGCCCGCCGTCTCGCGACAGGCGAGGGCGTCGACATCGACGAGCTGCGCGAGGCCGGCGGAGAGGACGACCCGTGGGGCTGGAGCGAGGACGACGGGTGATGACCAGAGCTGAGACAGCGGGCGCCACACGGGCGTTGGCCGGGTCGGGTACTGGTCGCCGGCCAAGCGCAGTCGCCTCGACGGCCAGCGCGAGGTTGGCGGCGAGAACGACCCATGCGGTCTGGAGCAGCGACGATGACCAGGACTAGGGCTGAGGTGGCGTCCGCGACCCGTGTCGTGGTCAAGATCGGGTCGTCGTCGCTGACCAAGGGTGGCGGCGTCGACGAGGAGCGGGTCGTCGCCCTCGTAGACGCGCTCGCGGGCGTACGCAAGCGCGGCGCGGAGGTCGTCCTCGTCTCCTCCGGCGCCATCGCCGCCGGACTCGCGCCGTTGCGTCTCAAGCGCCGGCCGTCCGACCTCGCCACCCAGCAGGCCGCCGCATCCGTCGGCCAGGGTCTGCTCATGCACCGCTACACCGCGGAGTTCGAACGGCACGGGCTGCGGGTCGGGCAGGTGCTGCTCACCGTCGACGACGTCACCCGGCGCAGCCACTACCGCAACGCGTACCGCACGTTCGCCAAGCTGCTCGACCTCGGCGTACTCCCCGTCGTCAACGAGAACGACACGGTCGCAACCACCGAGATCCGCTTCGGCGACAACGACCGGCTCGCCGCGCTCGTCGCGCACCTCGTGCATGCCGACCTGCTGCTGCTGCTGACCGACGTCGACGGTCTGTACGACGGCTCGCCGCGCAAGCCGGGCAGCCGCCGGATCGAGGTGGTGCGCTCCCGCGACGACCTGGTCGGGATCGATGTCGGCTCCCGCGGTTCGATGATCGGCACCGGCGGCATGGTCACCAAGATCGAGGCCGCCTCGATCGCCACCGGAGCCGGCATCCCGGTCGTGCTCACCAGCGCCGAGCAGGTGGCCGAGGCTCTCGGTGGTGAGGAGGTCGGCACGCTGTTCGCACCCACCGGCCGTCGCCGGCCGACGCGGCTGCTGTGGCTGGCCCACGCTACCGAGGGCAAAGGCACGATCACGCTCGACGACGGTGCCGTGCGGGCGGTCGTGCAGCGGAAGGCGTCGCTGCTGGCGGCCGGGATCGCCGGTGTGACCGGGACGTTCGTCGCCGGCGATCCGGTGGACCTGGTGGATCTGCGGGGAAGCGTGGTCGCCCGCGGGCTGGTCAACTACGACGCTGCCGAGCTGCCGTCGCTGGCCGGTCGCTCGACTCGTGACCTCGTCGACGAGCTGGGGTCGTCGTACGAGCGCGAGGTCGTGCACCGCGACGACCTGATCGTGCTCACCCGCTGAGGTTTGCCGTGGATCGGCTCTGGGCAATCTGCCGGAGAGCCTTTCGCCGGTCGGCTACGCCCGGTGAGGGGATGCTCAGGTGAAATCTTCCTTATTCTCGTGAACCGCTCAGCCGGTCTAGGCAGACTGGGGTCCGAGGCGCGAACGAAAGGCCAGGGTGAGTGACCGAGTGCAGTGAGACCGAGGTACGTCTGTGGCACGTGACCCTGACCGTTGGCGGTACCCCGGTCGAACCCAAGCTCGTCCGCGGCGCTCTCGAACGACTCAGTGACGAACGGCCGTTCCTGCATTCGCTGAGGTTCGCCGGCGACCGCGCCGAGATCCAGTACTGGGAAGAGGCCGCGGACCTGGTCGACGCCGCGTCACTCGGGCTGCGGGTCTGGACCGAGCACCGGCAGTCCGCGGGCCTGCCCGAGTGGGAGGTTGTCGGGCTGGAGGTACTGGAGCGCCACATCTTCCAAGGGCGTCAGCGAGACGTGGTGATGGTCGACCTGCACGACGTCACCCCGCTGCCGTTCTGAGGCCCACCGCCCCGATTCGTCTGCGATCGTGCGTCTGTTTGCCGCGGAGCGGCGACAGGCGAATCGCGGTGGTGCTCTAGCCTGGACAGGTGACCATCACCCCCGAATCGCTCGTCGCCGAGCTGGCCGGCCGCGCCCGCACAGCCGCGACAACCCTTGCGCTCGCGACGCGTTCGACCAAGGACGCGGCACTGCACGCGATGGCCGACGCGCTGCTGGCCGACGCCCAGCCGATCCTGGCCGCCAACGCCGCCGACTGTGCCGCCGCCGAGGAGGCAGGCACCGGAGCCCACCTGATCGACCGACTGTGGCTCACCCCGGAGCGCCTGCGAGGGATGGCCGACGGACTGCGCCAGGTCGCCGGGCTGGCCGACCCGGTCGGCGAGGTCGTCCGCGGGTCGCTGCTGGCCAACGGACTGGAACTGCGGCAGATCCGGGTGCCGTTCGGCGTGGTCGGGATGATCTACGAGGCCCGGCCCAACGTCACCGCCGACGCGGCCGGTATCTGCCTCAAGAGCGGCAACGCGGTGCTGCTGCGCGGGTCGTCGAGTGCGCTGCGCTCCAACACCGCGATCACCGACGTGCTACGTAAGGCGCTGGAGGCCTGTGGGCTGCCCGCCGACTGCATCCAGCTCGTACCCGGCGAAGGGCACGAAGCCGCCAAGGCGCTGATGCGGGCACGGGGCCTGGTCGACGTGCTCATCCCCCGCGGCGGCGCGGGGCTGATCCGGTCGGTCGTCGAGGAGTCGTCGGTGCCGGTGATCGAGACTGGCGTCGGCAACTGCCACGTGTACGTGGACGCGTCCGCCGACCTCGACATGGCCGAGCGGATCGTGCTCAACTCCAAGACCCACCGCACCTCGGTATGCAATGCCGCCGAGTCGCTGCTCGTCCACGCCGATGTCGCCACCGAGTTCGTCCCGCGGATCACGCGCGCACTGCAGGACGCAGGCGTCACCGTGCACGGCGACGTCGCTTTCAGCGCGGAGCCGGGCGTCGAGCCGGCGACCGACGACGACTACGGCGTCGAGTACCTCGCCCTGGACATCTCGGCCAAGGTCGTACCCTCCCTCGAAGCCGCCGTCGAGCACATCCGCCGCTACTCCAGCGGCCACACCGAGGCGATCGTGACGAGGAACCAGGCCGCCGCCCGGCACTTCGCGGCCGCCGTCGACTCGGCCGCGGTGATGGTCAACGCGAGCACGCGGTTCACCGACGGGGGAGAGTTCGGCTTCGGCGCCGAGATCGGCATCTCCACCCAGAAGCTGCATGCGCGTGGCCCGATGGGGCTGCCGGAGATGACCTCGACCAAGTACGTGGTGACCGGCGATGGACACGTTCGCTGACCCCGCCACGCTCGACGTCTGGAGCGATCCGGCCCAGGAGCGTGTCGGCACCCTCGCCACGTGGATCACGTTCGTCCGCACGGTCGTCTCCGTCGGGCTGGCCGTCGCCGCGGCGTACGAAAGCTCACGGGAGCTGCTGATCGCCGCGCTCGCGGTGTATTGGGTCGGCGACATGCTCGACGGGTACGTCGCCCGCGTGCTCGGCTGCGAGACGCGCATCGGCGCGTCGCTGGACATCCTGTGCGACCGGTTCTGCGCCGCCGCGTTCTACATCGGGCTGATGTGGCTCGACTCCGACCTGGCGCCGGCGATCATCCTGTACCTCGCCGAGTTCATGGTGATCGACTGCTTCCTGTCGCTGGCGTTCCTCGCCTGGCCGGTGCGCAGCCCCAACTACTTCTTCGTGATCGACCGGCCGACCTGGCTGTGGAACTGGAGCAAGCCCGCCAAGGCCGTGAACAGCTCGCTGTTCGCGGTGCTGCTGCTGGTGACCGGCTGGACGTGGCTCGGCGTGATCATCGCTGCCGGTCTGCTGGTGCTCAAGACCGTGTCGCTCGTACGCCTGGTGCGGCTCGGCATCCCGATCCCTGCCCGCGACGCTGCCCCGGCCACAGGCCATTAGACTGACCGCCATGATTGCGAACGCGCTCGTGCTGGCCGCCGAAACCGCTCACGAAGAGGGCGGCGTCAACCCATGGGTCGTCGGCGTCGGGATCTTCGTCGTCCTGCTCGCGCTGCTGGCCGGGCTGCTGATCTTCGCCGGCGGACGCGACCACTCGTGAGCCTTTGCGTATGACGGTGCCTATGACGGGGCCTTCGATCGGGTCTATGACGTGGCCGGTGACCGGATCGTGAGTCGTCGGATCGGCGTGATGGGTGGCACGTTCGACCCCGTCCACAACGGTCACCTGGTCGCCGCCAGCGAGGTGCAGTCGTGGTTCGACCTCGACGAGGTCGTGTTCGTGCCGACCGGACAGCCCTACCAGAAGGCCGAGCGCGACGTCTCAGCTGCGGAACACCGCTACCTGATGACGGTCATCGCGACCGCCTCCAACCCGCGCTTCACCGTCTCGCGCGTCGACATCGACCGGGACGGGCCGACGTACACCATCGACACGCTCCGTGACCTGGCTGCTGTCTATCCGGGCGACGACCTGTACTTCATCACCGGCGCCGACGCCCTCGGCGACATCCTCGGCTGGCGTGACCCACAAGCGCTCTTCGAGTACGCCCACTTCGTCGGCTGCACGAGGCCCGGGTACGCGATGGATCCGGCCACGCTGGAAGGAATGCCTCCCGAGCGGGTCACGATCCTGGAGATACCCGCGCTGGCGATCTCGTCGACGTCGTGCCGGGAGCGCACCGCGAAGGGCGAGCCGGTGTGGTACCTCGTACCCGACGGAGTCGTGCAATACATCGCCAAGCACCGCCTCTACGCCTCGGAGCAGTCCGGGAACCAGGAGTCAGCGTGACCGCAACCGACCGTGCCCTCGAGCTCGTCACCGCCGCCGCCCAAGCGGCCTCCGACAAGCAGGCCGAGAACATCGTGGCCTTCGACGTGTCCGAGCAACTGGTGATCACCGACGCGTTCCTTTTGTGCTCGGCCCCGAACGACCGCCAGGTCAAGGCGATCGTCGACGCGGTGGAGGACAAGCTCCGCGAGCTCGGCGCGAAGCCGCTGCGCCGGGAAGGGGAGCGAGACGGACGCTGGGTGCTGCTGGACTTCGCCGACATCGTCGTGCACGTGCAGCACGAAGAAGAGCGGGCCTTCTATGCGCTCGAGCGGCTCTGGCGCGATTGCCCGACCATCAAGCTCCCCGACATCGTGACGGCGGGAGACGCCGCTCTCAAGGCCTCCGACTGACCGACTGTTAGTCGAGCGCGCCGGGTGCTGTGCCGCTGGTCGAGTGCGCCGGGACGGGTGCTGTGCCGCTGATCGAGCGCGACGGGTGCTGTGCCGCTGGTCGAGTGCGCCGGGACGGGTGCTGTTCCGCTGGTCGAGTGCGCCGAGGAACGAGGCGTGTATCGAGACCTCACCGGGCCTGGCGTGCGGTCGCCGCGAGCAGCTGGTCGACCAGGTTCCCGAGGTCGATCGAGCGCCTCTCCAGTGGCTTGAAGCCCTCGTCGTCGAACTCCGCGAACGTCGAGATCGCGACTTGTCCGCGTACGTCGGCAATGTGGAAGTTCACCATGATCTGCCGCCACTGCTCGACCGCGCGTATGCCGCCGTCGGCACCGTAGGACACGAAGCCGACGGTCTTGCCGGTCCATTCAGGGCCGAGAGTGTCGACCGCGTTCTTGAACGCGCCGGGAACGCCGTGGTTGTACTCGGGAGTGACGAAGATGAATCCGTCGCAGGCGTCGATCGCGGCGCTCCACCGGCGTACCGCCTCCGAGTCGTACTGCCGGTTCGCACTGGACGGCAGCACCGCAGCGGTCAAGAGCGGGACGTCGTACTCTTTGAGGTCGACGATCTCGAACGCCGCGTCGTCGCGCCCGGCCACCTGCGCCTGGACCCAGTCACCGACCATCCGGCCCTTGCGGTCCTCTCTGATCGAACCGACCACGATCCCGATCTTCATCTCCGGCTCCTCCGTTCCCGACTCTGAAGTAGTCCCTACAGACCCTACGAGCCCGATTTCTCATCCAGGGGACCGGGCCGCTAAGATTCCCTGGTTGCCCGGCGCACGATCGGTCGTGGCGATGGGGCTGTGGCGCAGCTGGTAGCGCACCTGCATGGCATGCAGGGGGTCAGGGGTTCGAGTCCCCTCAGCTCCACCCAAAGTGTCTTACGGGAACACGCGACATGCGTAGATGTCGAGTGTTCCCGTAAGGGTTTCTCGCCTCCGTCGTCGCCGTGTTCGTGTGCCTCACGGATGATGGTGGCGAACGGTTCGGCCAGGCGTGGGCGGAGTTGTTCGTCGTCGGTGATGTCGAGCCGTGCGTAGAACGCTTGGCAGGCGAGCCTGCGGTTGGCGTCGCCGGATCGGGCGTACGCGTGGTGGGCGTCGGTGAGCAGCCGCAGGCTGTCGTGCAGGAACGCCCGGCCTCCGGTGTGGTGCGTCGTGCTCTGCAAGCCTGCGGTTCACGTCTGCGAGGCCCGCGCGGATGCGGTCTTGGTGCCGTTTCAGAGTGGGCAGGTCGATCGCGTCGGCGAAGTGCGCGGCCAGCGTCCTGTCGCACTCGGATTCGAGCTTGGCGCGGTTTGCCATGAGGTCGGCTATTTCTTGGTAGCGGCCTGCCGTCCGTGCGTCGAACGCGGCATCGAGTTGGGCGGCGAGGTCGCGGTAGGTGGCGTCGCTGATCGCGATGCTGGCGTAGGAGCCCGCGACGAGTCGTTCCGCGACCGCGACGGGCATGGCCCGGGGCGTGCAGGTGGTCTTCTTGGCGGCGCGGCCGGAGCAGACGAAGTAGGCGTACGTAGTGCCGCGCGGGTTGGTGGTGAAGTCGAGCAGCATGCGCGATCCACAGGTGCCGCAGTGCAGCAGCCCTTTGAGGTGGTGGGCGTGCTGCACATGCCGCGTCATCTTCGCGGTGCGTGCCCGCAGGAGCGACTGCACCTGATCGAACAGGGCGGGTTCGATGAGTGGCTCGTGTCAGACAGGTGAGTTCGGCTGGATCGAGGTGGGCGAGGGGGTCGTCCTTTCTATGGATGAGTTCGCGGCTGGGTTTACGGTCGCAGACCGCCTAGCAGCACCTCGACATACCGTCCCCGATCATTGCCGAGGGGAACCGGCCCAGCGGTCGCTGCTGCGCTGAAACCGCAGAGGAGCCGCCGCAGGTCGTCGACGCCGAGCTCGGCGCGCAGGGCTCCGCTGGATCGAGAACGTCGCAAGAGGATGTCGATGTCGGCGAACAGCTCGCCGGCGACCGCGGCCGCATCGGCGCAGGCGAAGGTCCCTCCCGTGAGCAAGGCGGTGAGCGCTGCGTCGTCGCACAGGTGCTCGTATGCCGTGGTGACCATTGCGCGGAACGCGCGTGTCGGGTCATCGACTGCGATGGCTTGTTTGACCGCGTCGAGCAGGCGGTCGAGCGCGTCGATCGCGAGCGCCTCGATGAGGGACTGCTGGCTCGGGAAGTGGCGGTAGGCGGTGCCGATGCCCACGCCGGCCTCGGCGGCGATGGCGTTGAGCGGGAGCTGCCCAGTCTGCGAATGGTGGCGCCTGGCGACCGCGAGCAGCCGCGCGCGGTTGCGGGCGGCATCGGCGCGCAGGCCGGTCGGACGAGCCAAGGTCTCGGACACCACCCCAGCCTACATTGATTCGGATACTTCATCCGATTCGTGCTACTGTCTAAGCGGATTACCTATCCGAAATGGAGAGAGTCGTGCAGGACTTCGAGTGGCAGACCAGCGAATTGTCGGACCAGGGCGGGCGCACCTTCGTGGTCACCGGCGCGAGCAGCGGCGTCGGACTGGAAGTCGCCAAGGCCCTTCTGGTAGCGAACGGCACGGTGATCGCGGGCGTGCGCAACCCGGCCAAGATGTCCTCCCTCATCCCGGGACGGGGGTCCGGCGGCGCGGGGCGACTGGTGGTGCGCGCTGTCGATCTCGCCGACCTGCGCTCGATCGACGCCTTCGCCGCCGGGCTCGAGCGCGACGGCTTCGTGCTCGACGCACTCGTGAACAACGCCGGCGTCACCACCTCGAGTTTCGAGACGAGCCCTGAGGGGATCGAGCTGACCTTCGCCACCAACCTGATCGGCCCCGCGCGGCTGACCGAGAAGCTGCTGCCGCTGCTGACTGCGGCCGACCCCCGTATCGTCCTGGTCGCCTCGAACCTCTCGCAGCGTACGACGAAGGAGCCCGACCTCACTGCCGTAGGCGACCCGTCGAGCTTCAGCCAGTTCGGCACCTACCGCGCCTCGAAGATCGCGGCAGCCGCCTACGCGGCCGACCTCGGCAGGCGGCTGGCCGAAGAGGGCTCCCGGGTGCGCTCGGTCATCGCACACCCCGGCGTCGCCGCAACCGGCATGGCCACGCAGGCCGACAACCCGGTGACGAAGACGATCGCCCGGCTCATTACGAGCCGGATCGCGCGCCCAGCATCCGACTCGGCTCGCTCCGTGATCTGGTCGGCCACCTCACCCGACATTGAGCAAGGAGTCTTCGTCGGGCCGGACCTCAAGCGGCGCAAGACCGGGCTGCGCGTCGCCCGGGTGCGCGGCGCAGCCGCCGACCCCGCGTTCCAGGCACGTGTCAGCCGGTTCGTCCACGAGCTCACGCCGGCGTGAGCGCCCATAGCCCCCCGCGTTCTCCGGGGATGTCATGAGGTGACCTGCCGGCGCTCCGCGGCGAAATCGTGCGCGTCTGCAAGCTTCCCCGGACATGGTGCGCAAAGAGTCCTCCGGCGGCCTCGCGATCTGCCCTAGCAGCATGATCCCGTCGTGTGCCGCTGCGCACTTGTCGTCCCCACCATCAGACCCCGACACAGAGGCCGCAGACCGGGCTGACGGCCATGCGGCCCGATCGTCCTGCCACAGGCGATGATCTCCGCTCGCGTGCCATCGTTGCTGATGCCTAGCCGGGCCGCGACCTGGGGCAGCGTTAATCCCTCCGCCTAAAGGCGTGCGGCTTCCTGCCTCTTATAGATCGACAGGCCCGGGTTGTGCTGCGGGATACTGGCCCAGTGCGCCGTCTTACTGATCGTGCTGCGATGAACGCCGAACGGCTCCGCCAACTCCTTCACGGGGAGCCCCGAGCGCCGATCTGCTGCTGAGCAAGAATCGCACTCCGAACGGTCGCAGTAGGTGCATTGTGCATTCGGCCCGCCTGTAGTGCCTGTTTGTAGGCGAGTGCGTCTTGCGTGCAGCGCCGGGCCGAAGAGCGCGTCGAAGGGTTCCGCAGTGGTCGTCGGTCACGATGTCGCGGCCGACGAGCTGATAGACGCGGATCTGCTGGAAGAACGTTTGATTGCAGATGCGTCGTCGGGAGCCGTCGAGGCTCATGCAGATCGAGTACGCGACCGCGGGCTGGCAATCGCCGACGGCTCCACGATAGCCTCCGGGTGGTCAGCCCGAACGAGTTCGAGCAGGACCGCTACGCGGCCCTCACCGAGGAACCGCTCCCCGCAAAGCAGACGGCGCAAGACCCGCAGCGGTTTCACGTCGAGTTTTTGGAAGGTCGTTTCATGTCACGATTTGTCACAAGAGTGCCGGTGTGGCGGAGCGGCCGTGTTGCGCTCGCTGTGCTCGCGATAGCCGCGCTGGTCTCGACGATGATGGTGTGGCAGGTCGCGGCTTCGTCGAAGGCTGACGCCGCGGCTGTGCTCGACGAGTCGTTCGCGAATGCGACGCTCGGCGATTCGGCCTGGACTCTGCTGGACGAGGCATGCCTGACCGATGCGCCGGCAGGTTCCACCTATGCGTGTGACCGCGACAGCGACCCGACGGCGTCGATCACATCCAGAGGCTATGGCACGCCGGCGGCCGGGAACGACGGTACGGGTTTCTTGCAGTTGACGGACAACTCGACGTACACCAAGGGTGGAGCGATCTACAACAATGCGATTTCCGCGGATGTGGGGCTGGCCATCGAGTTCACCCAATATCAGTATGGTCCGAATCGCAACAATACCGACCGTCGTCCCGCGGACGGTATCGGATTCTTTTTGGTCGACGGGTCGACCAGCCTGACCTCCACCGGTCCGACCGGAGGCGCCCTAGGTTACGGCGCCAGACGCGACACCAGCGTCGACGGTATCTCCGGTGGATATCTGGGTGTGGGCCTGGACACCTTCGGGAACTTCTCCAACACCGCGCACGTGGGTGGCAGCGATTGCACGATCCTGTCCGGCGAGACCTCCTCCCTCTATGGTGCTGCGGGTTGGAACACGCTTGCCAACACCAACGCTAAGTACACCAACAACATCTCGTTGCGCGGGTCGGGAAGTGGGCTGACTGGCTATTGCCTGCTCGCTCGGAAGAAGCTCGACACGATCGGCTCCGATGGGTCGGTCGCGGACACGTTCTCTGGAAGCACGCGGATAACTGCCGGTTCGTGGGGGTCGAAGGCATTGTGGGCGGGTGAGTTGAGTTCGACCCCGACCCAGGCTGAGGTGCTGGCGGCCGCGCGCAAGATCAAGGTCATCGTGTCTCCGGTGACCACCGCTGATCCGTATCCGACCGTGTCTGTGTACATCGACTACACCGCAACGGGCAATGACTACGAGCTCGTCCTCAGCGAAACGGTTGCAACGGCGGTGCCGTCTGCCGGCTTCAAGTTCGGGTTCTCGGCGTCGACCGGCAGCAGCACAGCGTCGCACCTGATCGGTGACCTGAGAATCCTGGCCGGCCCAGCTGCCGAGGACGACGCCGTCACGCTCGACCAGGGGGAGACCGCCACCTTCGACGTTGCAAGCCTGGTCTCGCCGGGCGCCTCGTCCATCGCTTCGACGGGTGCCTATTCCCTCGAAGATCCGTCGTCGTCGGGTACGTACGGCACTTCCTACGCTGTCGATGGCGAGGGGACGTGGACGATCGACCCGGATACGGGTGAGGTGACCTTCGAGCCGATCGATGGGTTCACTGGCCCGGTGACACCGATCACCTACCGGGTCGTCGATGCCAACGACCAAGCGGACACCGGCACGCTGGAGGTGATCTACCGTCCGGCGACGGGTGATGCGGAGTTGGCGGTGCTGCCTGGGGCTACCGCGTCGTTCACCGCGGATGATCTCGCCACAGTCGCGGGCTCGGCCGACATCGCCTCGTATTCCTTTGCCGATGGTGCGACGTCGGTGACGGTGGCTCATGGCGTGTGGACGATCAATGAGACAACCGGGCTGCCGGAATACACTGCCGATGCGGACTACACCGGGCCGGTCGATTCGATCACCTATTACGTGACGGATGCGAACGAGGAGACGGCCACGGGCGTGCTGTCGATCATTATGGCGCCGCTTGCGCTGGATGAGACGAAGGCCGCCAATCCGGGTGACTCCGTGTCGTTCGATCCGTTGGGTGAGTTGGTGACGGCAGGTAGTAGCACGGATCTGACGGTGCAGCTGGTGGACCCGGTAACGGGTGATGCGGAGTCGTCTGTGACGGTGGATGGTCAGGGCACGTGGACGGTGGATCCTGATACGGGTGTGGTGACGTTTACTCCGGAGGACGGGTTCACGGGTACGCCGGATCCGATCGACTATGTGGTCACGGACGGCAACGAGCTCTCCGACACGGGGACGTTGACGGTGTATGTGAACACCCCGCCGTCGGCGGGTGATGCGTCGGTGACAGTCAACCCGGGTGAGACGGCCACGTTGACCCCGGTGGTCGATGCGGGGTCGAGCACGGAACTGGTGTATTCGCTGGTCGACTCGGATGCGGGTGACTCGACGACGAAGACCGTCGCCGGTGAGGGCACGTGGACGATCGATCCTGATACGGGTGTGGTGACGTTTACTCCGGAGGACGGGTTCACGGGTACGC
>JASGGG010000066.1:0-16805 GCA_047605165.1 Nocardioidaceae bacterium
TTGGTCGCGCCCGGCCCGGAGGTCGCCATGCAGACACCCACCTTGCCGGTCGCGGCGGCATACCCCTGGGCGGCGTGGCCGGCGCCCTGCTCGTGCCGTACCAGGATGTGCCGGATCCGACTGTCGTAGAGCGGGTCGTACGCCGGGAGGATCGCACCGCCCGGGATCCCGAAGATCGTGTCGACTCCCGCGGCTTCAAGCGACTTCACCAGGGATTGCGCCCCGGTCACGCTGTCCTGCTCGCTCATCTTCCTCTGCCCTCGTCCTGCCTCTGTTGCCGTGCTTGCTACGGGTCCCAGCCGTCGTACCAATAAAAAACCCCTCGGCCCGGCCGGGCAAGCGAGGGGTGACGCGCGCTGAGTCTTGGATCAGCAGGCGCGTCGCGTCAGTACTACGAGCTGAGAACGCATGACACTACGGTCCCTGCCGAGACGCACCCTCGTCAAGCCAGTCTCTCACGCGTCCCGGATGTCAAGACGCGGATCTCACCTGTCGGCTGCTTGGAAACTGGCTCATTGGAAGCTGACGAACTCGACCCGCGGGCGGATCTCGCCGACCCGCTTGGCCGGCATCCGCCGGATGTCCTCGTCGTAGAAGAGCTTGAACCCCATGTGAAAGGTCCCCCCTTGTGACCGGGGGTACGCCACGGCGTGGTAAGTGTCCAGCTTCTGGCCCTGGGTGCCGAAGCCGTCGACGTGCTCGACCATCGCGAGCCCGGGACGCGCCTTGATCCGCCCGATGTGCGGCAGCATCGAGCTACGGAACGAGTGCAACATGAAGACCTTCTCGGGCAGGTTGTTGCGGCGCGTCAGGTCACCCAGCCACTGCGACACCCGGTTGACCTCGCGTGCGCTGACCGACCCGATCACGCGCGCGGGGATCTGGTGCGGCCCCATCCGCCACTCGGGGTCGAGCGCGAGCCCGACGTAGGGATCCTTCAACGCCCAGGCCCAGCGCTTGGCGATCTCGAGGAAGCCGCTCCGGCCGGTCTGGAGGTCGAGCACCAGGAGCGCCTTGTTGCGGTGTGCGGCGTCGATGTAGCGCCGCACGTCGGCGCGCTTGATGTCGTGGCTGTAGTCGCCGTCCTTGCCCGGGTAGCCGTCGGCGATGGAGACGATCAGCTCGTACGCGATCTGCACGTCCGCACGCGGGCTGCGGAAAGGCTTGGCGGCCTTGCGCAGCCGCTCGGTGATCTTGTCGGGATTGGCCTCGCCGAGCACGCCGAGGGCGCCCGTGTTGGCGGTGCCGTAATAGGCGACCACGATGCGGCGATCGAAGATCGGTCCGTCGCCGAAAGGCAGGCCGGGCATCACCGGCGCCAGGCCCAGTGCTGGCTCTGCCGAGCTCGCCGAGGCCTGCACCGGCTGCGCGTCGACCGTCTCGACCGACGGCTCAGGCACGACGTCGGCGGTGGCGAACGCCAACGCGGAAGTGGCGAGCAGACCGATCACCACCGTCGCCCCCGCAGCGACCCAGAACCGCCGGTTCCCCGTCTTCGCCACTCGGCCAGCCTACGAGACGATCTGTAAGTACGTGTTTAAGAAGTCTCGGCCGTCGCGAGCGGCGCATCCGGGGGATGCTCCGCAAGGCGCGGAATCGAAGCCATACCGGGTTGTCTCGCGAGATTTCGCAACGCAGCGGAGCGCCCTCGGGGCGTCGCGCAGCAGGCCACGGGCTTCTTAAACACGTACTAAGAGAAGTCCTCGACTTCGGCGCTTCGCGTCCGGTCGGCGTCTCGATACGGCCCTCGGCTAGCGCCTCGGACCACTCGACCACCGAAAGCGTCTCGATACACTCGTTCCTCGCTACTCGATCAGCCAACCGACCGGCGGTCACGTGCCCAGGGTCGTCGAGTGCCCGGCGAGGAACGAGCCGGGCGTATCGAGACGCGACCGGACGGGAGTCGCCGACTTCTCAGACCCTTATCCGCAGACGGCTCCGTGGGCAGCGGACTGCACGACCTTGGCGTACTTGCCCAGGACGCCGCGGGTGTACTTGGGCGCGTTGGGCTGCCAGCCGTCCTTACGGGCCGCGAGCTCGGCGTCGTCGATGGTCACGTCGAGTCGGCCGCCGGCGACGTCGAGGCGGATCGGGTCGCCGTCGCGGACGAACGCGATAGGCCCACCATCCACTGCCTCGGGTGCGATGTGACCCACGCACAGCCCGGTGGTGCCACCGGAGAAGCGCCCGTCGGTGACCAGGAGCACGTCCTTGCCCAGGCCGGCGCCCTTGATCGCGCCGGTGATCGCGAGCATCTCCCGCATACCCGGCCCGCCCTTGGGGCCTTCGTAGCGGATCACCACGACGTCCTGGGGCTTGATCTGGCCGGCCTCCAGCGCATCCATCGCTGCCCGCTCGCCGTCGAACACCCGGGCGGTGCCCTCGAACACCTCGTCGTCGAAGCCAGCCGACTTCACCACCGCACCCTCAGGCGCCAGCGTGCCACGCAGGATCGTGATGCCACCGGTCTTGTGGATCGGCTGGGACAGCTCGCGGATGATGTTGCCGTCCACGTCCGGCGGGGCGATCTCGGCAAGGTTCTCCGCCATCGTCCTGCCGGTCACCGTCAACGTGTCACCGTGCAGCAGCCCCGCATCCAGCAGCGCCTTCATCACCACCGGGATGCCACCGATCTTGTCCACATCGTTCATCACGTAGCGGCCGAACGGCTTGAGGTCGCCCAGGTGCGGCACCTTCTCCCCGATCCGGGCGAAGTCGTCCAGGGTCAGCTCGACCTCGGCCTCCCGCGCGATCGCCAGCAGGTGCAGCACCGCGTTGGTCGAGCCACCGAGCGCCATCACCACGGTGATCGCGTTCTCGAATGCCTCCTTGGTCATGATCTGGCGCGCGGTGATGCCCTGGCGCAGCAACTCCACGACCGCCTCGCCGGACTTGTGGGCGTACCCGTCTCGACGCCGGTCCACCGCGGGCGGTGCCGCCGACCCGGGTAGCGACATGCCGATCGCCTCGGCGACCGAGGCCATCGTGTTGGCGGTGTACATGCCACCGCACGCACCCTCCCCAGGACAGATCGCCCGCTCGATCCGGTCGACCTCGTCCCGGCTGATCCGCCCGGCCAGGCACGCACCGACCGCCTCGAACGCGTCGATGATCGTCACGTCCTTGCCGTCGACCTGGCCCGGCATCGTCGATCCCGCGTACAGGAACACCGCTGCCAGATCCAGCCGTGCCGCCGCCATCAACATCCCCGGCAGCGACTTGTCGCAACCGGCCAGCAGCACCGAGCCGTCCAGCCGCTCGGCCATCATCACGGTCTCGACCGAGTCGGCGATCACCTCGCGGGAGACCAACGAGAAGTGCATCCCCTCGTGACCCATCGAGATGCCGTCGGACACCGAGATCGTGCCGAACTCCAACGGGTACCCCCCCGCCGCGTGCACCCCGTTCTTCGCGGCCTTGGCCAGCCGGTCCAGCGACAGGTTGCACGGGGTGATCTCGTTCCACGACGAAGCCACCCCGATCTGAGGCTTGGCGAAGTCCTCGTCGCCCATCCCGACCGCCCGCAACATGCCGCGCGCGGCGGCCTTCTCCAGACCGTCGGTCACCTCACGGGAACGGGGCTTGATGTCGGGTGCGTCGGTGGTCTCGTCAGGCATGGGACGAGCGTACGCCCGACCCCCTCTCGATTCGTCTGCGGTCTTGCGTCTGTTGGGCACGGGTCAATCGCAGACGAATCGACGGCGAGTGTTCACACAGTCGTCACACAGCGTTGACGGTCCGGATGTCCACGACCCGTAGCTTGGTGAGTGGAGAGACAGAACACAACCCCCCTGGAGCCCGCGATGCTCGTCCCCCGCCTGATCGCCCGACTCACGACCCGCCTCACCGACCAGCTGACCACCTGGCCTGTCACCTCGCAGCACAACGCCCGCCGTAACGCCCTGGTCGCCGCCACGGCGCTGACGCAGTTGCGGATCGAGCGCGAAGACGCCGCCGCCTATCTCGATGCCGCTACCGCCCGGCACCGGGTCCGCACGGCCTGACCCTCCCCTCTTGGCACTCCCGCCGGTTTGTGGCCGATCGTGACAGCCAGACCGGCCTCGTAAGTGTCGGCATCGGCCACAAGTCCGCAAGGCCCCGCAGATGCCCGGCCTAGCCGGAAATAGGATCGCGGGGCCGCGGCAGCATCAGCCGACCGCACCGCAGAACACGCGACCACCTACCTCTCGCTCCGATATGCCCGACGTCGTGGGCACTGGGTCATTCCGGCCCGGAACCGGGCGTCCGGCAGAACACTCTGGCTAGATTGGTGGCATGCTCGGTCGCTCGCTGCTGATAGCCGTCGCCCTGCTGGGCATCGCGGCTGCCGGCTGCGACACCGCCGACCGGGACCTCGAGACGACGCCCACGCCAACGCCCTCGAGCAGCCCCGCGAACCCGTCGACAACCCCGACCACTGCCCCCGGCCAGCCGACTCCCGACGTTGTCCGGGTCGTGGCGCGCGGCCTCCAGGTGCCGTGGGGGGTGACGTTCCTGCCCGACGGCACCGCACTGGTCGGCGAGCGGGACACCACCCGGGTCTGGGCGATCGAGCCCTCGGGCGCCAAGCGGGTCGTCGGGCGGGTCGAGGAGGCCGTGCCCCGGGAGGAAGCCGGGCTGCTCGGGCTCGCCGCGTCACCCGACTTCGCACGGAACCGCCAGGTGTTCGCCTACATCTCGACCGCGACCGACAACCGCGTCGTGCGCTTCACCTACCGCGACGGGGCCTTGTCAGCGACCACACCCGTACTCACCGGCATCCCCAACGGCTTCATCCACGACGGCGGCCGGCTGCTCTTCGACGACGACGGCAACCTGTTCGTCTCCACCGGCGAGACCGGCGACCCGGAGTTGGCTCAGGACAAGACCTCGCTGGCAGGCAAGATCCTGCACATCACCCCCGACGGCAAGCCCGCACCGGGCAACCCCTTCCCCGGCTCGCCGGTCTACTCGCTGGGGCACCGCAACGTGCAAGGCCTCGCGATCGACGGCTCCGGTCAGCTGTGGGCTTCCGAATTCGGCCAGAACACCTGGGACGAACTGAACCAGATCGAGCCGGGCGGCAACTACGGCTGGCCGCAGTTCGAGGGCAAGGGTGGGCAGGCCGCCAAAGCGGCCGGCTTCCGGGACCCGTCGATCCAGTGGCGGACCGACAAGGCCTCGCCGTCGGGACTGGCGTACGCCGATGGTTGCCTCTGGCTCGGGGCACTGCGAGGCGAGCGACTGTGGCGCGCCTGCCTCGACGAGGAGGGCATCCACAAGCCGAAGGCGTTCTTCGTCGGTGACTACGGCCGGATGCGCAGCGTGGTCGTCACACCGTCGGGCGACCTATGGGTGACCACGAGCAATCGCGACGGTCGTGGGGATCCCCGCCCCGGCGACGACAAGATCCTGCTGGTGCGGGTCTGACAGTCGAGATCTGTAAGAGAAGTCCTCGACTTCGGCGCACTCGACGACCGGGAGCGGCTCGATACGCCGACGCTCGTTCCTCGCGACGGCACTCGATCAGCGGGAAGGTGGTCGAGTAGCGCCGAGGGACGCGTATCGAGACCTGTGCCAGACGAACTGCTCTCAACTCAGCTTTTCGAGGATCAGCTCGCGGACGCGCGCGGCGTCGGCCTGGCCCCTCATGTCCTTCATCACCGCCCCGATCAGGGCTCCCGCGGCAGCGTGCTTGCCGTCGCGGATCTTGTCGGCGACCTCGGGGTTGGCCGCAATAGCGCGATCCACCGCCTCGGACAGGGCGCCGTCGTCGGACACGACCGCGAGCCCGCGGGCGGCGACGACCTCGTCCGGGCTGCCCTCACCGGCGAGTACGCCGTCGAAGACCTGGCGGGCCAGCTTGTCGTTGATCGACCCCGCGTCGACCAGCGCCTGGATGCGAGCGACCGCCTCCGGCGTGATCGGCAGCTCACCGAGCTCGACGCCCTGCTCGTTGGCGCGGCGGGCCAGCTCGGAGAGCCACCATTTGCGGGCCGCCTGTGGCGCGGCCCCGGCGGCGATCGTCTCGGCCACCAGGTCGAGTGCGCCGGCACCGACGGTGTCGCGCATCTCCAGGTCGCTGAAGCCCCACTCGGCCTGCAGCCGGGCCCGGCGCTCGCGGGGCGGCTCGGGCAGGCTGGCCCGCAGCTCGGAGACCCACTCGCGCGACGGCGCGATCGGCACCAGGTCGGGTTCGGGGAAGTAGCGGTAGTCCTCGGCTTCCTCCTTGGAGCGCCCGGGCGTGGTGATGCCGGTGTCCTCGTGGAAGTGCCGGGTTTCCTGGGTGACCTTGCCGCCGCCGAGCAGCACCTCGGCGTGCCGGGCGGCCTCGAAGCGTACGGCTCGCTCCACCGAGCGCAGCGAGTTCACGTTCTTGGTTTCGCTGCGGGTGCCGAGCGGGGCGTCCGGGCTCGGGCGCAGCGACAGGTTCACGTCGCAGCGCAGCGAGCCCTGCTCCATCCGCACGTCGCTGACGCCCAGCCCGAGCAGCAGGTCGCGCAGCTGGGCGACGTACGCACGCGCCACCTCGGGTGCTTTCGCGCCGGTGCCGGTGATCGGCTTGGTGACGATCTCGATCAGCGGAATCCCGGCCCGGTTGTAGTCGACCAGCGAGTAGTCCGCGCCGTGGATGCGCCCGGTCGAGCCGCCCACGTGCAGCGACTTGCCGGTGTCCTCCTCCATGTGCGCGCGCTCGATGTCGATCCGGTACATCTCACCGTCGACCTCGACCTCGGTCCAGCCGTCGTACGCGATCGGCTCGTCGTACTGGCTGGTCTGGAAGTTCTTGGGCATGTCCGGGTAGAAGTAGTTCTTCCGCGCGAACCGGCACCACTGCGCGATCGAGCAGTTCAACGCCAGGCCGATGCGGATCGCCGACTCGACGGCCTTCCCGTTGACCGCCGGCATCGCGCCCGGCAGGCCCAGGCAGGTGGGGCAGACCTGGGTGTTGGGCTCGGCGCCGAACACCGTCGGGCAGCCGCAGAACATCTTGCTGGCGGTGTTGAGCTCGACGTGCACCTCGAGCCCGAGCACCGGGTCGAACCGCTCCATCGCCTCGTCGAAGGTGACCTTCGTGACCGTCATGCCGACACCTCCGGGGGTACGAGCGGGCCGCCCCATTTGTCCAGCAGCCGCGCCTCCAACGCCGCGCCGACACGGTAGAGCCGATCGTCCTCCAGCGCGGGTGCGATGATCTGGAACCCGGCGGGCAGCCCGTCCTCGTCGGCCAGGCCGCTGGGCAGTGACATGGCGGGTACGCCGGCCAGGTTGGCCGGGATGGTCGCCACGTCGTTGAGGTACATCGACACCGGGTCGTCGAGCTTGTCGCCGAGCTTGAACGCCGTGGTCGGAGCGGTCGGCGAGACCAGCACGTCGCACCGGCCGAAGGCGGCCTCGAAGTCGCGGCTGATCAGCGTACGCGCCTTCTGTGCCTGGCCGTAGTAGGCGTCGTAGTAGCCGCTGGACAACGCGAACGTGCCCAGGATGATCCGCCGTTTGACCTCGTCCCCGAAGCCGGCGTCGCGAGTCGCACGCATCACCTCCTCGGCGCTCGGCGCGTCGGCGCCCTCGGGATAGACCCGCAGCCCGTAGCGCATCGCGTCGAACCGGGCCAGGTTGCTCGATGCCTCGCTGGGCAGGATCAGGTAGTAGGCGGCCAGCGCCTGGGTGAAGCTCGGGCAGGACACCTCGACCAGCTCGGCCCCCGCCCCGACGAGCAGCTCCAGAGCCTCCTCGAAGCGAGCCTGGACGCCGGGTTGGTAGCCGTCGCCGCCGAGTTCGGCGATGACGCCGACGCGTACGCCTGACAAGTCGCCCTCGGCGCCCGTCATCGCGGCCTGGGTCAGCGCCTCGAGCCGCTGCGGGATCGAGGTCGAGTCGAGCGGGTCGTGGCCACCGATGATCTCGTGCAACAGCGCGGAGTCGAGGACCGTCCGGGTCACCGGGCCGGCCTGGTCCAGGGAGTTGGCCAGCGCGACGAGACCATAGCGGCTGACTCCCCCGTAGGTCGGCTTGACCCCGACGGTGCCGGTGACCGCGCCGGGCTGGCGGATCGAGCCGCCGGTGTCGGTACCGATCGCCCAGGGCGCCTCGTACGCCGCGACCGCCGCGGCCGAGCCACCGCCGGAGCCGCCGGGGATCCGGGTCAGGTCCCACGGGTTGTGGGTCGGGCCGTAGGCCGAGTGCTCGGTCGAGGAGCCCATCGCGAACTCGTCCATGTTGGTCTTGCCGAGGATCGGCAGCCCGGCCTGCTTGAGCCGCGCGACGACGGTGGCGTCGTACGGCGGGATCCAGCCTTCGAGGATCCGTGACCCGCAGGTGGTCGGCAGGCCCGCGGTGGCGAGCACGTCCTTGACCGCGATCGGCACCCCGTCCAAAGCACCGAGGGTCTCGCCCTTCGCGCGCCGCTCGTCGGAGGCCCGGGCCGCCGCGAGTGCGCCCTCGGCGTCGACGTGCAGATAGGCGTGTACGTCGCCGTCCACGGCCACGATCCGGTCGAGGAAGCCCTGGGTGATCTCCACGCTGGTGGTGTCGCCGTCGGCCAGCAGGTTGCCCAGCCCGGCGGCGCTGAGCCGGGTGACGTCATGGGTCATGCTTCTTCCCCCAGGATCCGCGGCACGCTGAACCGGCCGTCCTCGACCAACGGCGCCCCGGACAGCGCCTCCGCCTGGCTCAGCGACGGGCGTACGACGTCGTCACGGAACACATTGGTCAGCGGCAGCGCGTGCGAGGTCGGCGGCACGTCGTCGGTGTCGAGCTCACTGATCGTGGCGATCGCGTCGACGATCACCGCGAGCTGCGGCGCCAGCCGGTCGAGCTCGGCGTCGTCGAGTTCGATCCGGGCAAGATCGGCCAGGTGCGCGACATCGTCTCGCGTGATGGCAGCACGGGGCTCGGTAGAGGGGTCGGGCATGCCCGCAATCCTATGACCCGCCGTTGCCAGCGCTCCTGCCCGCGTCCTAGACCGACAGGATCTCGACATCCACGCGGCGCGTTGCCAGAAGCCGACCGAGGTCGTCCGGGTCAGAGGTAATGACTTGATCGCCTGGATTGGCCAAGAGCGCGAGGGCCGCATCGTTGACGTCGCTGGTGGAGGAGACCGCGAGCAGTTCTCCGGTCGCCTTGCCCAGCTGGACATCGATGGGAATCACCGACACGCCTGCCAGAGCCCGCGCGAGCAGTGCCTGCCGTCCTCCGCCACGCCACACCTGCCCGACGATGCCGCCATGAGTGATGACGGGTGCCACGTCGTCGGTTGCGATGCGGAGTCGCCGCCACATGACGGCATCTCCCCTCTCGACCGCGATCAGCGCCCCGGCATCCAGGAGCATCGTCACGCGACGCCAGAAACCGGAGGGACGACCTTGCCACCGCGGACGCGGATGGCGTCGGCCGCATCGGCCTTTCGCTGGTCTGCGAGCTCCTTCTCGGTGAACACGCCATGTTCTGCTTCGTATGCCTCAACGGCACCGGCCATCGCGGCGATGCGGTGCTGCTGCTCGACGCCGCCGGCGATCGCCTTGGCGACCCACGCGCTGAGGGAGGCCGAACCAGCCGAAGTCGCTGCCCGACGGGCTTCCTCTGCCAGGTCAGTGTCCACGGTCACGGTGATGCGCTGTTTGGGCATGAACCGATCCTACTTCGAATGCATACGTCTTGCATACGGCTGATGGGTCGCGGCACAGCGGTTCGCGCTCAGCGGTTCCGCCCCCGGGGATAGAAGGTGGATGATCCTGGTGGAAGACGGGAGCGATGATGAGCTTCGAGGTTGCGGCCGATGCGTACGGCCGGTTCATGGGGCGTTTCTCCGAGCAACTCGCGACGGCGTTTCTGGACCTCTTGGAGGTGCGGGAGGGTCGCGCGCTGGATGTCGGCTGCGGGCCCGGTGTGCTGACGGCGCCGCTGGTCGCCCGGCTGGGTGCGTCCAAGGTGGCGGCGGTCGACCCTTCCGAGTCGTTCGTCGCCGCGGCACGGGACCGGCTGCCGGGCGTGGACATCCGGCACGGTCACGCCGAGGAGCTTCCCTTCGGTGGCGACGAGTTCGACGTGACGCTCGCGCAGCTCGTCGTGCACTTCATGTCCGACCCGGTACGCGGGCTGGCCGAGATGGCCCGCGTGACGCGGCCCGGTGGCCTGCTCGGCACGAGCGTCTGGGACCACCCCGGCGACCGAGGACCGCTGAGTCCGTTCTGGCGAGCGGTTCGCGAGCTGTCGCCGGGGCACGGCGGCGAGGACGACCTGGCCGGCTCCCGCGAGGGTGACCTCGTCCGTCTCTGCGGGCTGGGCGGCTGGGCCGATGTCGAGGGCACCACCCTGACGGTGTCGTCGCGCTTCGACTCGTTCGAGGACTGGTGGGAGCCGTACACACTGGGCGTCGGCACCGCCGGCGGCTACCTCGTCACCCTCGACCCCGACACCCAAGCCGCGCTGCACGAGCAATGTCGGGCACAGCTGGGCGCAGGGCCGTTCGAGATCGAGGCGACCGCCTGGGTGGCTACTGGCCGCGTGTCCGGCCCATAGCGCCGCATGTACCGAGTCGTGACCGGAACCGCAACCTCCTTCGAGTCAATTGGCCGACTCCAAGCGCATGAGGAGGTCTCCTTCCTCGTCGCGCAACTCCAGTTCGCCACCCGTGATTTCCACCTCCGTTGCTCGAGGGAGCAGCTTGTCGTAAGGCACGGCACCTCCGATACAGGCCGTCCCTGCGAAATCTCCAGAGGGAGGACTATCGAATTGATGGCCGTCAACCGAATATGTTCCATCGAATTGGTTGCAGCCATCGCTAGCGGTCCAGGTTCTGTCATTGCGGAACTCAATCTCTGCGCTCGCGGGTTTGAACGTAGCCCCCCAGGTCTCTGACGGCACTGTCGTCGGCATCCAGCGACCCGTGATATCGGCGTCCTTGTTGTCCTCGTTGCGGGTGACTTCGGCGAAGAGTCGTGCGACCTGGTTGATCCAGGAGGAGTAGGTCGGTGTGAAGTGCAGGTCGAACCGGGGTGCCCGGCCGGCCAGGTCTTCACGGTGGGGTGCTTGTGGGTGCCGTAGTTGTCGCAGACCACGTGGATGTCGAGGTGCTCGGGCACGTTCTGGTCGACCTTGGTCAGGAACTTCTTGAACTCGGTGGCCCGGTGCCGCCGGTGCGTGGAGGCGATGACAGTCCCGTCGGCAGGTCACGGCCTTACAGGCCGAAACATCCTCACCGCTTGACCCAAGTCAGGGTCCGAATCCGAGGCGGACCGAACAGCGCGAAGATCAGCCCACCGAGAACGCCGATGGCCAGATGGAGTGAACTAGTCGTTTCATCGATGATCCACGCCCAAGGTTGCAGACTTGCCCCGCCTGTCCCCACTCTTGTCTGGTATCCAAAGGCCAACCCGCTGATGGCGTAAAGCCATGGCAGAAGGATCCCTGTGAGCAGGTGCAAGCAGGCGCCCACTAAGCCCAGACCCAGAAGGGCCGCAAATATGTACGTGGCGGCGCGATCTCTGCCAGCAGTCGCGAGTGCGCTCATGCCAAGAGTCAGCGCTGTCGCAACGATCGACGCGGGCGCTCGCAGGACGAGCGATCCCCTCGTGGACACGACTTCATAGAACTGCATGACGGGACGGAGCCAGGCAACCACCAGGTTCGACGCCACGCACGCCAACAGAATCGACACCCTGATCGGCGGTAGCCACGGCTCGGCGCGCGGGTTCGCGACAGTTTGCGTTGACAGCAGGCCCAGCAGTGCGACCGTCAACAGCGTTGCTGCGGTCAGCACCGGTCTCAGGCGGACTCGAAAGACGAGAGCCGTAAGCGCAGTCATCAGTTCACACAGTTGCGCATGCGCCCCAAGGCGGCATTGACGGCGCTGATGAACTCCTGAGACCCAATGGGCAGATCCTTGTGTCGCATGGCGAACTGCCCGCGGGGCAGGACACCAAGCCTCAAGGCTGCCCAGTCGGCAACGAGCTGGCGATCCTTCAACAGCGTGACTGGTGGCGTCCCAGCGAACATGACACTGCACCAGAGTGGCGTACTGACGGCGATCACCAGGGTCGATGCCGACGGCGGGCCAGTGGTCGGCGTATCCGCGTCAAGCGTAATGACTCCCACTCCCACCGGTAGTCGACCACCGTCGTGCTGCCAATAGATGCTGGGTAGCAGACTCGCATTGACCCCGTCGGTCGTCGCCATCTCTCGCAACTGTTGCAGTCCCGCACTCAGGGGATCGACCAAGGCGTCATACCCGGCGTACATGCACACGGTCACTTCAGAACCACCGCATCGGGTGGGCGGCACCCCTGATGCGACGAATGGTGTGCCCGGGATGGCCGCGCTGGTGACCGCAAAACAGGCGACTGCGGCAATCGCGCCAGCCAAGACTCGGTCGAGCCGCCGCGGCGGTAGGCAGACCGACCCGAAGAGCACCAGCGACGCGAGCAGGAGCCCGACCAGCACGACCAGGTAGTAGGACGTGGACGGCTTGAACCCGATGACCGATGACGCTACCCCGGGGTACTCGAACACGCGCGACCCAAACGGCGGAACGACGAACTGCAGAACGGCGATGGCTACCAGTGCTGCAATGACGGCGTACACGCCAGACAAGCGGGCTCCAGCTGCGAGCCCAACCGCGCCCGCAAGCAGCGTCATGGAGAGATGAACGGCGACTACCAGTACGGCGCTCGACGGGACCGCACCGTGATTCGCCAAGGTGACGACTACCACAACCAAGGACGCGGTCAACTGCGCTCCGACGGCAACCGCTAGCGGCTTGCCGCCGATCGAAGCCGGAACCTTCCACGAAGCGTCCGGACCCCGCCGAGCCCACGCCTGTAGCCCGTTGCCTGACCTTCCGGCGTCCCAGGCGACACTGGCAGCAACGACAAACAAGACAATCGGGAGGCCCTGCAGAGAGTGGTTGTACCCCCACCACCAGTCGCCCTTCCAGGTCGACAGGTTGTTAACCGAGCAAAAGCCGTCGACCAGGAAGACGACGACAGCCATCCAACGCCAGGACTGAGCCACCGCGGTGAATCGGTTGCGCATCACCAGGTTGCTCCATCGGGGTCAGACAGTACGTTCCACACGCCCCGCTCCAGGTCTGAGTCTCCGGTTGCGGTTGCGGTCGCCTTGCCCCGAAGTTCTTCCACGGTGCCGTCAAAACTGATCTTGCCCGCCCCGAGCGCAACCACCCTGTTGACCCCTGGTCCGATGTCCTCGACCAAGTGCGTGCTCACAAGCACCGCGTGTTTGGCCGCCAAGCGTGCCAGCAGCTGTTGCAGCGCTGAGCGCTGTATCGGGTCAAGCCCGGCGGTTGGTTCGTCGAGAATCAGCACTGCCGGCTCGTGAATAAGGGACACCGCGATGGAGATCCGGCGCTTCTCACCACCCGACAGTGTGCCGATTCGACGCCGACGCAGATCCTCAACCTGCAGCGATCCGAGCGCGCTCTCCAACTTCGAGTCGACTGCCGAGCGCGTCATCCCCTTCAGCCAGCCTGCGTATCGGACGGCATCGTCGACACGCGCCCCGTCAGGCAGCAGAACGTCCTGGGGAACCAGCCCGATTCGACGCATGAACCGCTTCCGTCCCCCCGCCCCACCATACGGACTCGCACCTTCCAGTTGGACATCGCCGTCTTTGAGGCGACCGAGGCCGCCCAGCGCGTCGATAAGCGTTGACTTGCCTGCTCCGTTTTGGCCGATCAGGATGGTCAAGCCGCTGTCGATAGTCATGTCGATAGGGCCGAGCCTGAACCCTCGACGCTCAACAACGACGTTTCGCGCAGCCAGAGTCATGCTCGGCGATGACACGCCCTACCGCTCCTGCCGCGACTCGGCCGCCTCGGCAGGACCGTGCTCCAGGAGCTCGACGAAGCCGGCCTCGTCGAGGATCGGGATGCCGAGTTGCTCGGCCTTGTCGGCTTTGGAGCCGGGCGAGTCGCCGACGACCACGAAGGCGGTGCTCTTCGACACCGACCCGACGGCTTTCCCGCCGCGGGAGATGATCGCTTCCTTGGCGCCGTCGCGGCTGAAGCCGGACAGTGAGCCGGTGACGACGATCGAGAGCCCCTCCAGCGTGCGCGGGGTGGAGTCGTCGCGCTCGTCCGCCAGGCGTACGCCGGCGGCGCGCCACTTCTCGACGATCTCACGATGCCAGGGCTCGGCGAACCAGGCGATCACCGCCTCCGCGATGGTGGGGCCGACACCCTCGGCCGCGGCCAGCGCCTCCTCGGAAGCGGTGGCGATCGCGTCGATCGAGCCGAACTCGGCTGCCAGGGCCCGGGCCGCGGTCGGGCCGACGTGCCGGATGGAGAGCGCGACGACCACCCGCCACAGCGGCTGGGTCTTGCGCTGCTCCAGGTTGGCGAGCAGCTTGGCGCCGTTCGCGGACAGCTGCGGCCCGTCCTCCCCCTTCTTCGGCGCCCGAGTGAACAGCGGTGCCTTCAGCAGGGCCTGCTCGTCGAGCGCGAAGAGGTCGCCTTCGTCGGCGATCACCTCGGCGTCGAGCAGCGCGACCGCGGCCTCGTACCCCAGACCCTCGATGTCGAACGCACCGCGCCCGGCGACATGGAAGACACGCTCGCGCACCTGGGCGGGGCAGAACTGGTGGTTGGGGCAGCGCAGGTCGGCGTCTCCCTCCTTCTGCTCGGCCAGCGTGGTGCCGCAGGAGGGGCATTCGGCCGGCATCACCCACTCGGGCAGCCCGTCGGGGCGGAGGTCGAGCACCGGGCCGAGGATCTCGGGGATCACGTCGCCGGCTTTGCGCAGGATCACGGTGTCGCCGGGTCGTACGTCCTTGCGCTTGACCTCGTGCGCGTTGTGCAGGGTGGCCATCTCGACGGTCGAGCCGGCGACCAGCGTCGGCACCATCCGGCCGAACGGCGTCACCCGGCCGGTGCGGCCGGTGTTGACCAGGATCTCCAGCAGTTTGGTATTGACCTGCTCGGGCGGGTACTTGAACGCGATCGCCCAGCGCGGCGCCCGCGAGGTGCTGCCGAGCCGTCGCTGCAGCGCGACCTGGTCGATCTTGACCACGACACCGTCGATCTCGTGCTCGTGCACGTCGTGCCGGTGCTCGCCGTAGTAGGCGACGTACTCCTTCACCTCGGCGAGGCCGGGCACGACGCGTACCCGCTCGCTGGTCGGCAGCCCCCACTCCTCGAGCGCCGCGTACGCCTGCGACTGGCGCTCGACCTCGAAGCCCTCGCGGTAGCCGATGCCGTGGCAGACCATCGCCAGCTCGCGGGTCGCGGTGACCCGCGGGTCCTTCTGCCGCAGTGATCCGGCAGCGGAGTTGCGCGGGTTGGCGAACGGCTGCTTGCCGGCGTCGAGCAGCGACTGGTTGAGCTTCTCGAACGCGGCCACCGACAGGAAGATCTCGCCGCGCACCTCGACCCGGGCGGGCACGGGAAACCGCTCGGACTCGGCGAGCCGGTGCGGGATGTTGGCGATCGTGCGGACGTTGGGCGTGACATCCTCACCGGTACGCCCGTCCCCCCGGGTCGCGGCGCGCACCAGCCGGCCGCCCTCGTACAACAGATTGATGGCCAGCCCGTCGACCTTGAGCTCGCACAGGAACTCCGGCTCGACGCCCTCCCGGGCGATCCGCGCGGCCCAC
Source organism: Nocardioidaceae bacterium (assembly GCA_047605165.1). Lineage (GTDB taxonomy): Bacteria > Actinomycetota > Actinomycetes > Propionibacteriales > Nocardioidaceae > SSC3. The sequence goes on from JASGGG010000066.1 coordinate 15,586, forward strand.
GCGTCGAGCTCCTCGTCGTTGAACGCGTTGTCCAGGCTCAGCATCCGCTCGAGGTGGTCGACCGCGGTGAACTCGGTCGACACCGCCCCTCCGACGCTCTGGGTGGGCGAGTCGGCGGTCACCAGCTCCGGCCACCGCTCCTCCAGCTCCTGGAGCCGGCGCATCAGCCGGTCGTACTCGGCGTCCGACAGCGTCGGGTTGTCGGAGACGAAATAGAGGAACCGTGCCTCTTCGATCTGCTCGCTCAGCAACGCATGCTCGTCACGCGCTTGCGGCGGCGTGGGCGGGAGCTCGGGCTGGGATTCGGTCATAGGGACATCCTGCCGGGTACGGCCGACACTTCGACCCCTCGCGTCCGGTCGGCGTCTCGATACGGCCCTCGGCTAGACGGCTCGGACCACTCGACGACCCCGACCGTCTCGATACACGCCTCCTCCGTCGGGCACTCGACGACCGAGGTGGCTCGATACGCTATGATAGAACGAAACCGTACCGTTCTAATCCGGCTCGTCAGCTTCGGAGGCAATCCCATGATGGTCAAGCGTGGTCTCGCCGCCGTCGGCGAGATGTGCCGTCCGCGCGTCGAGGGCGACCGGGAGGCCGAGATCCTCGACGCCACCTTGGATCTGTTGATCGAGCATGGGTACGACCGGCTCACCATGGATGCCGTCGCCAGCAAGGCCAAGGCCAGCAAGGCGACGCTGTATCGACGCTGGGAGACCAAGCCCACGCTCGTGATCGACGCCGTGATCCGGGCCAAAGGCGCCCCACAGATGCCCGACGTCGACACCGGTAGCCTCCGCGGCGACCTGATGGCGACCTTCTGCGGGCACAAGGGTTCGGCCGAGGCGATAGCCAAGGGCACCCAGGTAATGGCGGCGCTGATCACCGCGATCAACACCGACCCCGAACTCGGCGCGGAGTTTCGCGCGCGGTTCGTCGAACCCAAGATGGCCACGACCTCCCTGATCTACCAGCGCGCCAAGGACCGTGGCGAGCTCGGGCCCGACTGCGACCCGTCCGTGCTCGGTCCCGCCCTCGCGGGCATCCTGCTGCACCGCACCTACGTCATGGGCGAACCGGTCAGCGAAGACCTGGTCCGACAGGTGATCGACACGATCATCCTGCCTGCGGCCGCCTGTGATCTCTCGACACGGACCTCGAAGGAATAGCTCCAGATGACGACCGACTCCGCCCCCACCGGGCGGGGAACCTCGCAC
>JASGGG010000067.1:0-16804 GCA_047605165.1 Nocardioidaceae bacterium
AGCGAGAAGCCGTCGATCGACGGCTCGATGTTGGCCGGCCGGGAGTCGGAGTCGATAGCGACCTCGAAGATCTGGGGCGCCCGACCCCGGAAGGTCGGATTGGACATCAGGGCCAGACCCAACCCGAAGGCCAACATCGGATAGTCGCGCAGAGCAGCCTCGGGTACCTCGCTCAGGGTCGCGAGGAACCGGTCGGTGAGATAGCTGTCCGGGTTGTTGATCACCAGCGCGACGAAAGCGCGATCCGCCAGCGCGTAGTCACGCCCTTCGATCGCGAACGACAACGACTGCTCGGCGATCTCCTCGTTCTCCAGCAGCCAGCCGGCGGTAGCGACGCAGGAGCGAGCGAACCGCTCGGGGTCCTCGGCGGCTCTGGCCCGGAACGTGTCCCGGATCGCCTCCACGTATTGGAACACCTGACGGTTGCGCGCATAGGGGATCCACCGGCCGAAGCCGTTGCGTTCCAGCATCTCCAAGAGCGCCGCAGCCTCGGGGTTGCCGCTGCAGCCCAGCGAGCTCGACGTCGAGGTAAGGCGGGACGCTGGTGTCGGTGACGAACCGCACGGCAACCGGATCGGGCAGCAGCGACTCGAGCCGCGCCACGACGCCGGTCCACTCGGCCGAGTCGGGCCGGGGGATCCGGCCGAGTTGCGACAGCGTCAACACCACGGCGCGGACCGCAAGGGCGAAGCCGCGAGTGGTGTGCGCGATCGAGGCCGCAAGCCGCTGGTCGTCGATGCCTGCCTGCTCCGCGATCAAGGCAGCGACCTCCCAGTCAAGGCCAGCTCGGCGAGGGTGATCACCCGGGCCACGCCCCCGGGCGGGTCCAGGTCGGCCAACGACGTCGGGCTCCTGGTGGTGAGGATCACCCGCAGACCGGGTGCTGCCGCCGGAGACGCGAGAGGTCGGCGTCGATGTCGGGCAGCACGTCGCCCAAGTGCTCGTAGGCGTCCACCACGAGAACCACCGGGCCGGCCCCGGCCAGCAAGGTGGCCGCGAGCCTGACCGGATCGGCCGCAAGGCCCAGTTCCTCGTTGACCCGGGCGGAGGTCGCTTCCGACAGGTCACCCAACCGCGAGGCACTGGCCGCGACGTGTTGCCAGAAGGCCTTCCGACTGGAGACACCATTGCTGAGCGAAACCCAGGTCACCTGCTCGCGGGTCTGCCGGAGTGCCCAACTCCGCACCAAAGTCGTCTTGCCGCAACCGCTGGGGCCTTGGACCACACAGACCCGGACCAAGGACGAGTCGAGCAGCTGATACAGGCGTGGTCTGTCCACCACGCCCGCGATCGTCGCGAGTTCACCTGGCTCGTTCGGCACGACAACTTCATCCAGTACCCGCACCGAAACGCGCGGCCTGATCCGGTCAAGCAACCAACTTACGAGGCGTGAGCTGCGCTTGCGGGTCGATGTACCGGCCCGCAAACGACGACGTGCTCACGTGGAACCCGGGAAAGCGACAGCCGGCCCTACGTCGCCTTACGGCGGGCCGAGGGACGACGCTCGGAAGGTTTGGTGACCGGCTGGCCGGCCTCGACCATTGCTGCCCGGCGGGCGGCCCCGAAGTCGGCGAGCGCGTCGACGAGCACCTCCACTGACGGAGATGAGGCGAGTACGTCGACCCGCAGTCCGTGCTCCTCGGCGGTCTTGGCGGTCGCCGGGCCGATGCAGGCGATCACGGTCGATGCGTGCGGCTTCCCGGCGATGCCGACCAGGTTGCGCACCGTGGAAGACGACGTGAACACGACCGCGTCGAACTTGCCGGTCTTGATCGCGTCGCGCACGGGCGCGGGCGGTGGAGCGGCACGTACCGTGCGGTAGGCGGTGACGTCGTCGACCTCCCAGCCCAAGTCGACGAGCCCGGCAACGAGGTTCTCGGTCGCGATGTCCGCTCTCGGCAGGAAGACCCGGTTGATCGGGTCGAGCACGTCGTCGTACTCCGGCCAATCCTCCAGCAACCCTGCCGACGACTGCTCCCCGGAGGGGACCAGGTCGGCCCGCAGGCCCCATTCGGCGAGAGCGGCGGCGGTCTTCTCGCCGACGGCCGCGATCTTGAGTCCGGAGAAGGCTCGAGCGTCCAGGCCGTACTCCTCGAACTTCTCCTTCACCGCACGCACCGCGTTGTAGGAGGTGAACGCGATCCACTCGTACCGGCCCTCGACCAAGCCGCGGATCGCCTTGTCCATCTGCTGCGGGTTGCGGGGTGGCTCGACCGAGATCGTCGGCACCTCCTCGGGCACCGACCCGTAGCCGCGCAGCCGTTGCGACAGGGCGCCGGCCTGTTCCTTGGTGCGGGGCACCAGCACCCGCCAGCCGAACAGCGGTTTGGTCTCGAACCACGACAGCGCACCGCGCAGGTCGACGACATCCCCGACGACGGTCACGGCGGGCGGAGCGACCCGAGCGGCCCGGGCGTCCGCGGCGATCCGGCTCAACGTCGACGTCACCGTCAGCTGCTGGGTCGTCGTGCCCTGCTGGGTCATCGCGACCGCCGTTTCGGGGTCGCGTCCGGCGGCGATCAGCTCCGTGGCCACCTCCCCGATCGCACCGACCGCGGAGAGGAGCACGAGAGTGCGGCCGTCCGCGTACCGGCTCCAGTCGACCTTCGCGTCGCTGCAGGAGATGACCGCGATCTCACGGTGCGCCTTCGTGCTCAGCGGGATGCCGGCGTACGCGGGCACCCCGGTCACCGAGGAAACTCCAGGGACGATCTCGAAGGGCACCCCGGCCTTGGCACAGGCCTGTGCCTCCTCGGGGGCGGAGGCGTAGAGGAACGGGTCGCCTGCCATCAGCCGGACGACGCGACGACCGCCCTTCGCCGCCCGTGTGACGACCTTGGCGCGAGCCGCGTGGGTCAGCGGCTGCCCGTCCGTACCGAACCCGCCGTCGAGGAACTCCGGGGCACCCTCGACGGGCTCGAACGTCTCCTCACCGTCCTCGTCCACGGCCGGCGTCGGCTCGGGCAGCCCGAGCACCGACAGCACCAGGGGCAGGTGGTCGGGGGTCTCGGTGACGACGACGTCAGCCTCCCGTAGCAGTGCGATCGCGCGCGCGGTCAGCAACTCGGGGTCGCCAGGACCGCTGCCGACGAAGCTGACGAAGCCGAGTGCGGGAGCTGCCTTGGTGCGGGCCTGCGGCGCGGTGCGGGGCTGTGTGGTCTTGCTCACTGTGGTCCTTTTGGCGGTACGGGCGGTGGAGCGGAGCGGGCTTTCGGGTTGGGATCTGGACCGTCGGGTGGCGGTCATGTCTCACCTCCAGGAGACGGGTCGTCCAGACGGTCGGCGCCGTCGGCGAGCATCGAACGCGCCAGCCGGCTGCCGAGGTCGGCAGCCTCCTCGGGCCGGCCGGTGATGCTCTGACGCACCGACAGCGTGCCGTCGGTGGACAGCGCCGTCGCGCGTACCCAGATCTCGTCCCCGTCGTCACCCTCGGCGATCTCGGCGAGCACACCGACCGGCGACGAGCAGCCGGCCTCCAGAGTCGCCAGCACTGCGCGTTCGGCGGTGACCTGGGCGCGGGCAGAGGGGTCGTCGAGGACGCCGAGCGCCTTGGTCAGTGCCTCGTCGGCGGCGCGGCATTCCAGGGCAAGCGCACCCTGGCCGGGCGCGGGGAGCATCTGAAGCGGGTCGAGCACCTCGGTGATCTCGTCGAGGCGACCGAGCCGGGCGAGGCCGGCGCGGGCCAGGATCACTGCGTCGAGTTCTGCGTGCGCCACCTTGCCGAGACGGGTATCGACGTTGCCGCGGATCTCCGCGATCTCCAACCCGAGCCCCAGCGCCCGCAGCTGGGCGACACGGCGCGGCGAACCAGTGCCGACGCGGGAGCCGACGGGTAGCTCGCCCAGGGAGAGCCCGTCGCGGGCGACCAGCACATCACGCGGGTCCTCCCGTGGCGGGATCGCAGCCAGCGCGATGCCCTCGTGGGCGTAGGTCGGCAGATCCTTGAGCGAGTGCACCGCGACGTCGATCCGGCCGTCGAGGAGTGCGTCGCGCAAGGCGCTGACGAAGACACCGACTCCGCCGATCGAGGCCAGCGGCGCCCGGTTGCGGTCACCCTCGGTGGTGATCTCGACCAGCTCGGTCTCGACGCCGAGCTGCTCACGGATCGCGTCCGCGACGATCCGTGACTGGGTGGTCGCCAACGCGGACGCCCTGGTCCCGACCCGAACGACTTCGGGGAGCGTCATCGACCCCACCCCCTCGCCGAGTTGGCACGAATCGTCGCCGAGTTGGCACGAATCGTCACCGAGTTGGCACGAATCGTCGCCGGGCGACGTGTCGTGACCGCGTCGTGGAGAACACACGAGGGTGCGCCGGCGCCAATTCCGGGGCGGGCCGGCACGAACTCGGCAATCATTCGACGCCCTCCGCCCGGGTCACGGCCTTGACGGCCTCGGGGTCGAGCGCGAAGAGCTCGGCCAAGGCAGCGGCGTAGGAGACGGCGCCGTCGGCGGCGTCCGCAGACAACTCGCGAACACGAACGGTGGGCTGGTGCAGCAGTTTGTCGGCGACGCGGCGTACGGTGTGCTCGATCTCGGCGCGGCAGGCGTCGTCGAGCACCGGCAACCGCTGCATCAGCCGCTCGAGCTCGGATTCGACGACACCGGTGGCCATCGTGCGTAGCGCGACGACCGTAGGCGTGATGCTGGCGGCGCGGCGAGCCGCCGCAAACGCCTGGATCTCGGACTGCACCAGCCCGCGCACGGCAGCGATGTCGTCCGCGGCGGCACCCTGCTGCACCGCTGCGGCCAAGGTACGAAGCGCAACCAGGGTGACGCCGTCGATGTCGGCGACCTCGGGAGCGATGTCGTGCGGCAGTGCGAGGTCGATGAACACCTGCTGGGCCGGCGCGCCCGAACGAGCCGCGCGCACCTCGTCGACCCCGATAACCGTCCCCGTCGAGCCGGTGCACGACACGACGACCTCAGCGCGACCGAGCTCACCGGCAACCCCGTCCAGACCGACCGCACGCGCGGCGTACTGCTCGGCAAGCCGACGCGCGCCCCCGGTGCTCCGGTTGGCGACGACGATCTCACCGGCACCCTGACGCTGCAGGGTCGCGACCGCGAGACCTGCCATTGCGCCGGCTCCGACAACGAGCGTGCGCTTGCCGACGACCGGGCCGATCACGGACGCCGCCTCGTCGAGCGCGAGCTTGACCAGCGACGGTGCCGCGCGGTCGATCCCGGTCTCGGCATGCACTCGCTTGCCCACCCGCAGCGCCTGCTGGAACAGGGTGTTCAGCGACGCGCCGACGGTGCCGGCCTCCTGGCCGAGCCGCAGCGCCTCGCGTACCTGCCCGAGGATCTGGCCCTCCCCGATCGCCATCGAGTCGAGCCCGGCGGCGACATGGAACAGGTGCGACACCGAGGCGTCGTCGTAATGCACGTAGAGATAGGGAACGACGCCTTCCGGGTCGACCTCGGAAAGCTCACAGAGCAGCCGACTGAGCACTTCGACGCTGCCGTGGAACCGTTCGACGTCGGCATAGATCTCGACCCGGTTGCAGGTCGCCAGCACCGCCGACTCCCGAACGTAGGAGGCCTCCGAGACCTCGCGCAGCAGCTTCTCGACGCCGTCGGCATCCGGCGCCACCTGTTCGAGGACGCCCACAGGCGCGGTCCGGTGCGACACTCCGACAATCAGCACGCTCATGACCGACCCCCCGGCGTGTCCAGATCGGCACCGAGTACGCCGGCACAGCGCCAGCCAGTGCCACTCGACCGCGCCGCGGTGCGAACAGTGCACGGAGACTCCCCCACACCCCTTGGCTCGCTCCGCTCGCTGAGGATCAACACGCTCATGACCGACCCCCCGAGACGGCCAGGCCTACCCCGTCGACCATCGGGTCGACCACTGACTTGCGCTGCTCGTGGTAGGCGAGGATCTGCAACTCGATGGAGAGGTCGACCTGACGCACGTCGACCCCGTCGGGGACGGTCAGCACAGCCGGTGCGAAATTGAGGATGCTCGTGACGCCGCCCGCGACGAGACGATCGCAGACGTCCTGGGCGGCGAACGCCGGAGTGGCGATGACGCCGATCGCGATGCGCTCCCGCTCGAGCACCAGCTCGAGCTCGCTGGTCGGCTGGATCTCGCGAGTGCCGACGTTCTCCCCCGCCCGCGCCGGGTCCGAGTCGAGCAGCGCGACGATGCGGAAACCACGTGAGGAGAAGCCGCTGTAGTTGGCCAACGCGTGCCCGAGGTTACCGATGCCGACGATCACGACCGGCCAGTCGTTGGTGACACCGATCTCACGGGCGATCTGGTAGCGCAGATAGTCGACCTGATAGCCGACACCGCGGGTGCCGTAGGAGCCGAGGTAGGAGAGATCCTTGCGAAGCTTGGCGCTGTTGACGCCTGCCGCCACGGCCAAGTCCTCGCTGGAGCATGTCTTGATGCCCTGCTCGGAGAGGCTGCCGAGCGCACGCAGATAGACCGGGAGGCGGGCAACCGTCGCCTCCGGGATGCCGATCACCTTCACCGAGCCGGGGCGCGCTTCGATGCTCGCCTCGTGCTCGTGCGGGGTGCGTGCTGAGGTCACGTCGTTCTTCTCTCCAGCGCCGAGGCCACGCGGTGCGCTCTCTTCGAGGCCCGTCGCGGCGATGGCAGCAGGGCAACTTTAGGAGTTTGTGAACGTGAGAACAAAACTGAGCGCGGCCGCCTACCACAAAGTGAGATGTCTCATGCTCTCGCCCCCCGGGTTGGGCGAGCGTCGACCGTCCCGCCGGGTTTGTGGCCGATGACGACTGTGTCTGGCACGCCAATGGCGTCGCGATCGGCCACAAGCCAGCGGAAACAGTCGCGATCGGCCACAAACCGGCTATCCGCTGAGCGCGGTGCGGAGTCGTTGCGGGTCGACCCGCCAGTAGTCGTGCTGGGCGCCGTCGACGAAGGTCACCGGGATCTCCTCGCCGTAGCGCTGCATCAACTCGGGCGAGGCGCTGATGTCGACCTCCTCGTACGCCTCCCCGACCTCCGCGCATACCGCCGCGACGACGCTGCGGGCCTCGTCGCACAGATGGCAGCCCGGCTTGGAGTAGAGGAGTACCCGCGGGGGCGGCGTCATTCGAGCAGGCCCAGGTTGGCCCGGCGCCGCGCGGCCCGCAGCCGGCCCTTGGCGACCTTGCCGGTGACGGTCTTGGGTAGCTCGGGCACGACGTGGATCTCCTTGGGCTGCTTGAACCTCGCCAATTCGTGCAGGCACCGCTCCCGCACGACGGCCTCGATGTCGACCGCGCCCGGTTCCGGGACGACGTAGGCCACGACCGCCTCGCCGGTCGCCGGATCGGGGGTACCGATCACCGCGTTCTCGCTTACCCCGGGCACGGTGTCGATCAGCTCCTCGATCTCGGTCGGGTAGACGTTGAAGCCCGACACGATCACCAGTTCCTTGAGCCGGTCGACCAGGAACAGGTCGCCCTCGTCGTCGAGATAGCCGACGTCTCCGGTGCCGTACCAGCCGTCGGCATCCGGGCCGTCGGCGCCGTCGGGCCAGTAGCCGCTGAACAGATTCGCCCCCCGGACCCGGATCTCGCCGACGTCGTCCTGTGCCTCGGTGGTCCCGGTCGCCTCACCCGAGTCGTCGACGATGCACACCTCGACTCCCGGCAGCGGTGCGCCGACGGAGCCGGGCTTCAGCGTCGCGCTGCACAACGTCGAGGTGACGACCGGTGCCGCCTCGGTCAAGCCGTACCCCTGGTGGATCGGTTTGCCGGTGCGTTCGGCGAACTCCGCGACGACCTCCGGGGCCAGCGGTGCCGAGCCGGACAGCAGCATGCGCACTCCGGCGAGGCAGCCGGCCAACCCGTCGACGCCGCGCCAGTAGGCGAACACCGGCGGCGCCACCGGCACGACGGTGACGCCTTGGTCGCGGATGGTCTCCAGCGAACCCTCGACGTCGAAGGAGGAGGCGAGTACGAGGGTGGCGCGCTGCTTGAGGACCACGCCGAGGACGGCGTTGAGGCCGTACACGTGGAACAGCGGCAGCACCCCGTAGATAACGTCGCCGGGGCCGATCATCAACGGCTCGACCCGCGCGACCTGCTCGATGTTGGCGAGCAGCGCGCGGTGGCTCAGCATCGCCGCGCGCGGTCGTCCCGAGGTGCCGCTGGTGTAGAGCAGCACGGCCAGCGACTCGGGGTCGGGCGTCGAGAACGCGCCGGTCGACCCGCGCTCCGCCAAGAGGGACGCGTACGCCGCTTCGCTGCCGAGCACGGGTACGCCGACCCCGACCAACTGCGGCACCGGCGTCACCCGAGCCAGGTCGTCGTCGGCAGCGGCCAGGGCATCTTCGATCCCGGCGATCGCCGAACGCACCATCGTGACGGTGGCCGAGTCGGCGAAGACGGCTCGTGCTCCGCAGTCGGCCATGATGCGCACGACCTCGCCGGTGGCCGAGCGCGGGTTGACAGGTACGGCGACCAGCCTGGCTCGCAACACAGCCAGGTAGGCGGTGACGAACTCGACGCGGTTGGTCAGGGCCAGCAGCACGCGATAGCCGGCGACCAGGCCGAGCCGGCCCAACCCGGCCGCGATCCGGTCGACCTCGTCGTCCAACTCTGCCCAGGTGACGACCCGGCCGGTCTCCGGCTCCCGCAGGGCGACGCCGTCGGGCACCGCAGTGCGTGCCTCGGCCAGCAGGTCGGCGACGCTCACGACGACACTCCCAGGCTCCCCTTGCTGTCGCGCGCCGGGACGTACCCGGCGCGATCCTTGCTGTCGTCGAGTCTGGCACAAGCGCAAGCCGCCGGTGGGCACTACGGTGGAGTGCGTGAGCAACGACGGACGTCATGCACGCAAGGATCTGCGTAGCCGCTCGCTGCTGGCCGGCGAGGCGTCGGCGGCGATCGCCGAGGTGGAGTTCGAGCTCGACACCGTGCCCGACCCGACCGCGGCGGCCTTCTTCGACGTCGACAACACGATCATGCAGGGCGCGTCGATCTTCCACTTGGCCCGCGGTCTCTACCGGCGCAAGTTCTTCACGACCCGCGACATCCTCGGCGCCGCGTACAAGCAGGCCTACTTCAGGTTCGTCGGCGTCGAGGATCCGGAGCATGTAGCCGAGGCCAAGGCGTCGGCACTCGCGTTCATCAAGGGCCATCCGGTCAGCGAGTTGGAGGAGATCTCCGACGAGATCTTCGACGAGACCATGGCCCACCGCATCTGGCCGGGCACCAAGGCCCTGGCCCAGCAGCACATCGACCGTGGACAACGGGTGTGGCTGGTCACCGCCGCCCCCGTCGAGGTCGCCCGGGTGATCTCACGGCGGCTGGGACTCACCGGTGCGCTGGGCACCGTCGCCGAGAGCGTCGACGGTGTCTACACCGGTCAGCTCGTGGGCGACATGCTGCACGGGCCGGAGAAGGCGATCGCGATCCAGGCGATCGCCGAACGCGAGGGGCTCGACCTGTCGCGCTGCTCGGCGTACTCCGACTCCTACAACGACGTGCCGATGCTCTCGCTGGTCGGCGACCCGTGCGTGGTCAATCCGGACGGCAAGCTGCTCGAGCACGCGCGCGAGCACGGCTGGCGCGTGTACGACTACCGCACCGGCCGCAAGGTCGCGAAAGTCGGCCTGTTCGGAGCAGGCGTGGCGGGTGGCATCGTGATCACCGCGGTGGCCGGATCAGCCGTACGCCGCAAGCTCGGTGGCGACTGACGCCGCATTGTGGCCGATCCCGGCACTGATTGCTGGTTTGTGGCCGATGGAGGCGATCACACCCGGCGTGTCGGTGTCATCATCGGCCACGATCCAGCCCGAACGGTCGGCATCGGCCACAATCCAGCTCGGCCCAGGTGACGACGACGCAGCCGGGGTGTCAGGCTTGCGAGACCTCAACCGAAGATCGAGGTGCGCTGGGTGAGCAGGGTGTACAGCGTCTGCTGGATCGTCTCGCGCACCTGGTCGGCGACCTCGAAGGTCAGCATCGGGTCGTCAGCCTGAGCGGCGTCGTAGGCGTCGGTGTGAATCGGCTCTCCGAACTCGATGATCCACTTCGACGGCAGCGGGACGAGACCGAGCAGACCCAGCCACGGGAAGAACGGCGTGATCGGTATGTAGGGAACGCCCAGCAGCCGGGCCAGCGACGGTACGTTCGCGATCAGCGGGTAGATCTCCTCGGCTCCGACCACCGAGCACGGCACGATCGGGACTCCCGTCCGCACGGCCGCGGACACGAACCCGCCCCGGCCGAACCGCTGCAGCTTGTACCGCTCCCGGTACGGCTTGCCGATGCCCTTGAAGCCCTCCGGCCAGACCCCGACCAGCTCACCGCCGGTGAGCATCCTGGTGGCGTCCTCGTTGCAGGCCAGAGTGGCGCCGCCCTTGCGGGCGGTCGCGCCGATGAACGGCAGCCGGAAGACCAGGTCGGCACCCAGGGAACGCAGGATGCGGCCGGTGTGCTTGTTGACGGTGTACATGGTGACGAGTGCGTCGAGCGGAAGCGTGCCGGAGTGGTTGGAGACGATCAGCGCGCCCCCGGCGGCGGGAATGTTCTCGCTGCCCCGTACCTCGACACGGAACCATCTCTGCGCCAGTGGCGCGATCGCGGCTTGGAGGAACATCGTGGCGAGCTCGGGGTCGAGGCCGTACTCGTCGACGGTGTAGTCGCCGGTCACCCGCCGGCGCAGGAAGGCGAGGAACTCGGCGACCCGGCGCTCGGCGTCAGGACCGAATACCTCCCGGGCAGCGCTGCCGATGGCTGCGGCGATCTCGCTGATCGGGAGGCCCGCCACCTGTTCGGGGGCGGTCGGAGCGGGGTCGGCAGGTGGTCCGGGCTTCGCGACCGGGGTCTCCGGCTCGTCGGGTACGACCGTCAGCCCCGTGGCCGACGAGCCGGCTTCCGTGGCCTGCTCGGCGGGCTTCGCGGGAGTACGCGCCGCTGGTTTCCCCTGCACTGGTTTCCCCTGGGCTGGTTTCCCCTGGGCCGGCTCGGGCGTTGTCGCGTGCTCGGTGCCGATCGCGGTCTCGGCGGCTGCCGCCTCGGCCGACGCCTTGCGAGCGGGCCGCTCGGCGGACGCCTTCTCGGCGGTCTTCTCGGCGGTCTTCGGGGCCGCCTTCTTGGGCGCCAGCCCACGCGAACTCTGCGACGGCTTGCGACCGGACCCGCGGCCGGGCTGGCCGCGGGTACCCAGCGGGATGATCTCGGCATCGGACATGACTAGGGCGTCCCGCCGTAGGGGCGGGAACCGACGCCGACGAGCTTCTCGAGCCGGGCGGCCGACTGGCTGCTCACCAGACCCGGGCGCACGGACCGGGCGAAGTCGTCGAACGCCTCGAGTGTGGTGTACGCGGGCTGGTAGCCCAGCACCGTACGCAAACGCGTGGTGTCCACGCCACGTCCGAATTGCAAGAACCTCACCTGCTCGGCACTGAACGACACCGGCGACAGGCCGGCCGGCTTGAGCCCTCTGCCGACCAGACCCAGGACGAGCCCGGGCAGGGCCAGGGACGGATGGCCGAGCCGCCGGATCGCCTGCGACAGCATGAGTACGCCGTCCCCGGCAAGGTTGAAAGTGCCGGTGACACCGGCGAGGGTGGCGTGGTGCAGCGCCCCGAGCAGGTCGGAGTAGTGCACCAGCTGGATCCGGGCATCGAACCCGATCGGTCGCGGAGTGACCGGCATCCGGAAGTAGTCGGCAAGTTGCGACCTGACCGTCGGGCCGATGGTGTTGACGTTGCGCAGCATGGTGATCGCGACGTCCGGACGCCGCCGCGCGAAGCCACGGACGTACCCCTCGACCTCGAAGACGTCCTTCGAGAAGCCCTGTACGTACCGGCCCGTAGGACTGTCTTCGGTGCACATCGCGACGCTCTTGCTATCCGCGCCGTAGACCTCGGCCGACGACTTCACGATCAACCGTTCGACGCCAGGTGCACGCTGGCAGGCCGCGAGCAACTGCATGGTGCCGATGACGTTGTGTTCCTTGGTGGAGCCGAGCCGGGGTTGGTCGGCGGGCATCACACTCGTGTGCACAACCGTGTCGACGTGCTCACCCGCGATCACCTTGGCGATCACCGGGTTGCGGATGTCGGCGCGCACGAAGCGCACCGGGCCCAGGTCGTTGCGCGGCGGCACCGTGTCCACGCCGATGACCCGGGACACGGCCGGATCCTGCGCCAGCCGCGCGGCGAGATCCGCCCCGAGAGGCCGCGACAACCCCGTGACCAGGACGATGCGCCTCACCGAACCTCCTCGCGCGCCGAGAGGAACCTGCCTACTTGCCGAGGCGGCGACGCTGGACGCGCGTCTTCTTGAGCAGCTTGCGGTGCTTCTTCTTCGCCATCCGCTTGCGACGCTTCTTGATGACAGAACCCACGTGTGTGCCTTTCACTCTCCGTCTAGTAACGGCCTGCCGGCCCCATGACCTGCTAGCCCGGAGAGCGTGCCCCGCTCATGGGTCGTACCAAGTCCACCGCCCGAAGGCGTTCGGTCAAGGGTAACCGCCCGAGGTAGGTCAGCACCAAGTCGGCCACGGGTCGGTAACGGACCGGCCGACGACTCGCCAGGACTCGACTGGCCGTCACTCAGCCGGCTTCGAAGAAGCTGTCGCGCATGAAGTCCTCGACGTCCTCTTGGTGGACGCGGAACGATCTGCCGACGCGGATCGCGGGCAAAGCCCCGGAATGGACCATTCGATAGACCGTCATCTTCGAGACGCGCACCATCGCGGCAACCTCTGCCACGGTCAGATACTGCTGCTCGGAGCGCTCCTCGGAGCTGCCTTCGGCCATGACGCACCGCTCTTTCTACGACCCGCTGGCGTTCCCCGGCTTCCCCACCGGAGATCAGACGCGCGCGTTCGTCGTGAATATAGAGCCTAGTGTGACTGGTGGGGAAGGGGTGACTTTCGTCATGGATTTTACTTTAGGCCGGCGTGTCGCCTTTGCCACGCCGTCTCACAGGCGTACAAATGCCCGGCCTTACGGCAGGTAGTCGAGGCCGTGCAACGGGAAGACGGCCTGACGAGTGGCGAGAATCGTCCGGTCCAGCCACGAGTCCGGGTCGTAGCCGGCCGTCCAATCCTTGTACGCCGCCGGACGCCCGTCGGTCATCCGCCGCGGCGCTTGCTGGCGCATCCGGGTCGCCACATGCTCTTGCCACGCGGGCGGTGTCGGCGACTCCGGGTCGATCGGCCGGCCGGCCGCGATGCCGAGCAGGTGCGACCAGGAGCGGGGCACGACCTCGGCCAAGGCGTACCCGCCGCCGCCGGTGGCCAGCCACTTCCCGCCGCATACCTCGTGGGCGAGGTCGTGCAGCGTCTCGTAAGAGGCCCGGTGTCCGTCGACGCTGAGCGTCAGATGAGCCAGCGGGTCGTCCTGGTGCGAGTCGCAGCCGTGCTGGGTGACCAGGATGTCGGGAGCGAACTCGCGGACCAGCGGGGGCACCACCGCGTGGAAGGCCCGCAGCCAACCGCCGTCACCGGTGCCGGGCGGGAGCGCCACGTTGACGGCCGATCCCTCGGCTCCCGCTCCGCCGATGTCGTGGGCGAAGCCGGTGCCCGGGAAGAGCATCTGCCCGGTCTCGTGCAGGCTGATCGTCAGCACCCGCGGGTCGTCCCAGAACACCCGCTCGGTGCCGTCTCCGTGGTGGACGTCGACGTCGACGTACGCGACCCGTTGGGCACCGTGGGCCAGCAGCCACGTGATCGCGATCGCCACGTCGTTGTAGATGCAGAAGCCGCTGGCCTTGTCGGGCATCGCGTGATGCAGGCCGCCGGCCACGCTCACGGCGTGCAGCTGCTCGCCCTCCCAGACACGCCGGGCGGCCTCGGTCGTCGCTCCGACGATGTGGGCGGCAGCGGTGTGCATGCCCTCGAAGGTGGGGTTGTCATCGGAGCCGAGCCCGTGAACGAGGTCGTGACGTAGCGGGTTGCGGCTGGTTGCCATGACCGACTCGATCAGGTCACTGGAGTGGACGGTTGCGACCAGCTCGTCAGGAGCGACCGGTGGGGGTACGACCACCATCCCGCCGTTACCGGTCACTCCGAGCTCCGCGGCGAGCCGCATCGTGAGGTCGACACGCACGGGGTTGAGCGGATGGTCCTCGGAGAACTTGTAGTCGCACAACGACGGGTCGTAGAGGACGACCGAACTTCCACTCATGACCGGGACCCTACTCACTCAGGTCACCGGCTGGCCAAGCCGATCGAGTGATCCCGGGTAACGAGGGACCGTATCGAGCCACTTCCGGTCGTCGAGTGCCCGGCGAGGAACGAGCCGGGCGTATCGAGACGCCCACCGGACACGAGCCGCCGAAGTCGCGGACTTCTCCTCCAGATCACGCCGCCGGCTAGGCGGATCGAGTGGTCCCGAGGAACGAGGGACCGTATCGAGATCACGCTGCCGGTCTACTCGTCCCCAGCCAGCGCACGACTCCGGTCGCGCGCGGCCTCGAGTGCGCTGAGGAAGGCCGCTCGTACCTTGTGGTCCTCGAGCTCTCGGATCGCGGCGGCCGTCGTGCCACCCGGCGAGGTGACTTGCTCGCGCAGCACGGTCGGGTGCTCCCCGGTCTCGCGCAGCAGCTTGGCCGACCCGATCACGGTCTGGATGACCAGCTCTGCGGAGGTGTTGCGCGGCAGCCCCAGGTGTACGCCGGCCTCGATCATCGCCTCGACGACGAAGAAGAGGTACGCCGGCCCCGAGCCGCTGACGGCGGTCACGGCGTCCTGCTGCTTCTCGGGCACGCGCACGACCTTGCCGGTGGCGCTGAGCAACTCCTCGGCGATGTCGAGCTGCTCCTCGCTGCAGTGCGTGCCGCGCGAGATCGCGGCCATGCCCTCGTCGACGAGCGCGGGCGTGTTCGGCATGACCCGGACGACCGCCACGCCGTCGGGCAGCCGCCGCTCGAGGAAGCCGGTGGTGATGCCCGCGGCCAGCGAGACCACGAGCTGGCCGGGCCGCACGTGCGGCCCGATCTCGGCGAGCACGTCGCCCATGTCCTGCGGCTTGACGACCAGGGTGATGGTGTCGGCCTTGGTCACGGCTTCGACGTTGCCCAGCACGGTCACGCCGTAGCGCTCCTCCAGCTCGGCTGCCCGCTCGGCACGCTTCTCGCCGACGACCAGGTCGGAGGGACTACGGCCGGCGCGCAGGAGCCCCGACAGCAGGGTCTCCCCCATCACGCCGGCACCGATGATCGACACCACCGCCGATCTACCCGAACTGCGGGCCGTGTCCGCCGACGACTCACACGGTGCGACGCGAGTCGCGCTCAACGTCACGTCAGCCGATTGGTCACCGGCTCCGCGGTGCGGCAGGCCGCCGCTGCCGCGATTCGGCGATTCCATTTCGGTCATGGCACGAACCTACTTCTTCGAAGCCAGCGAACGCAGGAAGAAACCCACGTTGGAGGGACGCTCGGCGAGCCGGCGCATCAGGTAGCCGTACCACTCGGTGCCGTAGGGGACATACACGCGCATGGTCTCGCCGGCTGCCGCGATGCGGCGCTGCTCGTCGGGCCGGATCCCGTAGAGCATCTGGTACTCGTAGGTGGACGGACCGCGACGGCTCTGCTTGGCCAGGAACGCGGCGATCTCCACCATCCGTGGGTCGTGGCTGGCCACCATCGGGTAACCGGGGCTCTTCATCAGGATCTTCAAGCAGCGTACGTAGGACCGATCGACGTCGTGCTTGTGCTGGTAGGCGACGCTCTCCGGCTCCTTGTAGGCACCCTTGCACAGGCGTACGCGGGAGCCGTCGTAGGCCAGGTCGCGGCAGTCCGCCTCGGTGCGGCGCAGATAGGCCTGCAGCACCGCACCGGTCTCGGGGTAGTCCTGGCGCAGCTCGAGCAGGGTCGCCAGCGTCGCGTCGGTGGTGGTGTGGTCCTCCATGTCCACGGTGACCGTCGTGCCGGCGTTGCGCGCCGCGCGGCAGATGGCGCGGGCACCTTCGAGCGCAATCTTCGCGCCGATCCCGGGCAGGGCCTGGCCGATCGCCGAGAGCTTCACCGACACCTCGGCACCGGGAGTCAGGCCGGCGTCGCCGAGGCGGCCGAGGAGGTCGACGTACGCCTGACAGGTCGCCTCTGCCTGGGCGCGGTCGAGCGTGTCCTCGCCGAGGAAGTCCAAACTGACCCGCAGGCCGTCGGCGGCGAGCTCACTGCTGGCCCGGACGGCATCATCGACGCTCTCGCCGGGGACGTAGCGCGCGACGATGCCGCTGCTCACCGGCAACGTGGTCACCACACCTTTGACCTTGTTGCTGCGCGAGAGCTGTAGCAGCGGCTGCCTCAGCACACCGTCCTCCTGTACCCAGCCTCCGAACGGGCGTCCGATCGGGGCGTCTGATCGGACGCCGCTCCCAGGCTATTCGTCCCTCCCCGCCAGAACATGCGCAGGCCAGCCTGACCCCATGATGCGGATGCTGGCCCGTGCGGCCCTCTTCTTCGGCAGCCCGCGGTGACGGCGACACCACCTCCGACATCGACCTCCTGATCGTCCATCTCGACAGCGCCTCTGCACGGCGCCTGTCTTGTCGCGTCCGCATCAAGGCTGGACGACCTGCACGGCCGCCAGCGTCGGCGCACCCACGATCCCCATCTCCCGCGCGCATTCCAGGAGCGACGGCGGGCGGCGGTCGCTGGGCAGGCCCGGCTCCGGTCGCCCCGCCGCGCCGAAGAGTGCCAGGCCCACCGTCTCGTCCGGCGAGAAGCGTAGGCGGCAGACGACCCCACCGAACCCGGATGCATCGAAGACGTCCGCCCAGGCTTGGGAGATGCCGTACGCGGGCGTTGTCGCCAGCTCGCTCGTGACCCGGAATGCCCGAGCGTCCTTGCTCATCGTGTCGGCTGCCCGGATCGCC
>JASGGG010000068.1:0-16646 GCA_047605165.1 Nocardioidaceae bacterium
CCCAAACACCGGGGTACGCCTGCTGAGCCAGCCTTGAAGAAGGGGGTCAGACGCGGCCTGCTCTTCTCGGGGGTCGCGGTCGCCGCGACCGGCATCGCCGTCGGCGGAGGCATCTTCCTCAAGGGCGGCAAGCCCGCGCAGGCGGGGCTGGCTGCTTCCGGCGCCGTCCGCGACCTCGAGCCCAGCGTGTCGGTGGCCAGCGCGCCCGACCCGATCGCCGGGCGTACGCTCGCGGTCTCGCGCAGCGATCGCCGTACCGCCGTCGATCCGGCCAAAGCCGACCTGCTCGACCAAGACTCGGGCGGTCGGTCACCAAGACCGAGAAGCTCGCCGCCGGAGACCCACGCGACATCGCCCGCGCGATGCTGGCAGAGTTCGGCTCGGCCAGTCGCAGTTCGGCTGCCTGGAACCTGGGACCGCGAGAGCCACTGGAACCCGTCGGCGGCCAACCGATCGTCCGGCGCGTACGGCATCCCACAGGCCCTGCCCGGCTGGATGGGGTCGGCCGGGCCTGACTGGCGCACCAACCCTGCCACCCAGATCCGGTGGGGCCTCGGCTACATCCAGGCCCGCTACGGCACGCCCTGCGGTGCCTGGGGGCACTCCCAATCCCACGGCTGGTACTGACCAGCCCGCCGGCGGGTGCCTGGCTGCGTTCTCGTCACCCAGTATTGTCCCTGGGCCCGCGCCCATAGCGGCGCCTTCGCTCCTCGGCCTTGCCATACATCCCGCCGGACGACGCTGACCTGAGCGCCGTCCAGCGGGCGCTTGGCTGCGTCTCGTCGCTCGACGTCGGGCTCGGCTCTGTTCGTGGTCCGGTTTCCAGGCAAGGAGAGGCGGCGAGTACGGCCGGGGTCGGGTCTACTAGCGGGGCGGTGGGTGCGCATCACTGTGGAAGTCCGCGGCGGTTGCCGAGGACTCCACGATCTTCATCGGAAACTGGAGCGCGGGGACAAATCGGACTCACGAGCCGGTGTGGCCGCCCTCCTTGCTATCCCAACTCGACCGAGCAGGGAGCCGCAGCCTCTCACGGCGGCACGGCGACGATTCGTGCCAACTCGCCGACGATTCGTGCCAACTCGGCTTAGGGGTGGGTCATGCGGTCGACGTCGAGGGCCTCGTCGAGCTGCTGCTCGGTGAGCTCTCCGCGGTCGAGGTAGCCGAGGCCGACGACCGCCTCGCGGATCGTGAGACCTTGGGCCAAGGCGTGCTTGGCGACCGTGGCGGCTGCCTCGTAGCCGATGAACCGGTTGAGCGGGGTGACGATCGACGGGGACGACTCCGCCAGCATGCGGAGCCGCTCGGGGTTGGCGGTGATGCCGTCGATGCGACGCTGGCGAGCAGCCGGGTGACATTGGTCAGCAGTCGCAGCGACTCCAGCAGGTTCTTCGCGATCACCGGCAGCATGACGTTGAGCTCGAAGCTGCCACTCGCTCCGGCGACAGCGATCGTCGCGTCGTTGCCGATCACCTGGGCGCAGACCATCAGCGTGGCCTCGGGAAGCACCGGGTTGACCTTGCCGGGCATGATGCTCGACCCGGCTGGAGATCGGGCAGGTTGATCTCGCCGAGCCCGGTGCGCGGTCCGGACGCCATCCAGCGCAGGTCGTTGCAGATCTTGGTCAGCGACACCGCGATCACCCGCAGCTGCCCGGACAGCTCCACCAGCGCGTCCTGGCCGCCCTGAGCCTCGAAGTGGTTACGTGCTTCGACGAACGGCAGCCCGGTGACCTCGGCCAGCTCGGCGATCACGCGCGCGGAAAATCCTGGCGGCGTGTTGATGCCGGTGCCGACCGCAGTGCCACCCAGCGGCAGCTCGACCACGCGGGGGAGCGACGACCGCAGTCGCTCGATGCCCAGCCGGACTGCGGCAGCGTACCCGCCGAACTCCTGCCCGAGCATCACCGGCGTCGCGTCCATCAGGTGGGTGCGGCCGGCCTTGACCGTGGCGCTGAACTCGACGGACTTGGCTTCCAGCGAGGTGGCGAGCACCTCCAGGGCGGGTACGAGGCCGGCGGTGACGGACTGGGCGGCCGCGACGTGGATCGAGGTGGGGAACACGTCGTTGCTCGACTGGCTGGCGTTGACGTGGTCGTTCGGATGCACCGCAACGCCCTGCCGTGCCGCGAGCGTTGCGAGCACCTCGTTCATGTTCATGTTGCTGGAGGTGCCCGAACCGGTCTGGAACACGTCGATCGGGAACGCGTCGAGGTGCTCACCATCGGCGATCCGCCCGGCCGCCGCACGGATCGCGAAGGCACGCTCCTCGTCAAGGATTCCCATCGCGGCGTTCACCGTGGCGGCGGCGGCCTTGATCAGCGCCAGCGCGCGCACGTGCTCGGCCTCGAGGCCGATACCGCTGATCGGGAAGTTCTCTATCGCCCGCTGAGTCTGGGCCTGCCACAAGGCGTCCCCGGGTACGCGTACCTCGCCCATCGAGTCGTGCTCGATCCGGTACTCCTCCACGCCATCGAACCTACCCGTCCGTTGTCGGGTCTCGATATGCCGCCTCGTTCCTCGGCGGCTACTCGACCACCGCTGATCGAGGCTCTTCCGTTCGTCGAGTGCCCGGTGAGGAACGAGCCGGGTGTGTCGAGACGCTGGACAGCGGCTAGGCCAACTGATCGGCGATCAGGTTCGTGACCGCGTGCATGCCCAGCTCGTTGGGGTGGAAGGGCACCTCCTTGCCCGGGACGAGGTAGCCCGGTCCCGAGACCCAGGCGCGACCTAGCGCATGTTGGGCAGATTGGCCGCCCGAGTCCGGCCCGACAGGTGTAAGCAAGTGGCGCGTGTCGCGCTCGTCCAGGCGAACGGCGTCAGAGCTCGCCCGGGCGTACCACCTGCTCGCCGAGCTCCTCGACCAGCTCGCGGGTGGGCGACTCGGGCTTACGGGGCGCGTACACCACCAGGGAGTGGAAGGTGAAGCGTACGACGAACGCGAGGGCGAGGGTGATCGCGGCCGCGACGATGCTGGAGATGTGCCAGCTCTGCACCATCATCGCCAGGACCGGGATGCGGATCAGCGCCTCGGCATTGTTGAACGCGAAGGACTTCGCGAACCGGACCCAGGCGCCCGAGGCCTGGTCGGTCATGTCTTGGAAGACGAACCGCTCCTGGAGCAGGAAGTTGCCGACGATCGTGGCCTCGGCCGCGACGACGGCACCGGCGACGTAGTTCAGCCCGAGCTGGATCAGCAGCCACATGATCGCCAGGTTCGCGACCGCGCCGAGGCCGCCGATGATCGCGAACAGCGACATCTTGCCGAACCGGAGCGCGGCCAGCTGGGTCAGGAAATGGATGCCCTGCCGCAGGGAGGCCTTGGACTCGCCGGCGAACCGGTCGGCGAAGTCGAAGGGCACCTCGGCGACGTCGAGGTTCTTGCGGGCCAACATCTCCAGCAGGATCTTGAAGCCGCGCGGCTTGAGCCCGGCCAGGTCGATCCGGCGGCGGTCCAGAGCGAAGAATCCGGTCATCGGGTCGCTGACGTCGTGCAGCTTGATGGGAAACATCGCCTTGGTGACCAGCGTGGAGCCGCGGGAGACGAGCACCCTGCCGCGGTCGGCCAGCCCGTGCGCGGTGCCACCGCCGGCGTACCGGGAGGCGACGACCAGGTCGACGTCGCCGTTGCCGAGCCGGTCGACCAGTTCGGGGATCTTCTCCGGCGGGTGCTGCAGGTCGCCGTCCATGATCACGCAGCGATCGGCCGTAGCCGCGTACAGGCCTTCGACCACGGCGCCCCCCAGGCCGCCTATGCCTTCGTCCCGGTGGAGCAGACGCACCGGGATGCTCGAGGTCTGCGCAACCCGGGCGATGACGTCCGGAGTGTCGTCGGTGCTGTCGTCGACGAACAGGATCTCCGCGTCGTACGCCCCCGGTGCTTCGGCCAGCGCCCCCGACACCCTCCCGACGAGCTCCGCCACGTTGGGCGCCTCGTTGAAGGTGGGAACGATGACGGTGAGGTCCACGAATGCTCCGAGCGGTCGACGATCTATCCGAGCCAAGCTACGCGGCCCAGAGTATTCCGCCCAGACTATTCGGCCCAGACTATTCAGCGGAGCGAACCCGGATCCCCGAAAGCGGAACATTGACCGCACCGCTGGGGTCGGTGAAGAAGTCGTTGCCCTTGTCGTCGACCACGATGAACGCGGGGAAGTCCTCGACCTGGATCTTCCACACGGCTTCCATGCCCAGCTCGGGGTATTCCAGCACCTCGACCGACTTGATGCAGTCCTGGGCCAGCCGTGCGGCAGGGCCGCCGATCGAGCCGAGATAGAAGCCACCGTGGGCATGGCAGGCCTCGGTGACCACCTTGGACCGGTTGCCCTTGGCGAGCATCACCATCGAGCCGCCCGCGGCCTGGAACTGCTCGACGTAGGAGTCCATCCGTCCGGCCGTCGTCGGGCCGAAGGAGCCGGAGGCATACCCCTGGGGTGTCTTGGCCGGACCCGCGTAGTAGACCGCGTGGTCGCGCAGGTACTGCGGCATCGGCTCACCCGCGTCGAGACGTTCCTTGATCTTCGCGTGGGCGATGTCGCGGGCCACGACCAACGGGCCGGTCAGCGACAGGCGCGTCTTCACCGGATACTTCGACAGCTCGGCGCGGATCTCGTCCATCGGCCGGTTGAGGTCGATGCGCACCACATCGCCGCCGAGGATCGAGTCGGTCTGCTCGGGCAGGTAGTGGGCGGGGTCGCGCTCGAGCTGCTCGAGGAAGACGCCTTCGGCGGTGATCTTGGCGAGCGCCTGGCGGTCGGCCGAGCAGGACACCGCGATCGCGACCGGGCAGGACGCGCCGTGCCGGGGCAGGCGTACGACTCGGACGTCGTGGCAGAAGTACTTCCCGCCGAACTGCGCCCCGATCCCGAAGCTCTGGGTGAGCTTGAAGACCTCCTCCTCCAGCTCCAGATCCCGGAAGCCGTGAGCCGCCATGCTTCCCTGAGTCGGGAGGTTGTCCAGGTAGTGCGCGGAGGCGTACTTGGCGGTCTTCAGCGCGAACTCCGCGGACGTGCCGCCGATGACGATCGCGAGGTGGTACGGCGGGCACGCGGCAGTGCCGAGCGAGCGGATCTTCTCGTCGAGGAAGGAGAGCATCCGCGTGGGGTTCAAGACGGCCTTGGTCTCCTGGTAGAGGAACGACTTGTTGGCCGAGCCGCCGCCCTTGGCCATGAACAGGAACTTGTACGCCGGGTCTGGATGGGCCTGGTCGAGCGGTGTGGAGTAGAGCTCGATCTGGGCCGGCAGGTTGGTGCCGGTGTTCTTCTCCTCCCACATCGTCAGCGGTGCGAGCTGGGAGTAGCGCAGGTTGAGCTTGGTGTAGGCGTCGTACACGCCCTTCGATATCCACTCGGCGTCGTCGGCGCCGGTGAGCACGCCTTCGGACTTCTTGCCCATCACGATCGCGGTGCCGGTGTCCTGGCACATCGGCAGCACGCCCCCGGCAGAGATGTTCACGTTCTTGAGCAGGTCGAGTGCGACGAACCGGTCGTTGCCCGACGACTCGGGGTCGTCGATGATCCGGCGCAGCTGGGCCAGATGTGCCGGTCGCAGGTAATGCGCGATGTCGTGCATGGCCTCGGCGGTGAGCAGCCGCAGCACGGATGGGTCGACCTGGAGGAAGGTGTGCCCGCCTGACTCGAACGTGGAGACCCCGTCGGTGGTGAGCAGCCGGTAGGGCGTGTCGTCCGCACCGGTCGGCAGCAGATCGGAGTAGGCGAAGTCAGGTTGGACAGCGGCGGTCACGTCGGAGGCTCCTCGTCAGGCTCGTCATCGAGACGACTCCAGCCTAACTACCTGGCTGACCTCAGGTTCCGAGGGTGAGGTCGGCGCCGCTCTCCGGCTCGGCCCGTTGATCGCGTGCCGCGGCGAGGAACGAGTCGCGGCGTCGATAATGGTCCGGTGACGACTCGCTGGCGCGCCCCCGGCCGGGTCAACCTGATCGGCGAGCACACCGACTACAACCAGGGGCTCGCGCTGCCCTTCGCGATCGAGCAGGGGAGTACGGCGACGGTCGGGCTCCGCGAGAGCGGTTTCCATGCCACCACGACACACGACGACCAGCGGATCGAGCTCGCATCGATCGGCGGGCTGCCGGATCTGGAGGTGCCGCTCTGGGTGAAGTACGTACTCGGGCCGGCCTGGGTCCTGCATCGGCGCGGCATCGACGTACCGGCGCTGAGGGTCGGGATCGACAGCTCCGTGCCGGTCGGGGCCGGCCTGTCGTCGTCGGCAGCGGTGATCTGCTCGGTCACGACAGCCCTGCTCGACCTCCTGGAGCTGCGGCTCGACGCCGACGAACTGCTGGCGGTCACCCGGGCGGTCGAGAACGATGTCGTCGGCGCGCCCACCGGCGGCCTCGATCAGCTGACCTCACTGCGTGGGCAGGCGGGACATGCACTGCTGTGCGACTTCGCCGACCTGAGCAGCCGCCCGGTCCCGTTCGATCCCGGCGTACACGGACTCGCCTTGCTGGTCGTGGACACGCAAGCGCCGCATGCCCACGCGACCGGTGAGTACGGACGGCGTCGGGCTGGGTGCGAGGCCGCGGCGAGGGCCCTCGGTCTGGCCAGCCTGCGCGAGGTGGGTGACCTCGATGCGGCCCTGGCGTCGTTGCGGGAGGATGAGCAGCGACGGTATGTGCGACATGTCGTCACCGAGAACGACCGGGTACGCCGGGTGGCGGCTCTGCTCGAGTCCGGCGACGTCGGCGCGATCGGCCCACTACTGACCGCCTCACACGACTCGCTGCGCGACGACTACCGGGTCACCGTCCCGCCGCTCGACATCGCGGTGGCAACCTTGCTGGAGCACGATGCCCTTGGCGCCCGGATGACCGGAGGAGGGTTCGGTGGCTGCGTGATCGGGCTGCTGCCCGTGGCAGCGGTAGCGGGCGCGCTCGCCGCGGTCCGAGATGCCTTCGCCGACCACGGCTTCGACCCACCCTCGGCTTTCGTCACTCGGCCCTCAGGCGGTGCGCGCCGGATCTAGCGCCGGATTGTGGCCGATGGCGACTGTAGATGCGGCATTGTGGCCGATGGTGGCCACGATTTCGCCTCACCAGTTGCCGCCATCGGCCACAAAGCAGCGATCGGCGCCGGGATCGGCCACAATCCGGCTTCGGCACCGCGAAGGCGCGTCCCCGGCCCAGGCAAGGCCCAGGCAAGGCAAACTCAGGGCAAGGCAAACTCAGGGCACGTTAGGTGGCACGGCTGGCGTTGGTGCGGATCGCGCCCACGAACGTGTCGAACAGCGCGGCTGGCAGGTCGTGGCCCATGCCCTTGACGACCAGCAGGCTGGCCCCCGGAACGGCGCGGGAGGTGGCTCGCCCACCGCTGACGTGCACCATCCGGTCGGAGTCGCCGTGGATCACCAGCGTCGGCACGGCGAGGCTGCCCAGGGCGTCGGTGCGGTCATCCTGCGTGAGGATCGCGAGCATCTGGCGCAGTACGCCGGCCGGGTTGAGGCCGCGGTCCCAGGTGTCCTGAGCGCGTTCGCGGACCTTCTCGTGCGGTGTCGGGTAGCCCGGTGAGCCGATCTGCTTCCAGAACTCGACGTTGCTCTCGACGTACTCGGCGTGCGTACGCGGCGCGCGGCGCAGCATCGCGGTGCTCAGCTTGGGATCGAGCCACCCCACGGTGCGACGACCGACGGTCGACATGATCGACGTCAGCGAGAGCACCCGCTCCGGGTGTGCGATGGCCATGGTCTGCACGATCATGCCGCCCATGGACGCGCCCACGAGATGAGCACGGTCGATCCGGAGATGGTCGAGCAGCCCGAATCCGTCGGCGGCGAGATCGGACATGGTGTACGGCACGTCGACCTTCATGCCGAGGAAGGCCTTGACCAGGTCACGTCGGCCCATGCCGGGGGACTTCAGCCGAGTCGACCGGCCGGTGTCGCGGTTGTCGTACCGGATCACGTAGAAACCGGCCCGTGCCAACCGCTCGCACAGATCGTCGTCCCACCAGATCATCGGCCCGCCGAGGCCCATGACGAGCAGCAGCGGTTCGTCCTCGGCGTCGCCGAAGGTCTGGTAGCACAAGGTGATGCCGTCGCCGAGGTTGGCGAGTAGTTCCGGGGATCTGGTGACGCTGCCGGTCTGGGCGCCAGCCGGCGTGTTGGCCATGTTCGTCATCTCTCGAAGTCCACCGATGCGTACGACATGAGCTTGCTGAGCTTGTGCTCGCTGTGGATGTTGCGGATCGTGCCGCTGCGTGAGCGCATCACCAGCGAATGGGTGGAGGCGCCGCCGGGGCAGTACCGCACACCCTGCATCAGCTCGCCGTCGGTGATACCGGTCGCGACGAAGAACGCGTCGTCCCCGGCGACCAGGTCGTCGGTGGTGAGGATGTGGTCAGGATCGAGGTTGTGACCGGCGTCGAGGGCACGCTGCCGTTCCTCGTCGTCCTTGGGCCACAGCCGGCCCTGGATCACCCCGTCGAGGCACTGCATGGCGCACGCCGCGATGATGCCTTCGGGAGTGCCGCCGATGCCCAGCAGCAGGTCGACACCTGTCCCGCTGCGGGCGGCCATGATCGCGCCGGCCACGTCGCCGTCGGTGATGAACTTGATGCGTGCCCCGGTCGCGCGGATCTCGGAGACCAGCTTCTCGTGCCGGGGCCGGTCGAGTACGACGACGGTCACGTCCTCGGGCCGGCCGCCCTTGGCTTTCGCGACGGCGCGGATGTTCTCCGCGACGGGTTTGCGGATGTCGACCGAGTCGGCGGCCTCGGGCCCGGTAACCAGCTTCTCCATGTAGAACACCGCGGACGGGTCGTACATCGAGCCGCGCGGAGCGACCGCCATCACCGCGATCGCGTTCGACATCGCCTTCGCGGCCAGGGTGGTGCCGTCGATCGGGTCGACGGCGACATCGACGGCCGGGCCGGTGCCGTCACCGACCTCCTCGCCGTTGAACAGCATCGGCGCGTTGTCCTTCTCGCCCTCGCCGATCACCACCACGCCCTGCATGCCGACGGTCGAGATCAGCGTGCGCATGGCGTTGACGGCCACTCCGTCGGCACCGTTCTTGTCGCCCCGGCCGACCCACCGGCCGGCGGCCATCGCGGCGGCCTCGGTCACGCGTACCAGCTCCATTGCCAGGTTGCGGTCCGGTGCCTCGTGCGCGGCTGAGAGCGTCGGGGACAGGTCGGCTGGAGATTGGTCGGCCATGCGGTGATGGTATCGGCACCGGCATCCTGACGGCTGATCGAGACGATGTGATCTTGCCGTGAGTGGCGCCGGGTGCTGCCTGCGGGCCGTGGCCGGTGACGAGACTGCGAGGATGGACCGGTGAGTGAGCGAGCCGGCCGGTACACACGCAGCTTCGGCGGGATGGTCGGTGCGATGATCGTCCTGATCGCGGTCGTGGTGGCATTCGTACTGTTCCGCTCCTTCTTCCAGGCCGCCCCGAACGACCCGGCCCCCGCGGTCTCCTATCGGGCCGATCTCGCCTACTACCGGTCGAAGGCGTCCTTCCCGCTGCTGGCACCTCCGGCGACTCCGGAGGGGTGGAAGGCCACCAGCGTGCGCTTCGAACCCGCGAAACCGCAGAGCTGGCACCTGGGCTACCTGACCGGCGACCGCAGGTACGTCGGAATCGAGCAGGCGCATCGCAGCATCGCCGAGATGGTCGAGGAGTTCGTCGCCGACGATGCCACCCGCGGCGAGGACGTCGACATCGACGGTGCCACCTGGCAGACCTACACGGCCGACGACGGTGACGCCGCTGTCGTACGCCGCGCTGACGGGGTCACGACGCTCGTCGTCGGCTCCGACTCGGACACGTCGACGGTGACGGAATTCGCCGGCACCTTGCGGGATCACTGACCTGGGTCAGTCCTCCACATCGTCGGCCCGGGCAGCGGCCAACTGCTCGCGGGCACCCTCGAGGCGGGCTTGACAGATCCGGGCCAGCTCCTCGCCGCGTTTCCACAATGCCAGCGACTCCTCGAGCGAGGTGCCGCCCTCCTCGAGGGTGCGCACCACCGCGACCAGCTCGTCGCGCGCGGCCTCGTAGCTCAGCTCGTCACTCATCGGTCTCCTCGGGTACGGGGACGGCGTTGGTCACGGTGGCCTCCAGCGTGCCCCGGTGCAGGGTCGCCACGACGGCGTCACCGGTGGTCATCGTGCTCGCGTCGGTGACCACGTGCCCGCCCGGGGTCTGCAGCACGGCGTACCCGCGCCGCAATGTGGCCTGTGGCGACAGTGCCCGCACGCGCGCCAGGTGGTGCCCGATCTCGTCGCCGGCGTGGTCGATCCGATGGGACACCGAGCGTCGTGCCCGCGCCACCAGCTCCGCGTTGAGGTCGAGCAACGCGACCAACTCGCTGTCGGGGTCGGCAAGCACGGGTCGGGTACGCAGCTGGTCGAGGCGGACCTGTTCGGTGTCGATCCGTGCGGCCACGAGCTGGCGGACCCTGCCTCGGGCCTGGGCGACCCGGGAGAGCTCCTCGGCCACGTCGGGCACGACCAGCTTGGCCGCGTCGGTGGGCGTGCTGGCGCGTACGTCGGCGACCAGGTCGAGCAGCGGAGTGTCGGGCTCGTGTCCGATGGCCGAGACCACCGGCGTACGCACCGCGGCGACCGCGCGGATCAGGGCCTCGTCGGAGAACGGCAGCAGGTCTTCGACCGAGCCGCCACCGCGCGCGATCACGATGACCTCGACCGTCGCGTCGCGATCGAGCCGCCGGAGCTGCTCGACGACCTCCTGCACCGCGTTGGTGCCCTGCATCGCGGCGTACCCGACGTCGAACCGCACCTGCGGCCAGCGACGCCGGGCGTTCTCGAGCACGTCTCGCTCGGCGGCCGAGTTGTGGGCGGTGACCAGGCCGACGCACCGCGGCAGGAAGGGGAGCGGGCGCTTGAGCTCGCGGGCGAACAGCCCTTCGGCCGCGAGCAGCTGTCGGCGCTGTTCCAGGCGGGCGAGCAGGTCGCCGAGACCGACCGCCCGGATATCGGAAGCGGCCAGGCTGAACGACCCTCGGTTGGCATAGAAACGCGGCTTGGCGAACACCACGACGCGCGCGCCCTCGACGATCGGCGGTGCGAGCGAGTCGAAGAGCTGCCGAGACGCGGTGACCGGAATCGAGACGTCGGCGACCGGGTCGCGCAGGGTCAGGAACACCGTGCCCATGCCCTGACGGCGCCCGATCTGGGCGATCTGACCCTCGACCCAGACGGCACCGAGCCGGTCAATGTAGCCGGAGACCAGGTTCGCGATGGTGCGTACCGGTGCCGGCTTCTCCACGCTCGTCTCCAAGGCCACGCAGGCACCATATGCCCGGCACTACGATGGTTCCTATGACCTCCGACCTCGGCATGCCGCCGGTGCTCTCCGCCGATCAGGCCG
Organism: Nocardioidaceae bacterium; assembly: GCA_047605165.1. Lineage (GTDB taxonomy): Bacteria > Actinomycetota > Actinomycetes > Propionibacteriales > Nocardioidaceae > SSC3. The sequence continues at coordinate 11,350 of JASGGG010000068.1, forward strand.
AGAAGGCCGTGCTGCTCGCCGCACCACGCGGCTACTGTGCCGGCGTCGACCGAGCTGTGATCACCGTGGAGAAGGCGCTGGACCTGTACGGAGCACCGGTCTACGTGCGCAAGCAGATCGTGCACAACAAGCACGTGGTCGCCAATCTCGAGTCGCGCGGCGCGGTGTTCGTGGAGGAACTCGACGAGGTGCCAGCGGGCGCGACGGTGGTGTTCTCCGCCCACGGCGTTGCTCCGACCGTGCATGCTCAGGCTGCCGACCGTGGCCTGAAGACGATCGACGCGACCTGTCCGCTGGTCACCAAAGTGCACCACGAGGCTCGCCGGTTCGCGGCCGAGGACTACGACATCCTGCTGATCGGCCACGCCGGGCACGAGGAGGTCGAAGGCACCGCGGGAGAGGCGCCCGGCCACATCCAACTCGTCGAGACCCCCGAAGACGTCGACCAGGTCGTGGTGCGCAACCCGGCCAAGGTGGCCTGGCTCTCCCAGACGACGCTGTCGGTCGACGAGACGATGGCGGTCGTGACCAGGCTGCGCGAGCGGTTTCCCGAGCTGCTCGATCCGCCGTCGGACGACATCTGTTACGCCACCCAGAACCGTCAGCACGCGGTCAAGGAGATCTCGACCACGGCGGACCTGGTGATCGTGGTCGGCTCGGGCAACTCCTCCAACTCGGTTCGCCTGGTGGAGGTCGCCCTCGAAGCGGGTGCCAAGGCCGCCTACCGGGTAGACGATGCGAGCGAGATCGACCCGGAGTGGCTCGAGGGCGTCTCCTCGGTCAGCGTGACGTCCGGGGCGTCGGTACCGGAGGACCTGGTCGAGGGCGTGCTGTCCTTCCTGCACGAGCACGGGTTCCCCGATGCCACCGCCGTGCACACCGCTGAGGAGTCGCTGATCTTCGCGTTGCCGCCCGAACTGCGCAAGGACCTCCGCGCCGCCGGCTCGAGCTAACGCCGGGGATCAGCGCCGGTTTGTGGCCGATCGCGACTGTGTTTGCCGGCTTGTGGCCGATGCCGACTGCGACACGCCGGTGGCGGCTGCCTCCATAGGCCACAAACCGGCGGTCGCCGGGGCGCGGTCGAGTTCGGTGCCTGGCGTCCGGTCGGCGTCTCGATACCCCCGGCCCAGACATCTCGGCTTGCCCTCGCCGCGCACTCGAGGCACTCGACGCACTCAAAGACCGGCAGTGGCTCGATACATCGCCCGCTCGCATCTCAGGGGCGACACTTGATCGGCGATCGTCGGCTTCAGGAGCGGCGCAGTCGGCCGTGGTGACGCAGTGCGAACTGTCGCAGCGCCAGCACGACCAGCGCGAGGGCGTAGCCGAGCATCAGCGCGGTGGCATGGTCGGCCAGCCCGGCGATCACCGCTTGCACGAAGGTGTCGCCCCGGTCGCCGATCACGTCGCGATCCAGCGCGGCCACGCCACCCATCGCACCAGCCATCAGCAGTGGCGGGAGCACCCCCATCGCGAAGAAGTCGCCTCCGGCCACGGCGAGCGCGCCGACCAGACACGTCAGCACGAACACGGTGTCGAACAGCAGCGCTAGCCCTCCGGTGAGCATCGAGTCGACGGCGACTGCCAGGAGCACCGCCGTGATGGCACCCGCGACCACGAGACGCCCCGGGGTGCGCCCCTGTTCCCACAACGTGCGAGTGCTCGGCACACGACCACGGTAAGCGTCAGCCAGCCCGCTCCTCGGATGCCTGATCGGCGTGTCCCTCGAACAATGTGAGCTCGTGCCGAGCCGGAGTCGCGGCCTCCAGGAGTTCGGTGGCGCTCAGCGGCCTGGGGATGTCGTCGACCGGACGCGGCGCGGCGATCTCCTCCTGCCCGACCGACAGCTCGGTGAAGCGACGGGCCGAGACGAGCACCCGTGACTCGAGCGACCCGATCGCACTGTTGTACGCCCCCACAGCGCCTGCCAGCGAGCGGCCGAGCTTGTCGAGGTGGCCACCCATCGTGCCGAGCCGCTCGTGCAGGTCGCGCCCGAGCGCATGGATGTCACGGGCCTGCTCGGCCAGCGCCTCCTGGGTCCAGGCATAGGCGACCGTGCGGAGCAGGGCGATCAGCGTGGTCGGGGTGGCCAGCACCACTCGCTTCTCGGCAGCGTCGTCGAGGAGCCGCGGGTCGGCCTCCAGCGCGGCCGCGAGGAAGGACTCTCCGGGAAGGTAGAGCACGACGAACTCCGGCGTGCTGGGCTGCGCCCGCCAGTAGGCCTTGCTGGACAGCAGGCCGATGTGGCTGCGCAGCTGCCGGGCGTGGCGTTGCAACGCTACTTCGCGGGCGGCATCGTCCTCGGCGCCGGTGGCGTCGAGGAACCCCTCCAGCGGGACCTTCGAGTCGACCACCACGTGCTTCCCGCCGGCCAGGTGCACGACCAGGTCGGGTCTCAGCGCGCCGTCGGCGGTGTCGATGGTCTGTTGCTCGCTGAAGTCGCAGCGGTCGACCATTCCCGCGAGCTCCACGGTGCGGCGCAGTTGCTGCTCACCCCATCGCCCGCGTACCTGCGGCTTTCGCAAGGCCGTCGACAGCCCCGTGGTCTCCCGGCGCAGCGACTCGGTGGCGAACCGCATATCGGTTACCTGCTGGCCGAGCTGGGCCTGGAGGGATGCGCGTTGCTGCTCGAAGTCACGCAGCTGGTCGTGCAGCCGGTCGAGCCCCTCCTTGACGACGGCACGCTCGGCCGCGGCATCCAGAGCCGCGGGGTTGTCGGCCGCGCGGGCGTGCAGCCGGCCGACGAACCAGCCGGCGAGCACACCCGCGACGAGGGCGAGGAAGGCAATGAGGATGTCCATGCCGTCAGGGTCCTCAGACCCCCCGACACAAACGTTGCATGCTAAATCGCATGCACAGTACGAGCGTTCGGATCGACGTACACACCCACGACGAACTCAAGCGGCTCGCCGAGGCGCTCGACACCACTGTCGGCAAGACCGTCACCCTTGCCGTCAAGGCTCTGGCACAAGAGCGCATCGGCGCACAGCTTGCATCCGCTCCGCTCGGCGCGGAAGAAGCCGCCTGGCTTGATGCCGACCTCGGGTGACGTCGTCCTTCTCGACTTCGGCGTGCCTCACGGCCACGAGGCGGGCTTCCCGCGCCCCGCGGTGGTTGTCACGGCCAGCCGGGTGCTCAAACATCGCCCGCCGATCGTCCAGGTTGTCCCCCTGGCCTCAACTCTGCGCGACTACGACACTGATATCCTCGTCGAGGCCGATGAGACCAACGGACTGGACGTGGACTCGGCTGCCCAATGCCAGCACATCCGCTCGGTCTCAGCTGCCCGGCTCAGCGAGCCCGTCGGCATGATCTCCCCGGTCCAGCTTCTTCAGATCCGAGAGACGCTCGGCCTTCTTCTCGACATCTAACCACTGTGCCGCAGCGGTCCCTTGGAGGTCAGTCGGTCAGGTCCACGACCACCGGGGCGTGGTCGCTGGCGCCCTTGCCGGCGCGTTCGTCGCGGTCGATGAAGGCGCCGGTGACACGCTCGGCGAACGGGGGAGAGCCGAGGACGAAGTCGATGCGCATGCCGCGGTTGCGCTCGAACCGCTGCCGGTAGTAGTCCCAATAGGTGTACGAATCGGGCTCGGGTACGTGCGGACGTACGACGTCGGCGTACCCGTCGGCGACGAAGGCGGCGAACGCCGCGCGCTCCGCGGGCGTCACATGCGTGCTCTTGGCGAACTGCGCGATGTCGAAGACGTCGTCGTCGGTCGGCGCGATGTTCCAGTCGCCGACCAGTGCCGTCGGCGAGGTCAGCCACTTCTTGGCGGCGATGTTGAGGGCGGCCAGCCAGTCGAGCTTGTACGCCAGGTGCGGGTCGTCCAGGGCACGTCCGTTGGGCACGTAGAGCGACCACACGCGTACGCCCCCGCAGGTGGCGCCGAGCGCCCTTGCCTCGGCCTTGTCGTTCCAATCGGGCATGCCCGGGAAGCCGACCTCGACGTCCTCGATGCCGACGCGCGAGACGATCGCGACGCCGTTCCACTGGTCGTATCCGACGCTCGCCACGTCGTACCCGAGGACTGACAGTCCCATCACCGGCCACTGGTCCTCGCGGGCCTTGGTCTCCTGCAGGGCGAGCACGTCGATGTCGTGACGTTGCAGGAATGCCTCGACGCGGTCGATCCGGGAGCGGACCGAGTTGACGTTCCAGGTCGCGATGCGCATGTCCGGACCCTACCGACGCCGACGGACACCGCTCGATGTAAGGGGCGCGCCTCTTGTTCCCGCCGCCGCGTCCACGGCCCCGCAGCCCGCTGCGCCCTCGCTCATCCGCGTGGGCGGATCGCGCGGATAGCGCGGCTGCAACCCGGAAGTGAACTACGAGACACGCCCAACCCGTAGAATCGCGGCCCGTGGCACTCACCATCGGCATCGTCGGTCTCCCCAACGCGGGCAAGTCGACGCTCTTCAACGCCCTGACCAAGAATGACGTACTCGCGGCGAACTACCCATTCGCCACGATCGAGCCCAATGTCGGCGTCGTGGGCGTGCCCGACGAGCGGCTCGCCAAGCTCGCCGAGATCTTCGGCTCGGAACGCATCCTGCCCGCGACCGTGCAGTTCGTCGACATCGCCGGCATTGTGCGCGGGGCATCCGAGGGGGAGGGGCTGGGCAACAAGTTCCTCTCCCACATCCGGGAGTCCGACGCGATCTGTCAGGTGACACGCGTCTTCCGCGACGAGGACGTCACCCACGTGGACGGTGAGGTCAACCCCGCGTCCGACATCTCCACCATCCAGACCGAGCTGATGCTCGCCGACCTGCAGACCGTCGAGAAGGCGATCCCGCGGCTGGAGAAGGAGGCCCGCGGCAAGAAGGAGCTGGCTGCGAACCTGGAGGCAGCGAAGGCGGCGAAAGAGGCATTGGAGTCGGGTACGCCGATCATCGCGACCGACATCGACCGGTCCCTGATCCGCGAGCTGATGCTGCTGACCGCCAAGCCATACCTCTTCGTCTTCAACTGCGACACCGACGAACTCGCCGACGAGGAGCTCAAGCAGCGCATGCGTGACCTGGTCGCCCCTGCCGAGGCGATCTTCCTCGACGCCAAGATCGAGTCGGAGCTGGTCGAGCTCGACGAGACCGACGCACGCGAGCTGCTCGGCGAGATGGGCGTCGACGAGCCGGGCCTCGACCTGCTCGCCCGCGTCGGCTTCGACACCCTGGGCCTGCAGACCTACCTCACCGCGGGCCCCAAGGAGTCCCGCGCCTGGACCATCCGCAAGGGAGCCACGGCCCCCGAGGCCGCCGGCGTCATCCACACCGACTTCCAAAAGGGCTTCATCAAG
>JASGGG010000069.1:0-16471 GCA_047605165.1 Nocardioidaceae bacterium
CGAGGACGCCGAGCTGTCCGCCTTCCAGGCCGCGACCGTGGAGAGCATGGCACGCACCTTGGAGCGCGCGGCCGAGCAGCACGCATCGCGGATCCCGGCGCGCGATGCCGCTCCGGTCATCCGGGCGCTCGTGGCGGCCACCATGGCGCTGAGCCGGCAGTGGGTCGACGATCCCTGCCCGACGGAGTCGTTGGACGCCTTCATCGGCGCCCGGCTGGCGCCCTTCCTGCACGCGTTCGACGCCATCCTGTCCGCTGCCGGCGCCGAGCCGGTGGGAGAGCTGGCGAGACCGTCGCGCCACGTGTGAGACGACGATCCCCTTCTGGGGCGCACCGCTCAGTTCGTCCGAACCCCTGATCGGCAGAACCTGCCGGTCGAGGGGCGAGGTCGGTTCAGTAAGTCACCTAAGCTAATCAACAATCTTATTTCGGGGCGGTATCCGTCGCCTCGGGGGCATTAACTACCACTGAGGAGCGGCTTCATCGTGACCAGGACAACCAGCCCACGCCGACTCGTGGCGCTCGCCGTGAGCGTCTCGCTCGCCTTCGTCGTGTCGGCGTGCTCGCTGAAGGCCGAGAGCGGCGCGAGTTCGGACGGAGCCTCCGCCACTCCGACGGCGCAGTCGTCCAGCGCAGCTACCGAGGTGCCGTCGTTGGAGGGCAAGACAATCGGAATCTCGGCCAAGGACGTTGTCCACGAATTCAGCCGGTCGGTCTACGAGGCCGCGCAGGCCCGGGTCAAGGAACTTGGCGGCAAGGTGATCGCGGTGCAGGCGGAGGCGAAGGACGACCAGCACATCAGCGACGTCGAAAACCTGATCAGCCAGAAGCCGGACGCCATCATCGTGATCCTGGGTGACGCCGAGACCCTGGAGCCGACCCTGGAGAAGGTACGCGAGGCGGACATCCCGCTGTTCACCGTCGACTATTCGTCGTCGAACTCGATCAACAACGTCACTAGCAACAACTGGCAGATCGGCACGACCACGGCCATCACACTGGCCGAGAGCATCGGTGGGAAGGGCAAGATCCTTGTCTTCAACGGCTTTCCGGGTGTGGCGCCTTGCCGGATTCGCTACAACCAGCTCAAGCTCGTGCTGGAGGACTACCCGAAGATCTCCCTGCTGAGCCCGGAGCTACAGGACAAGTACGAGGGCACCATCGAGGACGCGAAGCAGCAGATCAACGCGGCGCTGCAGCGCTACCCCAAAGGCGAGATCTCCGCTATCTGGTCGTGCTGGGACCTGCCGCAGATCGGTGCGGCCCAGGCAGTCGACGCCGCCGGTCGTGACGAGATCAAGATCTTCGGAGTCGACGCCGAGTCCGGCGCTCTCGATCTGATCGCCGACCCTGATTCGTCCTACTACGCGACGATCGCCCAGCAGTCTGCCGCGATGGGGTCGGGTTCGGTCGACAACGTCGCGCTCTATCTCGGGGGCGAAGAGGACAAGGTCACGACGACGACGTACTTCGAGCCGATTCTGATCACCAAGGACAACGTCGAGGAAGTACGCAGTGAGCTCGGTCTCTGAAACCTCGGCAGTGACGCCGAAACCAGCCGTCGTGGAACTGCGCGGCATCCGCAAGGCGTTCGGTGGTACGCCGGTGCTGCACGAGGTCGATCTGACGTTGCGGGCCGGCGAGGTGCACGGACTGGTTGGTGAGAACGGCGCCGGCAAGTCCACTCTCGTCAAGATCCTCACTGGCCTGCATGGTGCCGACGGCGGAGAGATCAGGGTAGCCGGTGAGCCGGTGAGCATCGCGAGTCCGACCGATGCCGAGCGAGCGGGGATCCAGGTCATCCACCAGGACCGGCATTTCGCGTCTCGGCTGAGCGTCGCCGAGCAGCTCTTCCTGGGCCGGCCGGAGGCCCGACTGCTGACCCGGTCACGGCGCCGGTTCGAGCAGGCGGCCCGGGAACGGTTGAGCGAGACGGTCGGTCTCGACCTGGATCCGGCGGTGCTGATGGAACGACTCAGCGTCGCCGACCAGCAACTCGTCCAGATAGCGCGCGCGCTGCTCGACCGACCACGGGTGCTGGTCCTCGACGAGCCGACTGCCCCGCTGGCGGCCGGCGAGGTCCACCGGCTTTACGAGACGGTGGCACGGCTGCGGGAGCAGGGCACGGCCTTGCTCTACATCTCCCATTACCTGCAGGAGATCCGTGAAATCACCGACCGTGTGACCGTGTTGCGCGACGGCCGGGTGATCGGAGAACTGGACATGCATGATCCCGAGACGAGGCTCGATGACATCGTCACGCTCATGGTCGGTCGGGAGATCGACGAGTTCGGGGCGGCCGACCGGTCCGCGGGCGGCCGCCGCGAACCGCTCGACGGCGGGCCTGCACTGGAGATCGTGGAGTTGCGCACCGGAGTTCTGCGCGACCTCACGCTCGCCGTGCGCCCCGGTGAGATCGTCGGGATCACCGGCCTGGTCGGCTCCGGAATCGAGGTGGTTGGCGACGCCGTCGTCGGGTCCCGGCCTCGATCGGGACAGGTGGGTCTGCACGGCCGGCGCGTGCGTACGCCACGCGCTTTCGTCCGGGCCGGCGGTGGATATGTGCCCGCCGAGCGGCGCGAGCGGGGCATCCAGATGCGTCACACCGTGCGAGAGAATCTCACCGTCGCAGCGCTGGATCGGTTGAGCCTTGCCCGGATCTTCCTGCGCCGGAGCCGAGAGGAAGGGACTGCCCGCGAACTGGTCGATCAGCTCGATATCCGGCCACCCCGTACGGGCGCGGTTGTGGGGACGCTTTCGGGTGGAAACCAGCAGAAGGTCTCACTCGGCAAGTGGCTCGCCCGGCCGACCCGTGTCTTCGTGCTCGACCAGCCGACCGCAGGTGTCGACATCGGTAGCCGTACCGAGATCTACCTGCAGATCCGTGAGCTCGTGGCCGCCGGCGCCGCGGTGCTGCTGGTCAGCGTCGACCTGGAGGAAGTGGTCGGGCTCAGCGACCGGGTCCTGGTGCTCTATCGCGGCTCCCTGGTCGCCGAGCTCGATGCCGACGGTCTGACCACCGACCGATTGCTCGCCGCGTCCGCTGGTGCTGATGTGCCGCAGGAGCTTTCGGAGAGGGTGGCGTCGTGAGCTCTGCGGTACTGGAAGCCGCGGGGACCGCGGCCAGTCCGGGACGGCGCCGGCACGGGGGACTGGGTGCGCTCGGGTATCTCGGGGCGTTGATCATGTTGGCGTACTTCTCGGTGGCCAGTGACTCCTTCCTCACGGCCAGCAACCTGGTCACGATCGCCGGTCAGGCCGCGGTCTACGCGATCGCGGGTTTCGGTCTGGCGATCGTCGTGATCGTCGGTGGGGACGACGTCGTCAACGGCGGTATCGACCTGTCCATCGGGGCGATCGCCGGCCTCACCGGGGCAGTCACCGCGGTCTTGCTCGGCGATGGGATCAGCGCGCCGGTCGCAATCGTCGCCGGTCTCGTCGCCGGTCTCGTCGTCGGTGGGGTCAACGCCACCGCGGTCGTGCTCGGCGTGCGCCCACTGCTGACCACGCTCGCCACGGCAGCCGCGGCCGGCAGCTTGGCACTGGTCATCACCGGCAACGCCAAGGTCGTCGTCGAGCGGGCCTCGTTCGTCAGCTTCCGGGACGCCGACCTGCTCGGTGTGCCGGCCTCGGTGCTGGTCCTGGCGCTGGTCTATGTCGTGGTGGCCGTGGTGATGGGCCGTACCCCTTGGGGGGTGGCTTGCTATGCCGTGGGACAGAACCCGACGGCCGCCCGGGTGGCGGGGATCTCGCCTCGCCGCTACGTCGCGGCTTCGTACCTGGTGGCCGCGTTGCTGGGTGGCCTCGCCGGGGTGTTGTTCGTCGTCAGGCTCTCTGCGGCGGTGCCCGACCTGGGTGACCAGATCCTGCTCGACGTGCTGCTGACGACCTTCATCTCGGTCGTGTTCTCCCGGCGCCTGACGGTGACGGTCACGGGTGTCCTCGTCGGAGCGCTCTTCGTCACGGCGCTCTCCAGCGGCTTCACCCAGGTGGGCCTGGACAGCCAGTGGGTCGGTGTGGTGAAGGGGGTCCTCATCCTGGGGGTCCTCGCGATCACGGCGATCCGTCCGGGGGGCGGCCGATGAGCGCCGCCCTGGTCTCGGATCCGGCGCGCGTCACGGCCCGCGCGAGGGTGCTCGCCACGCTGCTGCCGCGGCTGGTCGCACCGGTGATGTTCGGTGCCGTCCTGGTGACCTTCACGCTGCTCTCCGGGCACTTCCTGACCGCTACCAACCTGCTCCAGGTTGCCGACGAGGCGGCGTTGCTGGCGATCGTGGCTATCGGTATGACGGTCGTCGTGAGGGCCGGGGGCATCGATCTGTCGATCGGTGTCGCCCTGGACCTGGGAGCGCTCACCACCGCCCATCTGCTCAGCAACGGCTATGTGACCGTCGTGGCCCTCGTCGGCGGGGTGTTGACCGGCGTCCTGATCGGCGCCGTCAATGCGGTGCTGGTGCTCGGCCTGCGGATCACGCCGTTCATGGCCACGCTGAGCGTGTGGTTCGTGGGGACCAGCGCGCAACAGATCCTCACCGACGGCGGCTCGCCGGTCTACCTGCGTACGGGCACGCTTCCCCTGGACTTCGTGCAGCTCTCCGATGCCGAACTGTTGGGTCTCTCGGCCTCAGCCTGGACCGCGATCGTCATGGCGGTCCTGGTCGGCGCCGCGTTGACGTTGACCCGATGGGGTCGGGTCCTCACGATGAGCGGGGACCAGCCGGAGGCCAGCCGGGTCGTGGGAGTGCGGACGAGGCTCACCCTGGGGACCGCCTACGTGGTCGCGGCAGCGCTGGCCGGGGTGGCCGGCTTCCTGCTGGTGAGTCGTAGCAACGGCTACGTCCCCAACAGTGGTCAGGCCTACCTGCTCGACGCTGTCGGCGCGGTCTTCGTGGGCGCCACTCTGAGCAGCCGTGGGTTCACCACCGTGGTTGGCACGTTGGTGGGCGTCCTGCTCTTCGCGCTGCTGGCGAACGGACTCTCCCTGGCCGGCATCTCCTACTTCTGGGAGGGACTCGCCCGGGGCGTGGTGCTGCTCACGGTGCTCGTCGTGGTGACCCGCCTCCGCAAGCGTGCCCGCAGCGGCTGATCCCGCCCGCCCGTCCCGTTCTCACCTGCCAAGAGGAGACCATGAGTTCCCGCATCGCACTGAACGCCTTCGACATGACCTGTGTGACCCATCAGGCCCCTGGCCTGTGGCGCCACCCGGACAGCAGGGCGGATGAGTACAAGAGCCTCGGTTACTGGACCGATCTGGCCCGGACGTTGGAGCGCGGCACGTTCGACGCGCTCTTCCTTGCCGACGTCCTGGGGGTCTACGACGTCTACCAAGGATCCGCCGCGTCGGCGCTGCGCGACGCGGCGCAGGTGCCCATGGGAGATCCGTTCCTCCAGGTCCCGGCGATGGCGGCGGTCACCGAACATCTCGGGTTCGCCGTCACGGCGGCGGTCACCTTCAACCAGCCTTATCAATTGGCCCGGACCTTCTCCTCCCTCGACCATCTCACCGGTGGTCGGGTCGGGATCAACGTGGTCACGAGCTACCTGGCCTCGGCAGGGCGCAATCTGGGGCGCTCGGGCAACATTCCCCATGACGAGCGGTACGGGATCGCCGAAGAGTTCCTCGAGGTCGCCTACAAGTTGTGGGAGGGGTCCTGGGAGGAGGACGCGGTCCGACTCGACCGGGCGCAGGGCGTCTACGCGGACCCGGCCAAGGTCCATCCGATCGGTCACCACGGCCGCTACTTCGACGTCCCCGGGATCCACCTGGCCGAGCCATCCCCGCAACGTACGCCGGTCATCTTCCAGGCGGGCGCGTCCTCCCGAGGCCGTGATTTCTCGGCGCGCCACGGTGAGGGCATCTTTGTCAACGGGATCACCCCGGAGACCACCCGGCGGACCACCGACGACATCCGACGGCGCGCCGCCGAGGCCGGTCGACGTCCAGAGGACGTCAAGATCTTCGCCTTGGTGACCGCCATCGTCGCCGACTCCGACGCGGCCGCGGAGCGCAAACATCGCGAGTATCTCTCCTACTCCAGCCGCGACGGCGCGTTCACCTTCTTCGGTGGTTGGTCCGGGCTCGACATGAGCCGATACGACCTGGACGTACCTCTGGAGTACGTCGACACCGACGCCGTCAGGTCGGCACTGGCCATCTTCACCACCGCGGACCCGACCCGCCGGTGGACGCCGAACGACGTGGCCGAGTACCTGGCGATCGGTGGCATCGGCCCGGTCCTGGTTGGTAGCCCGGCAACAGTGGCCGATGAGATCGAGCGATGGGTCGACGTCGGAGGACTGGACGGCATCAACCTCGCTTATGCCGTCACCCCGGCCTCGTTCGAGGAGTTCGTGGACTTGGTCGTCCCGGAACTCCGCTCGCGAGGCCGGGTCTGGAAGGAGTACGAGGGCTCCACGTTGCGGGAGCGCATCTCGGGCTCCGCCCGGGTGCTGGACACCCACCCCGCCGCGCGATGGCGCGGCGCTTACGCCGACCAGCCCGGGAGCGAGGAAACGCTCGCCCGGGTTTGAGGTACCGCTGTATCGCCAGGAGTTCAGAAGGAGACAACGAGATATCATGACCGTGACCAGCAACCACGTCGACGCCCAGCGTCGTACTCCCTGGGAGGGCAACCCTCTTGCCGAGGAGAGCGAACGGTGGGACTCGATCGCCAGCGACGTGGCCAAGGAACTCGGCCGCGACGCACTCGATCGAGACCGTGCCCGCCGACTGCCCGACGCCGAGTTGGCGCTGCTGAAGGAGTCGGGGCTGGCCGACCTGATGATCCCCGCGGAGTATGGCGGCCAGGGCGGTCACTGGGGTACCGCGGTCCGGGTGGTGCGGATCCTGGCCCGAACCGATGCCTCGATCGCGCAGGTCCTCAGCTACCACTACTTCAATCAGGCCAGCATCGTCTTCTTCGGCGACCAGTCGCACTGGGAGCGCCGTTTCACCGCTTCGGCGCGGGGGCATTGGCTGTGGGGCGACTCTGTCAATCCGGTCGACCCCGACCTCACCCTGACGCCGACGGAGGACGGCGGTTACGTGCTGGACGGGATCAAGCGGTTCTCGACGGGTGCCGCCACCGGTGACGTGATCCTGGTCATGGGCAAGGTCGTGGGCCAGGATCGGGTGATGGCGGTGATCGTCTCCGGCGGCCAGGAGGGGATCACGCACATCGACGACTGGGACGGTCTGGGTCAGAGACTTTCGGTAAGCGGATCGGTCCGCTTCGAGCGTGTCCGGGTCACCGCTGCGGACGTGCTCGGCGAGGTCGGCGACGAGCCCTACTCGACGATGGTGACCCCGGGCGTCCAACTCGGCTTCGCGAACCTGTACCTCGGTGTCGCGGAGGGTGCGCTCGCGCGGGCCCGGGAGCTGGTCCTGGGGAGGCGTGGTTCGTGGTTCCTCAGCGGGGTCGAGCACTACGCCCACGACCCCTTCGTCCAGCGATTGCTCGGGGAACTGGTCTCTCGGACTGCCGCGCTGGAGGCGCTCGCGGATCGGGTGGGAGCCGACTACGAGGCGATGATAGGGCGTGGTGGTCAGGTGACGGAGGCCGACCGCGCCGAGGTCGCGGTCGCGGTTGCCCGGCTCAAGGTCGTCGCGACGGAGACGGCGATCGAGGTCGCGAACCGTGTCTTCGAGGCCACCGGCTCCAGTTCGGCACGGAGTGAGATCGGGCTCGACCTGTTCTGGCGCAACGTCCGGACGCACAGCCTCCACGACCCGGTCGACTACAAGAAGCTCGAGGTCGGTGCCAGCTTCCTGAACGGCACCGTGCAACCTATCTCGCTCTACACCTGAGCCGGCTCCCCGGTGTCGAGGGCGCCCTCCTCTGTCAGGAGGCGGTCGCCTTCGATGCCTGCTGGGTGTCGGCCAGACCGACCAATGTCTCGATCAACTCCAGGACCGGCTGTGGCATCCGGACGCCACGCCGCTGCAGCAGCGTCATAGTGACGACCGTGCGATCGGGGGAGATCGGCCGGGCCGCGATGAGACCGACCCGTTCCAGTGGATCGCCGACGACGCTGTAGTCGGGCAGCAGGCTGATCCCCAGCCCCTCGGCCACCATCATCTTGCCCATCTCGGCGCCGTCGGTGCTGTGCCATTCCAAGGGGAGATCGGCGCCGAAGAGTCGGTGCGCGAAGCGATGCATCAGATAGCCGGGGCGCATGCCGATGAACGGCTCGTGACGCAGGTCGGCGGCGCTGACCTCCTCCTGTTGTGTGAGCGGGTGATCACCAGGCAGGACGGCCACTGGGCGCCCATGCAGCAGGCGGTGCCCGGTGACGCCTGGGGGGAGGTCGTCGCCGCCGAGTAGATTCACCAGACCCAAGTCGAGGCCGCCCTCGGCGAGTCCGGTGTGGATCGCCTCCTGTTGGAGGTTGCGGATCTCGACCGCCGATCCCGGCTGCTTGACGTGGAGGCGTCGTACCGCCGGCAGCAGCAAGCGTGCGGTACCGGCGTTCACGGTGCCGACCCTGACCACCCGGGCCGCTGCCGTCTGGTCGCCGGCGGCGACCCGGAGCCGGTCGACGGCCTCGAGAACCTCGGCCATGTTACGCAGTAGTTCCTGCCCTTCCCTGCTGATCCGGGCGCCGGAGCGACGCCGGTCCAACAGGGTGACGCCGAGCTCGCGCTCCAGTTTCGCGATGGCCTCGCTCAAGGCGGGCTGGGAGATGTGCAGGTGCTCGCTGGCACGGCGAAGCGAACCGTGCTGGGTAACGGCTGCCATGTACTCCAGCTGTTCGATGCGCAAGAGCGTTCCTTCCTTGGGCCTCCGGGAGGGGAGGCGCTGTGCAAGGCGGCGCCGACGACCGGGTCGGCAAAGGCATGCGAGCCAGGCCTTGCCCCACACCTATTGTGCAGTGAATCTATATTCATACTTTATCGGGTGATGAAAGGTGAGATGAGTTGACGACCTGCGTGGTGGACCCGCGATGACCTTCGATCGGCCGATGTTGCGCACTCCGTTGCTCGATGAACTGCGTGAGGAGTACGAGCCCCTGTTGGACAAGATAGCCGCGGGGACGGTGGCGAGAGAACTGTCCGGTGAGTTGCCGATCGAGCCGGTGCGCTGGCTGAAGGAGGCCGGCTTCGGAGCGCTGCGGGTTCCGGAGCGGCACGGTGGCCGGGGCGTCTCCTGGCCGGAGTTGGGCCAACTCTGGATCGATGTGGCTGCCGCCGACGCCAACCTCGCTCAGGCGCTGCGCGGTCACTTCGCCTTGGTCGAGGACCGGGTGTGGCACCACCGCCTGGCGGGCGGTCAGGAGCGATGGTTTGCGCGGTTCGTGGCGGGCGAGATCGCGGGGAACGCCTGGTCTGAGACCGGCCCGACGGCGATGGGGGACCAGCAGACAGTTCTGGTCGAGGACGAGGAGGGCCTCCGTCTGGAGGGCGAGAAGTTCTACACCACGGGAACCACGTACGCCGAGTGGGCAGATGTCCTTGCGAGGCGCGTCGACTCGGGCGCCGAGGGTGAGGCAAGCTATGTCGTCGCGATCGTGGACACCCGGCAGGCGGGGGTGCGCTGTCGTGACGACTGGACCGGTTTCGGGCAGCGTGGCACCGGCAGCGGGACGACCGTCTTCGAGGCGGCGAGGGTCGACGCCGATGACGTGCTGGCCTTCGAGGACCGGTTCCCGTACCAGACGGCCGTCTATCAGCTCAACCTCCTGGCCACCCTTGCCGGCATCGCTCGAGCCGCCACGGCTGACGCGGTGGCGGCCGTCAGGGCGCGGGAGCGGAACTTCTCCCATGCCAACACGGCGAGGGTGCGTGACGATCCACAGGTGTTGGCGGTGATCGGCGAGATCGCCTCGGCGGCCTACCTGGCGGAGGCCGCGACACTCCGTGTCGCCACCGCGGTCCAGGAGGTGGCGGATCTGGCCGATGCCGCTGCCGAGACCATCGCGGCCGCGAACGAAGTCGCCGAGATCGAGGTGGCCCAGGCCCAGGTGCTGGTCACCAGGCTCGTGGTCGCCGCGACCTCGGATCTCTTCGACACCCTCGGCGCGTCCGCGACGGCACGGAGCCGAGCGCTGGATCGCCACTGGCGCAACGCCAGGACGGTCGCCTCGCACAATCCCCGCATCCTCAAGGCGCGCGTGGTCGGCGATCATCTGGTCAACGGTGCTCCGCCTCCGTATGCCTGGGGAGTGGGGCGTACGGAGCGTTGAACGGCCTCGGATGCTGGCAGTGGCGGTGACAGTCGTGACTTGGCGGGGTGAAAGGCACGGCCGATCGGCCGATCGTCGAAACGAGTTGTCGACGTGGCCGGAGGCGCTTGCCGCCAGATCATTTGTCAATAAATCTAGTGGACATGCTTTCTCCCGGTGTCCGGGAGGACGAAGGAGTGGAAGCAATGAACGGTCGGAGGACCCGATGACGGCGGCCGAGGTGCCCGTCCTCACCTCGGCCGAGGCGGTGGCGGTCGCCGCGGAACTGGGCGAGGAGTTCGCCAAGGAAGCCGCCACCCGCGACCGTGAGCGACTGCTGCCGTTCGACGAGGTCGATCGGCTGGCGACCAGTGGCCTGTTGGCGATCACCGTCCCGGCGGACCACGGCGGGTCCAGCCTGCCGGCCTCTGTCGTCGCCGAGGTGTTCCGGCTGATCTCCTGCGGCGACCCCAGCATCGGGCAGATCCCGCACAGCCATTTCGTCTACGTCAACCAGTTGCGGTTGCAGGGCAGCGCGGCGCAACAAGCCAGGATCTTCCCGGAGGTGCTCGCCGGGAGGAAGCTTGCCAACGCCCAGTCCGAGCTCGGCACCAGACATGTGCGCGACTTCCGGACGACCCTGAGCGCGGACGGCACAGGTGCCTGGCGGCTCAACGGCACCAAGTTCTACTGCACCGGATCGTTGTTCGCGGACTGGCTCCCCGTCCTCGCCCATCTCGGCGAGGATGGCCCGATGCATGTCGCCTGGGTGCCGCGCGACGCCGAGGGCGTGGAGATCGTCGACGACTGGGACGCGCTCGGGCAGCGCACGACGGCCAGCGGCACCGTCCGATTCACCGACGTGCACGTCAGCGACGACCTGATCACCGACTACGCTGCGACCTTCGATGCACCGACGACGTACGGCGCCTTTGCGCAACTGCTCCACTGCGCGATCGACGCCGGCATCGCCCGCGCAGCACTGCGGGAAGCGGCCGGGTTCGTCACCACCAAGAGTCGGCCATATCCCGACGCCGGCGTCGAGCGCGCCGCCGACGACCCGCTCGTCGTGCAGGCCTTCGGCGAGATGGAGCTCGCCGTCCGAGGCGCCGAGGCGCTGCTGGCCGACGCGGGCCGCGCCGTCGACGCCGCGGATGCCGACCTCGACGAGACCACCGCGGGTGCCGCGACGCTTGCGGTCGCGGCAGCCCGGGCGGCCACCACCCGGGCCGCGGTCGAGGTGGCCAGCCGGCTCTTCGAGGTGGCCGGCACTCGCTCGGCGCTCGCCAAGGAGTCGCTGGACCGGCACTGGCGCAACGCTCGCACGCACACGCTGCACGACCCCGCCGCCTGGAAGGTCCAGCATCTCGGCCGGTGGGCGGTGGGCGGCGTACTCCCTCCCCGACACGGACAGCTGTAAAGGATCATCATGTTGAAGTTCCACTGGTTCCTGCCCACCAACGGCGGCGACGGGCGACACGTCGTCGGTGGCGGTCACGGGGTCCCGGCCCACAACCCCGGGCATGACGCCGGGCAGGACTACGGCCGCCCGGCCTCGGTGCCCTACCTCGGCCAGGTCGCCCGCTCTGCGGAGCAACTCGGCTTCTCGGCGGCGCTGACCCCCACCGGCGCCTGGTGCGAGGACGCTTGGGTGACCACCGCGATGCTCAGCAGCCTCTCGGAGAGGCTGGGGTTCCTGGTCGCCTTCCGGCCCGACTCGGTCGCGCCGTTCCTGGCCGCGCAGATGGCTGGTACGTTCCAGAACCTCTCCGGCGGGCGACTGCTGCTCAACGTCGTGGTCGGCGGCGAAGAGCACGAGCAGCGGATGTACGGCGACTTCCTCGACAAGCCGGAGCGCTATGCCCGGGCCGACGAATTCCTGACCATCGTCCGGCGGCTGTGGGCGGGCGAGACGTTCGATTTCCGGGGCGAGCACCTCGCTGTGGAGAACGCGTTCCTGACCCAGCGTCCCGACCCTGTGCCCGACCTCTACTTCGGTGGCTCCTCGCCGGAGGGCATTGCGGTGGCGGCCAAGCACGCCGACGTCTACCTGACCTGGGGCGAGCCGCCCGCCGCGGTGGCCGAGAAGCTGGACCGGGTCCGCAAGGCCGCAGCGGACGTCGGCCGCGAGCTCCGCTTCGGCATCAGGCTGCACACCATCGCCCGGCCCACTTCCGCCGAGGCGTGGACCGAAGCCGACCGGCTGTTGGAGAACATCTCCGAGGCGGACATCGCCCGGATCCAGGCCGGGCTCAAGCGCAGTGCCTCGGAGGGCCAGCGACGCATGCTCGAACTCAACAGCGGCTCCAAGGACGGCCTGGAGATCCACCCCAACCTGTGGGCCGGCGTCGGCCTGGTCAGGGGCGGCGCCGGCACGGCCATGGTCGGCTCCCACACCGAGGTCGCCGACCTCGTCGAGGCCTACCACGAGGTCGGCATCGAGGAGTTCGTGCTCTCCGGCTACCCGCACTTGGAGGAGGCCTACTGGTTCGGCGAGGGCGTCCTGCCCGAGCTCGCGCGCCGTGGCCTGTGGCAGCACCCGGCGCCGGTGCGGACGCGGGCCAGCGTGCCGTTCGGCGCCGCGCTGCAGGGAGCCCGCTCATGACCCTGTTCACCAACCAGGACCTCGACCCCGCCAAGCTGCGCAAGGCGTTCGGCATCTTCCCGACCGGCGTGGTCGCGGTCGCCGCCGAGGTCGACGGCCGGCTCGTCGGTCTGGCGGCCAGCTCCTTCACCGGCGTGAGCCTCGATCCGCCGCTGGTCTCGTTCTCGGTCAACAACACCTCCCAGACCTGGCCCGATCTGCGACGGGCCTCGCATCTGGGCGTCACCATCCTCGCCGACCACCACGGCGACGTCTGCCGCCAGCTCGCCGGACCGGTGGCGACCCGTTTCCGGGACGTGGCGGTGAGCGCCTCCGACAAGGGCGCGGTCACGCTCGACGAAGGACTGGCTCACTTCGACTGCACCGTCTACCGCGAGGTGGAGGCGGGCGACCACCTCATCATCCTGTTGCGGCTCCACGCGGTCGAGCACCCGGAGACCGGCAGCCCGCTGATCTTCCACCGCAGCGGCTTCGGCCGGCTGGTCGAGACCGCCTGAGGCCCTTGCCCGGTGGTGGTCCGCACCCGGCGAGCACCCCCGTCACGGATCTGACCCGCGGTTCGGATTGGCGGCTTCGCACTTCCCGCGCCGACCCCACAGAATGGGTCTCATGAAGCAGCTTTTCCCGCCGCAGGTCTCCGATCAGGCTCTCGACGACGACGACCTGCTGGATGCCTACCCGTGGCCGGAGAGCGGCACCTGGGTACGCGCCATGATGGTCACGACGCTCGACGGCTCGGCCGTCGGCCCGGACGGGCGCAGCGGAAGCATCTCGTCCGAGGACGACAAACGCGTCTTCGACACGGTCCGGCGGGACGCCGACGTGGTCTTGGTCGGCGCGGAGACGATCCGCGCCGAGCGGTACACCCCGATGAAGGCCAAGCCCCGTGATGTCGCGCGCCGGGAGGCGGCCGGTCAGTCCTCGGCACCGGTGCTCGCCGTGGTGAGCGCGTCGCTCGATCTCCCGTGGGCGCTTCCGCTCTGGTCGGAGTCGACCCACCGGCCGCTCGTACTCACGCCAACCCGGTCCGGAGAGGCAGTCGCCACCGCTCGGCAACATGCGGAGGTGGTCACCCTGGCCGAGGCGTCGCCCCACGCGATCATCGACGCACTGGTGGCTCGCGGATGTTGCCGGATCGTCTGCGAAGGCGGGCCGAGCCTGTTGCGAACCCTGGTCGCCGGCGGAGTCGTGGACGAGGCCGATATCACCGTCGCTCCACTGCTGACGGGCAACGAAGCGAGCTCGACCACGTCGATGTTGACCGAGCCCACGGCGTACCGACTCGTCCAGGTCCTGGAAGGCGCCGGCTACCTGATGAACCGCTACCTGGCTGAGCGCTCGTGATCACGCTGGAGGCGCTGGCACGGCTGGCGCGGGAACACGAGGCCGACCTGAACACCCCGGTGGCATCGGTGAGGCTGGGTGAGCGCGTCTTCGACACCGATCGCGAGCCGATCGTGATGGGCGTGGTCAATCTTTCGCGGGACTCGACGTATCGAGAGTCGATCGCCGTCGGTGTCGAGTCAGCCGTACGCAAGGCGCGCGTGCAGGCAGCGCACGGTGCGCACCTGGTCGACATCGGTGCGGAGTCCAGTCGTGCCACGGCCGCGAGCATCTCCCCGGAGCGACAGGCAGCGACCCTGGTCCCCGTGGTCGAGCAGCTCGCCAAGGACGGCATCGTCTGTTCGGTCGAGGGTTACCAACCCGATGTGGTCCGGGCGGGCCTCGATGCCGGGGCCGGCGTCGTCAACCTCACCGGATCGCACATCGACGACGAGATCTTCACCTTGGTCGCCGAGCACCGGGCCTCGCTGATCCTGTGCCACGTCCTGGGCCCACATGCCCGTGCGCTCGACGGCTCCGAGGTCGACAGCGACCCGATACCCGCGATGCTCGAGCGGTTCGGTCACCGCATCGAGCGAGCCCGCGCACTGGGTGTCACCAGCATCGCCGTCGACCCGGGCCTCGGCTTCGGCTTCCGGCTCGACGACCAGCGGGCCCGTGCCCGCTACCAGGCCGCGGCGCTGCTGAACTCGTTCCGGCTACGCAGCCTCGGCGTACCCGTCTGCCATGCCATGCCGCACGCATTCGACATCTTCGAGGACCAGTTCCGCAGCGGCGAGGGATTCTTCACCGTCCTTGCCCACCTCGGCCGGACCGGCATCTTCCGCACCCACGAGGTGCCACTGGTCCGGTCGGTTCTGGAGTCGTTGCACGCCTTCACGACCGACGGCACCTGACGCGGCCCTACGCCTGGTCGCCCGCTGCCCGTCGTGTCGGAAGGTGCTCCGTCGGTACGCCGTCGACCGGTGCGCTCCCAATCGGGGAAGGCAGCAGCACGCTCTCGTGGATGAATCGGTAGTGGCCGCGATTCTCCCGTCGGAGCCCGACAAGGTCGACACAGTACGAGGCCGGCTTCCTCCGGTTGCGGGCACGAAAACCTACTCCTGACGACCCCAGGCGCTACTGACCGATCGAGGTGCGCACGGAGAGCAGCTCCGGGAAAAAACTGAGATCCAGCGCGCGACGCAGGAACGCGACGCCGGAGGACCCGCCGGTGCCCTGCTTGTACCCGATGATGCGCTCGACGGTCTTCATGTGCCGGAACCGCCACTGTTGGAAGAGATCCTCGATGTCGACCAGCTCCTCGGCGGTCTCGTACTCCGCCCAGTGGAGGTCCGGGGCGGTGTAGATGACACGGAAGACCTCCTCGACAGCGGGCGAGGCCTGGTAGGGCTGTGACCAGTCACGCTCGACCACGTCGTCGGGGACGTCGAAGCCGCGACGCTTCAGGAAGCGCAGGAGCTCGTCGTACAAGCTGGGCGCCTCGAGGTCGGCCTCCAGCTGTGCGTACACCGCTGCGTCATGCCGGAACACCTGGAGCATGGCGGCGTTCTTGTTGCCGAGCAGGAACTCGACGGTGCGGTACTGCGATGACTGGAACCCGGACGCCGGGCCGAGCTCGTCCCGGAACTCCGCGTACTCGATCGGGGTCAGCGTGGCGAGTACGGACCACTGTTCGATCAGCTGCTTCTGAACGTGTTTGACCCGGGCAACGCGCTTGAGCGCAGGAGCCAGATCGTCGGCCTTGATCAACGAGATCGCCGAACGCAGCTCGTGGATGATCAGCTTGAGCCACAGCTCGGAGGTGTGGTGCTGAATGATGAACAGCATCTCGTCGTGGTGGTCGGATACGGGATGCTGAGCGCTCAGCAGTTGGTCGAGATGCAGATAGCTCGCATAGGTCAACTGACCCCGAAGGTCGGTGGTAACCGAGTCCTCGATCGCTCTGATGTTCTCCATCTGACTCATTCCTCGTTGTTTCCCGTCACCTGGTCGGTCCAGTCTGTCGCGGGCGCTCGGCGTCGGTGAGCTGAGGAGCTTGCGCAGGCGCGCGTTCTCGGCAGGCTCTCCAGGTCTGCTACTGGAGCAGGAGCGCCACGAGCGGAGCCGGGACCGCCGACACGTTCCTGCTCACGTCGAGTACGGATTTCGTGGCGAGGATGCCGGTACGCACGGCGTACTCGTGGGGTTCAGGTCCGACGACGGCCTCGTGCGTACAGCACGCCACCGGCCGCGGTCAGCAGCACTGCGAGCAGGATCGCGAGAGGAGTCAGGGGCGTTCCGGTTGCTGGCAGTTCGTCGTCTGTCGTCGTGTTGTCGGTTGAGTCGTCGTCGGTCGTGTCGTTGTTGGTCGTGTTGTTGT
>JASGGG010000070.1:0-16419 GCA_047605165.1 Nocardioidaceae bacterium
GCATCGTGGGACCGACCTCGCTGAGATCGGCCCCACGATGCATGAGCCTATGAGCTAGGCAGCGGGTGTCGAGTCAGCCGCCTCGTCGGCCCCGCCCTCGGACTCCTCGACCTTGCGGCGCTTGGTGCCGAGCTTGCCGGTCCGAGGAGCAATCAGCGCGTCCTCGGAGATGAGGCCCAACAGCGAGGTGGTGAGCGCCGGGTTCATCAGCATGGTGTCGCGCACATCCTCTGAGAACACCGTGCCGGTGAGGGCGTGAAGGTGGGAGATCTTGGCGACGGCGACCTCCTCGTAGGCATCCATCACCAACTTCTCGACCTGCTTAGCGACAGCCGGCGGGTACTGCTTCTGCCAGTGCTCCACCTGGCTGCGGATCACCGGGTGTCCCTCGTCCAGCTCGATGCACCCGTTCGGGTCCTGCGCGCTGGGCTTCTGCCACGCGGCCATCATGCCCTCGTCGTTGATGTCCTCGGCCTTGACCCAGCGGCAGTCAGGCACGCCCACGGTGACGTTGGTGGTCTTGGCGGGCGTGGTGCCGGTGCCCGGCTGGCCGATGATGGCATCGCCGCCGCGGCCGCGCACGACCACGACCTTCTTCTTGCGGGGCTTGCGGGACTGGGTCGGCGTGTCCAGAGGGGCGCGCGGCGTCGAGCCCGGGGCGGTCGGCGTCGTGGTGGTGTTGGTGTTCTTCGCCTGGACCCGAGCGCGCGGAGCCTTCCAGCGACTGGCGAAGCGGTCGAGCACTCGCTTCAGGCGCTCCTCGCGGTCGTCGCTGTGCTCGCGGGAGTCGTACTCGGCGTTGATTGCGTCGAGGATCTCCTTAGGGAGCCGCTCTCCGAACTCAGCCGACCAGTCAGCGGGCTTCACGGAGCGCGAGGAGAGACCGGCGCCCATCCAGTAGAGGTCAGCGCGCCCGGTCGACGGAGCCACGCCGGGCGTGCCGATGACCTCGTCGAACTCCGGCGGCTCGATGATCAGGAAGGTCCGTCGTCGCACCGCGTCGGCCCCGATCCCGAACTGCCGGTAGACGTTGGCCCCAGCCTTGGTGTCGCCGTCGTCGCTCTCGGTGTAGGCCTGGCCGTACAGCTCGCCCCGGTAGAGCACGCCGATGTACGCCGACGTTGAGCCCAGGCCACCGGTCTCGACCTTGGGCTGCGTCCGCAGCCACCAGTGGACCTTCGTACCGTCGGACAGGTCGACCGACCCGCTGGAGTCAACGAAGCTCTCGCCAGTGCGCGGCTTGGAGTACTCGATCAGGGACTTGGCGCCACGAACGGTGCGGAACTGGCCCTTCGGATTGCCCTTGGCGTCCTTGTCGCTCGACGACTTCGGCCAGTCCTCAGGGTTCGTGGACATCTCGTAGACGCGCAGGGTCACCCCGTCGGGCAGGTCCCAGAAGCGGGTGTTGAAGTACTTGCGACCGAGGAAGCGGTGGCGCTCGGAGCGCTCGGGGTCTCCGTCGATCGTGTTGTCGGTTGAGCCGCGACCGAGCAGCGTGAAGGTGGTGCCGTGCCCAGCCTGCTTGATGAAGTCAGGGATGGTGTCGGCCCAGTCGAATCCGAGGTCGGCGTCGTAGTACGGCGGGTAGACGGTCGCCATACCCTGCTCGCCGTCCTCGTTCCAGGTGACTTCCTCAAGCACGTACTCACCATCGCCGTCGGCCGCGTCGGGGTCGAACATCATCTTGACCATGTTCGCCTCGCCGTCCACGACCGAGATGACGACGACGCCCTCGGGGTTCCACGGCAGCAGTGTCATGCGGGAGCCGAGCGCATAGTTGTCGTGGGGACCGCCTACCACCTTGCCGCCCTTGCCGAGCGTGCTCATGTAGTTGCGCAGGTCGTCCTTGGTCATGCCGTGGCCGTCATCGGCGTACTGCATGCGATAGGTGCCGGTGGCCTGCACGCCCTGCCACTCCGGGCCGAACTGCATGGTCGTGGCGTTGGCCTCGATGCCGTTGCGGGCGAGCTCACGCCCCCACTGGTAGGCCGGACTGTTGCGATACTCGCGGTCGAGGAGGTTTCCAACCCCCAGGAACCGCAGCGCGGTGTTGCCGCTCATAGCGGACTCCATCTCTGACTAGGCAGTGACTAGGCCGACTTGACCTAGATGCGCTAGACACTTCGGGAGCGTAGCAGACCCTAGGGTCAGCGCTTCTGACCCTAGGGTCCGGTGACTGCATCCTAGGGTCAGAGACGGTCGATCCAGGTGTCTTCCTCGCGCTCATCCCAGGAGGACGAGACTCGTGGCTTGACGGGTCCCTGCTGCCCCATCTTGGACAACAGCCGCAGCGCTTCCTCGTGCGTCAGAGCGCGAAGCGACGCCACCGGGCGACCGACCTCCGTCTCGATCAGCGCCTTGCGCTCTTCCATGGTCGTGAGGCCGCGTGCGTCGAGCGCCTTGCGGATCAGGTCGAGCTGCCAGTCTGGTAATCGGGAGGGCCGTGCGGACTGGCTTGGCGGGCTCGGGCGGCTCGTCGTCGCCGAACAAAGAGAGGTCACCGGACACGGTCGGCCATGCTACGAGTCGGTGGTGGCATCGACCTTCGTTACCTCATCGAGAAGGTCGGCCAACGTCTCGTTGCCTTCGAGGCGCCGTGCGATGTCGCGGACGCCGAGTTCGGCCAGCTTCTCAGCGGTCGCGAATGGCCGTGATGGCTCGCCGATCTGCAGGATCTCGAGAAGGTCCCGAATGCTCGTGCCGGTCTCCAGCGTGCCGAGCGCGCTGAACTTGGTCACGTAGCCGCCCTGCGGTGCATCGTCGAGCTCCAGTCCGGCGCCGATGGCGTACGAGATCGCGAACCGGTAAGCGTCCTGCTGGCTGCCACCGAAGTGGTCCGTGGCGATCTGGGAGATGGCGTCGTTGGCCTCGGGCGTCAGACCGATCTGCTGCTTGTCGTCCTTGTCGCTGGCCATCGCTACTGCGTCCTCTCGATCATTGCTTCCTCAGGGTCATCATTGGGCCGGTAGATCCGGTAGGCCTGCCCAATGCGGTTGCCCATGATTACGCGAGCCTGGTTCTCGGTCAGCTCGCCGGACTGCACCAGCAAAATCGCTTGGCTGCCAAGCTCTGGAACCCAAGAGTTGAGCACGTTCTCGCGGTGCTCCAGGTCGAGCCGGGCCAGCGGACTGTCGAGCACGACCGGACCACCGCGCACTGCGGCCCGCTTGAGCGCACCGATCAGTGAGAGCGCGATCAGCTGCCGACCGCCCTCGCTGGTCTTCATCGCCGGACCACGCTGCCCGACGAGATCGACGCTGTAGTTCCGCCCGATGGTGATGCCCTGGTAACCCTCTGGGTTCCGGATGAGCTTCATGAACATGTCCGTTGCCGTCGCCTCGACCTGGGCGCGGGTGCGCTCCTGGTAGCGGTCGATGGTCCGCGTCACCAGATCGGAGACGTACTCGAAGAAGTAGGCCTCGGCTGCGAGTGCAGGCTCTCCGCCGCCGAGCTTGCGGAGGATGCCTGCGAGTCGGTTCTGATCCTTGCCGATCTTCGCCTCGTCCTCGGCGAACCGGTTCAGGCGATCGCTGTACGACTTGATCGTCCGCTCCAGACGCTCCTGCTCGTTGCCGAGCTGCCGGATGGCGGCCGCGTCGTTGTCCTTCAGCCGATCCTTGATGGCGTTGAGCCGACGGGTGCGGTCGTACTGCGTGCTGACGACCTTGTTGAGCTGCGCCTGCTTGTCCCGGTAGGCATCGACGGTTCGGGTGTCGATCAGCGCAGTGACCCGGCGCTCCAGGGCGAGGTCGGGACCGTCCCCAGCATCACTCCGAAGCCGCTGCAGTTCTGCCTCGGCGTCGACCAGGGCCTGCTGCGTCTCGGCGTCAGGCGGTGGCAGCTCCTGGCGACAGGTCGGGCAGGTGCCGCCCTTGATCTGCTTCTGCAGAACGTCGACCCGGTCGCGGGCCGACTGAATGTCCTTCTGCTTGGACTGAGCGGCGTCGTTCTTGCCCTGCACATCCAGCAGCACGGATGACAGCTTCGCGCTCGCCGGCGCCAGCCAGCCCCTGACCAGCAGGTTGCGCATGTCATCCCGGAGCGCCTTCTCGTCGGCTTCACCGCCCTTGATCTGCGCTTCGAGAGTCTCCATCTCACGGGCATCAGCCTTGAGGTCGTCGACCGCCGCGATGCGCTCCTTGACGTCCTCCAGGTCTCCCTCGGCCTTGCGCAGCGAGGCGGTGATCTCGCGTTTGTCCTTATCGAGGCTCTCCTGGCGCGAGTTGAGTTCCCGCATCTGGCGCTTCGCGTTGTCGGCGTCCTTCTGGTTCTTCATCAGCTTGGCCTGGCGCGTCATGACGTCGTCGCGCATGACGCCAATGTCGCGGGAGGCGAGCTGCAGCGCCGGGATACCGAGGACGCTCTCGATGCTGCCGCGAAGCAGGTCGCGCTCACGATCTGAGTTCAGACGGTCGTAGAAGTCCCTGAGCAGCTCGCCGTCGAAGAGGAAGAACTCTGAGATCTGCGGATGCAGCAAGCGTCCAATCTCGGCATCGATGGAGACGGGCTGGATAACCGTCGGCCCAATTCGGAGGTCCGCCCTCACGCGCGGCGCGACGCTTCCGTCGAGCGTGGCAGTCCGGGTGAGGTGGTACTGCTGGCCGTTGGCGCTGAAGTTGATCGAGACCTCCATCTCCGACTCACCATCGGCGCGCGCTGGCCGGTTCATGTAGTCGCTGAGGCCACGGGCAGATTCGGAGGCGGTCTTGCCTGCCTCAGGCGCGCCGTACAGGCACCAACGGAGGGCCCGAAAGAGGCTGGTCTTGCCAAGCGTGTTTTCACCGTGGATGACAACTACGGGCGACTCGGGCTCGGTGGCGAGGCTGAGGTCCGTGATCTCCCGGTAGGGGCCGAAGTTCTTGAGGCTCAGGCTCTCAAAGCGCAGCGTCATTCGCCCAGCTCCAACCTGGCGAGGATCTTTTCGCTGACGTGCTCCTGGAGTTCGCGCAGCTCGCGCTTGAACTTGGAACGGTCCTCATCGAACTGGTGGCGCCAGGCGAGGGAGATAATCTCCTCGTAGTCGGCAGCCTCGAAGGAGTCGATGGCCATGCCGAACGTGCGCCGGTCAGCCTCGTCGGCCACTTCCTTGATCGCCTCGAGCGCGCCCGGGCGGCCCTGTCCTGTGTCGTCTGATTCATCCACCATCGTCAGTCGCTTTCTTCGTCATCTTCCAGGAGTTCAGGGAGTTCGATTGGGTCTTGGCTGAGGGACACGATCGCCTTGAGTCGCTCACGAGCGGCGGGGTTTCGCGCTAGACGAACGAACTCCAGCGCGCGCAGCGCTTCGCTCTTGGTCAGCGCGCCACCGATCGGATCGACCAGCATGAGGTCGTGCACCTCGGCACTGACCTTGCCAGTCGCAGGCGCGCGTCGGAGTACGCGCCCACGCCGCTGGATGTATTCGCGTTCAACGGTCGAGCTGGCCAGGATCAGCGCGTGATCGGTCACGGGAATGTCGATGCCCTCGTCGAGGCAGCGGATAGCCACCACGATGCCGCCATGTTGGCCGAGACTGCGGATGACCGCGTCGCGGTCGCTGGGCATGCCTGAGTAGAACGCGAGGGCCGGGAGTCCTTCGGCAAGACACTGGTCGATGACGGCGCCCAGCTGTGCCTTGTCATCGCAGTAGACGAGCCACCGGTCGCCTGCCTTGTACTCGGTGGTGAGAATCTCGATGGCCTTCGGCACCTTGGCCTTGGCCTGCTTGAGTACCCGCGCCCGCTTGATGAGCAGCATCTGAAGTGGGCCGTCGGGATCACTGACGGACTCACCTTGGCCGATGAGTTGGCCAATCTTCTTGGTCAGTTCCTCGTACAGATCGTGCTCTTCGTCATCGAGGCTGACTTCGTGCAGCCGGTAGTCGTACGGAACCAGGAGCCCGAGCACGAGTGCTTCCGCGAGGCCGATGACGGGTGACAGCACCGAACCGAAGAACTCGACCAGGCGGTCGGTGCCTTCCTCGTCGAACTGGCGCCGGAAGGTGGCACTGAGGCCAAGCGTCGCCCCGCACGCGGTCTGCTCGAGTGCCGGAAGCACCTTATTGCTTCCAGCCCGGTGCATCTCGTCGGCGACGAGGAGCAGGTGGCTCCCCGACTTCAGGCGTCGCTGGAAATCGTTGGAGGCGAAGGTGGCGTTCGTGGCGACCACCAGCCGCCGCGTATCCGGTGAGTTGCCGGCCGCGGTGAAGATCGGCAGCAGCTGCATCCAGTCGGCCTTGCTGTGGCCGGCTCCCGCCGGGAGGATCTGGACGTCTGGGAGTTCGGTCTCGATCTCCCGAATCCACTGAGCATGGAGGTCCCGCCCAGGGACCAGGATGACGGCTGCACCGCCCTTGTCCGTCCACCGCTTGACGCCTTCGATGGCGGTCAGCGTCTTGCCCGCGCCGGTGGCGAAGTTGACGATGCCGCGGTGGTCGTGCGCTTCCCAGTCTTCGAGCACCAACCGTTGGTGCTCCATGAGCGTCCGCCCGACCGCCCGATCGAGCGCGCGACCCTGATGAAGGCGCACCCGTTCGAAGGCATGGTCGAGGTCCTCGTCGGCGATGGCAACGAGCTGCTCACGGGTGACCTCGTCGAGACGGGCGATCAGGACGCCGGGTTCCCGGCCTCGCCAGATGTCTTGGAAGCTGTCGGCGTGCTCGCGAGTGCGGAGAAGCTCTTGCTCGTTGCGCCAGCTGCACGAGACGTCGAAGGACTCGTGGTTGTAGCCCCACGCCCGCCAGGTCTCGTTGGCACTTCCCCTGAAGGACACACGCTTGCCCTCGTCATCTTCGAAGACGCCGAGCTTGTCGTGAAACAGGCCGCTCGGCTTGTCCGCGAAGGCGATCCGGACGTCGATGATGTCATTCGCGATGAGGGTGGCGAGCAGCTTGGTTGCCGGAACTGCCGACGGGTTCGCGAGGAGGCGATCGAGGTCCTCACGGACACTCTCCTGCGCCCGGCGGCCGATGTCATCGGCCTCCTTCATGGCATCGAAGTCCTCCGGCGTCAGGGCCGGTGAGCAGACCAGGCGCATCCGGCCGCCACGTGCGGCGAAGTCGGCGAAGGCCAGTCCCACCACCTGGTAGAGCGTGCTGGAGAAGTAGCCAACTGCGCGGTCGTATCGGATGGACTCTTGGAGACAGGGCACGTAGAAATCGTCAAGCAGCGCGTCACGACCCGACCGATAGCTGGTCTGTAGCTGCAGGTCCTGCAACACCACTCTGGCGCCCTCCCCTCGTTGCTGCACGAGCCTAGGAGATTCGTCCGACACTTCGTGGTCGTTCTGGGCCGGGATCGGCGGCATCTCGGTTCTGTTCAGCCGCACCAGGGGGCGGTGGGTGGCCCCCGTTCTCGGGGAAGTGTCGGTACCGGGTCATAGCGTGTCGAACAGACGTTCGATCAGAAGGTGTCGGAGTTGCGCCCCGCGCGACCCGCTGGAAGGGTTCGAAACTCCGGCGTTCGGCGTCTGGACCTGACAGAATCACATCGTTGTAACTTAGGAGGTTAGGCGCCGGTGGCGACACAGCGAACGGGCAAGACATCCGATGCGGAGTCGTCGCTTCGGAGCAAGCGCTCGCTCCCGGTCCAGCAGGTACCGGTGGCCCGCATTCGGCCCGAGGAGGGCTTAGGGCGCAAGCGCGACCGGGATGGTCACCGCGAACTCCAGCGGTCTATCGAGCAGTTCGGCGTGCTGACGCCGATCACCGTGCGCCTCGCGCCGGACGACAGCGGCGACTACCTGCTGATCAAGGGCCAGGGTCGAACGCTGGCCTGCCGACTCCTCGGCCTAGAGACGATCCCGGCCGTCGTGGTCGACGACGCCTACGCCGAGACCGAGAAGGTGCAGCAGTTCCTCGTCGAGAACGTCGCTCGACTCAAGATGCGGCCGGTCGACCGTGCGCTCTTGATCCAGCGTGCGCGCCAAGACGGTGAGGAAACGACCGCCATCGCGCGGAGGTTCGGGGTGACTCCTTCGACGGTGCGGCGGTTGCTGGCGCAGCTCGACGGAGCGACCAAGGGCGAGGTCGATGCCCTTCGCAACGGTGAAGTCAGTCTGGCGATGCATGCCGTGATCGCGCGGCACGTCGATCCGTCGGAGCGTTCCGGTGTACTGGATGTCGTGGCACAGACCGGTATCAAGACGAAGGAAGCTGAAATGCTCTTCGTCGCGCTCGGCTGGCAGCGACTGGCTGACCTTGGAGCGAAGCAGCGCCGTCAGCGATTGGTTCTGTTCATCTGGGCGTGTGGGGTGCTGCAAGAGCACCCGAGCGGCTCGGCCAAAGAGCGACTACGGCACTTGGCGATCCAGTTCCCCGCTGCGTTCAGCAAGCAGGGCAGCGCCTACTCGATCGTGGCAGCGGCACAGTGAAGCTGCTCGACGTCGCCCCCGACACCCTTCACACCAGCCCCGAGCTGGTGCGCTCCGGTAGCGCCAAGAACTTTGAGGAGCGCCTTCGGTCGTCGATCGATGAGATCGGATTGGCCGAACCGCTCAAGGTCGTTCCCGACCCCGAGGGCGGGTATCTCGTCATCGACGGCGCCTTCCGCCTACGCGCCATCCAGTCGATCAGAGACAAGGACCCGAGCCAGTTCGAGACCGTGGCGGTCTACGTCCTGGATTACGAGCAGCGCTTCGAGATCCGCTATCAGTCGGACATCTACCAGGATCTGCTGCCGAGCCAGCTGGCCGCGCTGGTCGAGCACCTGCACAAGTCAGAGCACGTGCTCAAGGTAGACATCGCGCGGTACATCGGTGTCTCCCCGGCAACGCTGCGCAACTACACCGGCCTGTGGCGGCTGATGGAGCGGGGCGGGCTGTTCACGCGCATCGTCGACCTGATGGACGTCGGCGTCTTCCCGTCCTCGAACCCTTACGCCTGGCTGCGCCTCACCGACGACGGACTCGCGCGCGTACTGAGGGAACAGTTCAGCAAGGGGGATGATGTCGAACAGTGGATTGCCGCCACGGCCGACGCTGCCCGGCTAGGGACAGTCCAGCGCTACCCGCTCAAGTTCATCGAGATGGTGACCGCAGCGCTGCCTTCGGAGTGTTTCCACGCCGGGGAGGACGTGCGCGCGATCAAGCGGGACCTCGGCCTTCGACGGGCAGCAGGACAGGCCACGAAGAAGAAGTTCGAGGAAGCGCGACAGCATCTGGCGAGTGTCTCGAAAGCCTCGAAGGAGCCCGTGCTGGCATCGGCGGCGAAGTCGCTTCAGGAGTACTTGGCATGACGGCGGCGACCGACTGGTCTGACGACGCATTCTTCGACGCTCCCCAGCGCGGCTCGGTCGACGGGGGTACTACGTCGGCCGGCGACCTCTGGCACAGCATCAGCCCCCGGTGGGGCCACGCCATGCATGCGATGTGTTCGTACCACGGCATGTTTCCGGCGAAGGTGGCTCATCACTTCATCCAGCGCTATTCGAGGCCCGGCGACGTCGTGCTCGATCCGTTCAGCGGTCGCGGAACGACGGCACTTCAGGCACGCGTCGAAGGCAGGCGCGCCATCTGCAATGACCTGAATCCGCTGGCCTACGTCCTGTCGAGGGCGAAGGTCGACCCGCCCGGCTGGGACGAGGCGAACAGTTTCCTCGATGAGTTGGAGCGTACGTTCAAGGGTCTCCCGGTCACGGAGCCAGAGGTGTCACCTGACATCAGGATGCTCTACCACGACAACACGCTGCGTCAGCTCTGCTTCATCCGGGACCACCTGCTCGGCAAGTCGTTGACGGAGTGGTCGCGAAGTGAGTACATGCTCGCGGGTGCCTTGGCCGGGATCATGCACGGCGGCTGGCGGCGCGACGGCTCCAGCCAGTACCTCAGTATCAGCATGCCGAACACGTTCAGCATGTCGCCGACCTACGTTGAGAAGTTCATCCGTGAGAACGGGCTGGAAAAGCTCGACCAGGATGTCTTCGCGCGTCTGCGGGACAAGTTCGCGCGCCTCTATCTGGATGAAAGTCCTGGAACGCCTGGTGTCGCGCACAACGCAGATGCCGCGACGCTGCTTAGTGGTGAGGTCGTTCCTGCTGACTCTGTGGACCTCGTCGTTACGTCGCCTCCTTACCTCCAGGTGGTGAACTACGGCCAATCCAACTGGATTCGGCTGTGGCTGCTCGGCATTGATGAGGTTGGCCGCGAGCAAGGTGAAGGTCGCAAGAAGCTGAACTCGCTCCTCGACCACCGGCACACCTACACGTCCTACTGCGACTTCATGCTGCGCACCGTCCTCGGGATTCAGCGGGTGCTAAAGAAGGACGGCGTCGCCGTCCTGGTGATCGGCGACGTAAAGGAGACCGGCAAGGAAGACCCGCTCCCTCTCGCCGCGAAGATGTGGGAAGACATTAAGGACCGCACCGGCCTGCGACTGCTGGAGATCGTGGAGGACGACCTGCCTGCCCAGACCAAGGTCAGTCGCATCTGGGGCGAGACGAAGGGCCAGGCGACGAACCGAGACTGCGCGCTCGTACTTGCCCACGCGGACGGGACACCTGACCTCACGCGTACCGACGTCGACTGGGACGAGCCCTGGAAGGACGGCGGCCCGGACGCCGCGCACGAGCGGCTCCGTCGTCCTCACTCGGAGCGGACGAGCTGAACACCGCGCCTACGGGAGGGCGCCTGGTAGCCGTGCTGCTCAATCCGCCCACGAAGAGCACGGGCGTGCGGAGCCGCAACGCGGTCGCTCGCGCCGCGCAGGCGATCGGGTATCCCGATGTTGTGCTGACGAACCTCTGCGCCGCCCCTACGCCGTCAGTGGTGGAACTGAATGCTCTTGGTGGCGACGCGTGGGATGAGGCTCGGGCCGGTCTTGAGCGTGACCTGACCGGCGCGACGGCCGTGTTGGCAGCGTGGGGCGTCGCTGGCCTCACGGGTGGTGCTCGACGGTTGATGCGGTCCCAGGTGCGGTGGCTCACTGAGCGGGTCGCGTCGGCGGGCATCGAGAGGTTCTGGATGGTCGGCGGTGAGCCTCGTCACCCATCGCGCTGGCATCAGTACGTCTCTGACAAGTACGGGCGGACGACCGGAGGCAGTTTCGAGGAGCGCATCTGCCAGGTGCTGCTTGAGGTGCCGCTGAGCGCAATGGAGTGGAGTCAATCGGAAGCGGCGCGCGAGAGTTCTCTGTCCGAACTCCCTAACGGCGCGTGAGCCGTGCTATTCGGCTGGCATACCGGGGTTCAGCAAGCGCTGCCCGGGCTTCGAGCCTTCGAGACGCTCGATGAGAACCTGTGCCTTTGCGCGTCGGGCCCGCTCGCGCTGGTAGTGGACTGCTCCGCAGGCCACGCCGCCGACGACCAGGATGATAAGGCTGCCGATGATGAGGGGGCGCGCGGCGCTTCGTCTTCGTTCCTTGGCGCGCGGGTGGGTTGTTGATGTCGTCATGGTCTCCTCCTTCTCACTCGTGGCAGGTTGTGCCGTCAAACTTGATATGTATGTTGTCGCCGGTCGGCGAGAATCCGAATCGGCAGCCCCAGTACGACTCGGGGACCATGTCGTTCTCCGCTACTGCGAAGACCCACGGCCCGCCGGCCGGGCCGCTGATGATCTGCAGGAGTCCCCCGTCTGGCCCGCCGGTGATGTCCTGTGTGCCGGTGAGCAGGTCAGCGCCCGTGACATCGGCGTAGCCGCCGTGGTTGTAGACCCACTCGGTGCCTTCGACGGAGACGAAGAGCAGCAGGATGTGCATGACGCTATTGGTGTCCTCGAGGTCCAACGGAAGGTTCACGCCGATGGACGGGAATAGGCACTGTCCGGTGGTGTCGAGTATGGCCGTGATGGCCTGATATGAGTCGTCTGCCGCCCAACTGATGACGCCGACGATGTCGGGATCGGTACCTCCCAGTTCGGCAATGTTGATGACTCGATAGCGGTTGCCGTCCGGATCGAGCACGTAGCCGTCGTTCTCTGGATCCTCTGGATTGATCACCCCAGCTGACCAGCCGGACAGCGTGGCCGCGAGTGCGGCGGCGTCGTCCTGGGAGAAGTGGTTAGTCTCGTTCGTCAATGCCCGCAGAGTCGTGCCCTTGTTGGTCGCGTAAGCGCGGGCGTGCGTCAGCACCTCGCTGGTGCGTCGTTCCAGGGTCGTGGTGCCACCTGTGTCGGTGCCGTTGCAGAGCAGGTTGGTGTAGGTCGTCGGGCCGCCACCAGAACCGCTGCCGTCACCTCCCGAGCCTCCGGAGCCGCCTCCGGGTGGAGTGGTGCTGTGCCCGGGGCAGGCTCCTTCCTGGATAAGGCCACCGTTGCGGACGTAGTAGGGACCGGCGTCCTTGAAGACTGACGTGCCAGTGAGGCAGTAGTCATCCGGGGAGTTTCGGGTGTACTGAAGTTCGTTGCCGGGGCTGACCTTGAAGCCGCGGCCGTCATTGGTGTCCGAGCCGGAGCCGGGATAGGAATCGGCAGTCGCCTTGTAGATAGCCAGTGAATCGGCACCATTCCTCAGGTCCGATCGGAGAGAAGCTTCGTGAGCCCGCTTGGTCACGCCGAGCCAGAGCAGGATGAGGATCGCAACGAGAATCGCGATGACGACGATCACGATAAGAAGTTCGATGATCGTGAAGCCTCGGTCCTTGCGAGGAAGCCGAGGCGTAGTGAGCTTGGGGTGTTGCATATTTAATTGTTCCGCTTACGTTCTTACTGCCTTCTATTTTACGGCACCCCCCCATTCGAGAAGTTGTGGAATAGACAACGCAGAGTCTTGATGATGAAGAAGGCCCCGAGCCGCAGACGTGGTGTCTGCTGGCTCGGGGCCGTTGTCGTCACGGGGACGACAGGGCCTCGATGGCCTGTTCCTTGATGTAGCCCTCGGCGGCATCGATGACTTCCGCGAGCGCGCGGACCAGCGGGCTGATCTCGTGCCCCTCGCGGTCGAGCAGTCGAACCACCCTGGCCTGCAGGAGTAGTTCCAACTTCATCAGCGCCCGGGTCTCGTCGTCAGCGACAGCGAACCGTTCGCCTGGACTCAGATCGTGTCGGTGCTCGAAGTAGTCCTTCAGCGCCGCACCCATCGGATCGCTCCACCATGCATCGGGATCGATCTTCGGTTGCTTACCCATGTGGGACCTCCTGTGGTCGTTGAGATGGGGCGCTACAACCGCGAGCCGTCATCGGCTCTCAGCGGGAGCGCGCCATCCCAAAGAAGGCATATTCATGTAAACATATTTAGTTGTTTTTGTCAACTATTATGCGCCGTCGCCCCTACTCTTGCGCTGGCGATCGTCGGCCTCCGCAGCCAGACCGTCCTCCAGCCAAGCCCATTCGTGAGCTTCGGCGTCGAGGAGAGACTGCCACGCCAGATCGAGGGAGCGATTGAGGAGGCGGTGGAAGAACGCCGTTGGCAGGCCGTCGCCATCGACGAAGACGTCCGGGTCGTCATCCGGCTCCAGCATGGCGTGGCTCTCGGCGTGGACTTTCGCGACTTCGCGAAGACGCTCGATCGTGCCCGCTCCCGGTTCAACGAGTAGTTCGAGGATGAGGTCTTCAAGCAGCGGCTGGTACTTCATCAGCCACCGCAGACCTCGGCGACGACGCAGCCAGTTTGATCCTCGGTCGCAAAGGACCAGGTAGTAGCCGCGACTGCCGGGCTGAAGAAACAGTGCACGGAGTTGGTCCACAGGGTCGTCATGCAACTGGTCATGGCGTTCGAGGACCGCCCGGCCCTTCGGCATGTGATTGAGCAACGCCGCGGCCAACCGCGAACGCGCGACGGGACTGCTCGTCGCGCCGAGCAGCGCGAGCAGGGCCCGGGGAGCGGCAGCCAACCACTCCTGAGCCTCGCGCTGATCCTCGGGAGTGAAGGTCCCGAACGGGTGAGGTGGCGGCACCAGGCAGGGCGACGTCTCGGCCAGGAGAAGCCGATCGGCCAAGTTGATGAAGGCAGCCTGCTCGATCTCGGCAAACCGCTTCTCGCTCGTCAGATAGAGGTGTGCTCGCGCCAGCTCACGGCGGCCGTCAGCTGACGAGCCCCCGCCGGCGAAGTTGAGGACGAACCGCAGCGCCACCTTCTGCTGAGGGTCGTCGATGAGCCGCTCGATGCCGCACTCGATCACCGCCACTACGGCGAGCGGCCAGGAATCCTCCGAGAAGCCGCGCCGCGACATCTCGTGAGCGACAGCAGGCAACTGTCC
Source organism: Nocardioidaceae bacterium (assembly GCA_047605165.1). GTDB lineage: Bacteria > Actinomycetota > Actinomycetes > Propionibacteriales > Nocardioidaceae > SSC3. The sequence goes on from JASGGG010000070.1 coordinate 14,105, forward strand.
GAGCAGGTGTCCAGCGTCCTCGTCCTCCACGCGTTGGGCGCTCAGCCCCTTGCGCGACCGGAGCGCCTTCAACGCGTAAAGCACTTGGGTGCGACTCGGCAACATCTCCACGCCGCGCACCTCTCTCGTTCGGCCCTTACCAGGCCTCTCAATTATCCAACACCCCCCTCTTTGAACCCGGCTCCGGGCAAACAGGGGGCCAGTCAGAAACCTCATGCGCGGGGTTCGATTTTCCCAACGAATCGCCCACCAGGAGGTACCAGATGACTCACCACAGGCAGCGCGCGACGGTCGAGGAGCCGGAGCAGACGCTCATTGACGACCCCGTCCTCAGCCTACTCGGCAATGCCAGCGCACGCATTCAGCAGACCCACCAGCGACTCGTGGCCGGCGAGATCGCCGGCGAGGCGATCGCCCGCTGGCTGCAGGAGATCTGCTTCCTGCTCGATGAGGTCTGGAGCGGCGTCCACGCCATCGATGACCTCATCGACCAGCGCGAGCTCGAGGAGACCCAATGACCCCCACCATCCACGCCCTCGTCCTGACCTCGATCGCCGTCGCCATCTTCACGGTGGTCATGGCCTGGGGCTGGGTCGGCTCGGTCGACCGGAGGCTTCGGGAGCTTGAGCGCTCCCGCGACGCCGATCGGTCCACGGACTGACAAACGGTGCGGGGCGGCTCGCTACCAACGGGCCGCCCCTGTCACCAGATCACTTCCCACCCACTCGCGCGAACGAGAGACAGGACAAGACAGATGACGGCTTCGCAGCGTACGCCGGGTCGGCGTACCCGGATCAGGAAGGCGGCCGTGCTGCTGGTGACGGTGCTCTGCATCGCACTGAGCCTGACCGGGTGCCAGATCAACGGCACGGCTCCCGACGACTTGGGGCATGCCTGGGCCTCAACGTGCCCGAAGGACAAGAAGGTCGCTGCCGCCCTGGATATCGACGTCAGCGGTAGCGCCTCGGTCACCGAGGTCAGTGGCGGGTTCGAGCAGGCGCTGCGTGACCGGGCCGCTCGGGTCGGCATGTGTGGCGGCAGGCTGCGAGTCAGTGCGTTCGCTGGCTCCAACGCGGGCACTGAGACGTTGTTCGACGGCACCGTGACGGTCAAAGGCAGCACCACCAATGCCAAGGCGCGTCTGCTGCTCGCTGCTGTCGATGCCGTGGTGGAGGCGGTCGGGCAGAAGTTCCCGCTCAACACGGCCGCGATGGCGCCGGGCAGCGACATCGTCGGGCAGCTTTGGAATGCCCAGACCTACGCCTCCCAGCTCGGTGACGGCTACGTCCTGGACCTGGTGATCCAGACCGACGGACTGGACACCAAGACCCTGCCGACCCGGGAGATCGTGGACACGGCCACGGCGGCCACGGCCGCCCAGGCCGTCCGCGTCCCTCAGCTGCCTGGAGCGTGGGTGACCATCACCGGGCTCGGCGAGGTGGCCGGGACGCCGGTCGACACCACCGTCACCGAGGCGTTGACCACCTTCTACGGCCACGTCTGCAAGCGCACCGGTGTCGCGAGGTGCGTCGTGGCGGTGGACTACGTCTCGCCGGTCGGCGGTGAGGGCTCGTGAAGCGCGATGGAGTGCTGCGGCGGCTGTTCGGTCGCCGGAAGACGTCCGGTGGCCCGAAGCGGCGCCTCCGTGATCTCGGGGACTACGCCGAGCACCTGAGCATCGCGCAGGTTGAGGACGGCGGCGGCATGTCCATCCGCCCGGGTGGCACCACGGCGCACGTCGAGCGCGAGTTCGAGGAGTACGCCGAGGAGCAGTTCGACAAGCACGACGCCGACGGCATCCGGGAGTCCCGACCGGCGCGTGTCGAGTCTGCCGGGGTCGGCTTCCGAGCTCAGGAGGCCGAAGCACGCGTCGAGGCGAACAAGCCCCGGCTCGCACAGGCCCAGGCCGACCATGACCACGCCGTGCATTGGCTGCTGCCGTTTGCCCGCCGCTCGGTGGGTGGGCATCGGCTCTACCTGATCTGGTTCGCCCTGCTCATGTTCGGTGACGCCGCTGGCGTCTTCGGGGCGGCGGTGATGTGGGGCGAGCTGATCCCCGTCGCCGTCGGGCAGGCCTTGGCCAGTGGCGCTGCGGCGGTCGCGGCGGGCTGGGTGGGCGCTGACGTCCGGGAACGGCGCGACGCCGAAACTCGAGCCCGTATGGCCGCAACCGGTGATCTACCAGACGATCTGGTGGGCCGGTACCCGGCGCTGTTCGTGTCCACCGTGCGGGAGCGCGCTACCTACGAGATGACGCTGTGGGTGGCCGGGGTCATTGTCGTCTGCCTGGCTTCGGCGATCTTCGCGCTGCGGGC
>JASGGG010000071.1:0-16214 GCA_047605165.1 Nocardioidaceae bacterium
GTCCACCTCGAAGGCCGCGCAGATCTCCGCGATCTTGAGGAGTGCGTACTCGCCGAGCCGGACCTTCCCGAGTCGCTCCCGGGCCGCCTCGATCCGCGTGGTCAGGCCGGCGTCGATGGGTTGGTAACGCTCGGCGAACGCCGCGGGGTCGGCGTCGTAGGCCATCCGCCGGCGAACCACCTCGACCCGCAGTTCGGGGTCGCGCGGGGCAGCGACCTCGACAGTCAGGCCGAAGCGGTCCAGCAGCTGCGGCCGGAGCTCGCCCTCCTCGGGGTTCATGGTGCCGATCAGGACGAACCGTGCCGCGTGCTCGACGGAGACACCATCGCGCTCCACGGTGACCTGGCCCATTGCGGCGGCGTCGAGCAGCAGGTCCACCAGGTGGTCGTGCAGCAGGTTGACCTCGTCCACATAGAGGACCCCGCGGTGCGCACGGGCCAGCAGGCCAGGCTCGTACTCCACTTTGCCGCGGGAGAGCGCCTGCTCCAGGTGGAGGGATCCCAGCACGCGGTCCTCGGTCGCGCCGACGGGCAGCTCGACCAGGCGAACCGGCCGGCTGACGACCTCCGCCTCCGGCAGGAACGGTCCGTCTGGAGAGGCGGCTGCCGGATCGGCAGGGTCGACGGAGAAGCGATCCGCGGCGTACACGTCGATCGGCGGGAGCACGGCGGCGAGAGCGCGGACCGCCGTCGACTTGGCGGTGCCCTTCTCGCCACGGATGAGGACGCCGCCGATCTCCGGCGAGATCGTGGTGAGCACGAGCGCGAGGCCCATGTCGTCCAACGCGTCCGCCTCGCAACCGAGGACCGCGGAAAAGGGGTAGTGCAATGGCATGAGAGGCTCCCGCTCCCGTTTCGCTGCTGCACGCAGCGCCAGTGGATTCGACGGGCGCGAGGCCGGTCTTCGGACTTGTCGGGTCCCCGAGTGTGGGGCCTGATTCACCGCAGCGGGCCTGTGCCGGAATCTCACCGGCTTCCCAGATTCTCCTCTTCGACCGTCACCGCCGTCTCCGACGGCTGAGTCTCCGAGGCACCTCGTGCTTGTTGCTCACGATAGCGTGTGGCCTTGTGTCCGGCCTGGATCACCCTCCCCCCGCCCCTGGTCTTGTCCCTGGCGCCGTCACGGTCGTCGGGATCGGCGCGGACGGCTGGGACGGGCTGCCCGAGCACCTGCGCGAACGAGTGCTCGCGGCGCGGGTGCTGCTGGGCGGCAAGCGGCACCTCGACCTGGTTCCCATGCGGTCGTCCCAGCAGCGGTTGCCGTGGCCGAGCCCGCTGCGCGAGCAGCTGCCCCTCTTGATCGACAGGATGCTCGGCGAGCAGGGCGTCGATCTGGGCGCCGGGCCGATCGTCGCGTTGGCGTCGGGCGATCCGCTGGTCTCCGGCATCGGCTCGACGCTGATCGAGCTGTTGGGGGCCGATCGTGTCGAGATCGTTCCCGCGGTGTCCTCCGTCGCGCTCGCCCGAGCCGAGCTGGGCTGGCCGGCCGAGTCGTGCGCGGTGGTCAGCCTGGTAGGACGCGACTCCGCGCTGATCCTTCGCGAGCTGGCACCGGGGCGCCGGGTGATCGCGTTGTCGGCTGACGAGTCCACTCCCGCGACGGTGGCCGAGCTGCTCACCCAGGCGGGCTACGGCGCCAGCGCGATGCACGTCTTGGGCAACCTCGGAACCACCGGTTTCTCTCGCCTGGACGGGATTGCGGCCGGGTGGTCCGCCCGGCCGCCGCGACTCAACGTGATCGCGCTGGAGTTGGCCGGGCCATACCTGGCCGGATGGGTCGCGGGTCTGCCCGACAGCGCGTACGAGCACGACGGCCAACTCACCAAGCGCGATCTGCGCGCTTCGGCTCTTGCCCGGTTGGCGCCGACTCCTGGGGAGCACCTGTGGGATGTCGGTGCCGGCGCGGGCTCCATCGGCATCGAGTGGATGCGAGCGCACTCCTCCTGCACGGCTACGGCCATCGAGGCCAGGCCGGAGCGGTCCGAACGGATCGCCCGCAACGCGGCCCGCCTGGGGGTGCCGGGGCTGCGGATCGTGACCGGGCGCGCACCGGAGTTGTTGGGTGGCCTGCTCGATCCGGACGCCGTCTTCGTCGGTGGCGGGGCCACCACACCCGGGGTGATCGACACCTGCCTGGCAGCCCTGGGGCCCGGTGGCCGGCTGGTCGTGCACGGCGTCACCCTCGAAACCGAGCGTCTCCTCGGCGAGCTGTACGCCGAACACGGCGGCGAGCTCGTCCGCATCGCGGTCGAGTCTGCCAGCCCGATCGGGTCCTACACCGGCTGGAAGCCGTCCCGCGCAGTGACCCAGTGGACCCTCACGCGGCAACGTTCCTGACCGTGCCGGCTGCGGGTTTGTGGCCGATGGCGGCGCACGCTGCCGGTTTGTGGCCGATGCAGGCAGTGATTCCCCGCGTTGGGTTGTCATCATTGGCCACAAACCGGCTCGGCTCAGGAGGGCGCATCATCAGCACGACTGCTGGCGCCACACGGACCCCTTGCCGCGTTGTGGCCGATGCAGGCAGTGATTCCCCATGCTGAGCTGTCACCATCGGCCACAAACCAGCCAAAACAGTCACCATCGGCCACAATCCGGCTCGGACCGAGGAAGTCACCTCACCGGGGCGGCCGCTCCCGCGCCACGTCGTAGAGGTAGGACTCTCCGCCACGCGACAAGTCGAGCACCTGGCCGACCAGGATGACCGCTGCTTGCCTGAGGTTCGCCTGCTCGACCGTGTCGGCGATCGTGGCCACCGTCCCCGACAGGACGAGCTCCCCGGGCTGGCTCGCGCGATAGACGACCGCGACAGGGCAGTCTGCTCCGTAGTGCGGCTCGAGCTCTGCCATCAGCTCGCGGGTCCGGGTGACGGCGAGGTGGAGGACGAGTGTTGCCCGGGTAGCGGCGAAGGCGCCGAGTGACTCGGAGGCCGGCATCCTGGTCGAGCGTGCCTGAGCCCGGGTCAGGACAACCGACTGCGCGACCAGGGGTACGGTCAGCTCCCGCCCCAGGGCCGCGGCCGCCGCCGCATAGGCGGGTACGCCCGGGGTGACGTCCCACGGGACGCCCGCGGAGTCGAGGCGCCGAGTCTGCTCGGCGAGCGCGGAGTAGAGCGAGAGGTCACCGGAAGCGAGCCGGACGACGTCCTGCCCGCGCCGGTGGACCGCCACGAGACAGGCGGTGATCTGGTCGAGGTCGAGATCCTGGGTGTCCACCAGTTCGGCCGCCGGGCTCACCTGGTTCAGGACGCCGGGGTCCAGGTAGGTGCCCGGGTAGAGCACCACCTCGGCGGCCGCGAGCAGCCTGGTGGCCCGGACGGTCAGCAGGTCGGCGGCACCTGGTCCGGCTCCGACGAAGTGGACCGTCATCGGAGGAACCTCGGCGTCCACACGCCTGCCGGGCTGACCCGCGTACTCTCGGCGCCGACGATGAGCAGGCACTTCATGTCGATCCTCGCCGGATCGAGCTCCGCCAAGGTCGTGACGGTCACGGACTCCTCGGCCCGGCCGACGTCCCGGCCGACGACGACCACGGTGTCGGGCTTGCGGTGCTCCAGCAGGATCCGCTTCGCCACGCCGATCTGCTCGGTACGTGATCGTGACGCGGGGTTGTAGACGGCGAGCACGAGATCCGCCTGCGCGACCGCACGCAGCCGGCGCTCGACGACCTCCCACGGCTTGAGCCGGTCGGAGAGGCTCAGCACCGCGAAGTCGGCACCGATCGGCGCACCGGCCCGTGCCGCGACCGCCTGCACCGCGCTGATCCCCGGCAGCACCCGGATCCGGATACCGGCGTACGCGGCGTCCTCCGCGGCCTCGAAGACGGCGGCCGCCATGCCGAAGATGCCCGCGTCACCGCCGGAGACCACCGCCACCCTCTGGCCTGCCTTGGCAAGGTCGAGGGCGAGTCGCGCGCGGTCGACCTCGACGGTGTTGCCCGACGCGTGCCGGACAAGCCCCGGGCGTTGCGGCACCCGGTCCAGGTAGGGGCCGTAGCCGACGATGTGGTCGACTGCCGTCAGGGCCTCCGCGGCCTCCGGCGTCAGCCACGAGTCCGGGCCCGGGCCGAGCCCGACGACCAAGAGGTCCGTCGCCGCATCCGCCCTGTCCGCGTCCGTCCTGTCCGGTGACGGTTCCTGCCCGGCGGTTGCGCGAGAGCGGGGGCCGTTGAGCGAGTCGCCCGGGACGACGATCAGCGAGAAGTACGGCACCGAGTCGGCCTCGACCTCGGCGACGGGCAGCCAGCGTTGCTCGGGCATCGAGGCGCGTTCGACGTACAAGGCGTGGTCGAGACGCCCGGCCGCCGCCAACGCGCGGCGGACGGCGGGGAACGTCCGGCCGAGCTTCATGATGATCGCGCCGTCGGTGTCGGCCAGCCGCCGGGCCAGCTCAGGCTCGGGCAGGGTGCCGGGCAGGACCGTGAGCACGTCGGTCTGTCGCACCAGCGGGCTGGCTGCCGTGGCGGTGGCCGCGAGGAACGCCGGCACACCGGGCACGATCTCGGTCTCGTACCGCTCCGCGAGCCGGTCGTGCATGTACATGAAGGACCCGTAGAACAGCGGGTCACCCTCGGCCAGGAGCACCACGTCACGACCGGCATCCAGGTGCGTGGCCAGACGACGCGCCGACTCCTCGTAGAAGTCGGCCAGCGCACCCGCGTACCCGCCCGGGTGGTCGGTCGTGCCGGTGGTGACCGGATAGGTGAGCTGCTCCTCGACGACCCGCTCGGGGAACAGCTCTTCGGCGATGCGGCGGGCGTTGGACTCCTTGCCGGCTCCGGCGTGGTAGGCGACCACGTCGGCGCTCGCGATGAGGCGCGCCGCCTTGCGGGTGATCAGCTCCGGGTCGCCCGGCCCGACGCCGACCCCGGAGAAGCGACCGCGTTGGCCGCGGCCGCTCATGCTCTGTCTCCCGTCTGGGTGGGCAACCACCAGACAGTGGGCATCGCCAGCGCCGCGGTGCGGTGGGCTTGCGGCGAGTCCACGAGCCCTCTTGGCTCGCTCCGCTCGCGTGGGCCGCGGCCGCTCATGTCCTGTCTCTCGTCTGGGTGGGCAACCACCGGACAGTGGGCATCGCCAGCGCCGCGGTGCGGTGGGCGCACAGCGAGTCCGCGAGCCCTCTTGGCTCGCTCCGCTCGCGTGGGCCAGCGGGGTTCACTCTTCCTCCTGGGCCAGGGCATTGAGTGCGGAGGAGGTCATCGCCGATCCGCCTCTGCGGCCGCGCACGGTGAGGTACGGGATGTCGATGCCATGGTGTTCGTGGAGGTCGGTCAGTGCCTGTTTCGATTCCGCCGCGCCGATGAAGCCGACCGGACAGCCCACGATCGCCGCCGGTCGTGGAGCACCGTCGAGGATCATCTCGAGGAGATGGAACAACGCCGTCGGGGCATTGCCGATCGCGACCACCGCACCGTCCAGGTAGGGCTGCCAGAGCGAGACGGCCGCTGCCGTACGCGTCGTCTCCCACGCGCGCGCCAGCTCGGGCACCCGGGGGTCGTTGAGGAAGCAGAGGACCTCGTTGTCCCGGGGCAGTCGGCTTCGAGTCACACCGGTGGCAACCATCGTCGCGTCGCACAGGATCGGCGCGCCGGTCTGCAGCGCCACCCGGGCCGTGAGGACCAGGTGCGGATGCACGACGAGATCCTCGGCCAGGTCGACCTGGCCGCTGCCGTGGATCATCCGGACCGCGAGCTTCTCCGCCTGCGGTGGAAGGCCGCTGAGGTCGGCTTCTCGCCGGATGGTCGCGAAGGAGTCGACGTAGATGGCCGATCCCTGGTCGGCGTACTCGTAGCGCCGGGCCGGCCGTCTCAGCTCAGACATCGGATCTTCCTTCCGGGACGAGAACACCACGCCAGGGCGTCACGACGAGCTCGGTCGCGCGCGAGGTGAGGGCGGCCACGGCGTCACGATCGAGGCCGGTGCCCGGTACCGCGACGTGCTCCCCCCCGGGAACACGCCCGTACGCGAGCGGCTCGGCGGGTGCGGGCAGGCGCGGGTCGGGGCGGTGGCAGGGCGCCAGCTCCTCGGCGAGCTCGGCAACATGCCACGGCGCGGACGGACCCTGGCCGCGCGCGGCCAGGAAGGCGGTCGCCAGCGACGCGAGCCGGGATGCCGCCCCTGGCAGCGAGATCACGCTGCCCCAGTCGTTCCCGATCCGGAGTTGCCCGGTCTCCTCGTCCAGGGCGACCAGGCCCAGGTCGCAGGTGCGGTCGAGGAGGTCGCCGTGCCCGTCGTCGAGCGCGAACAGGAACCGTCCCGGCAGCTCGGCCAACCGCGCATCGCCGCACAGCAGGTTGTCGAGCTCGGCCGCCACCGGACGCAGATCAGCGTGACCGGGATCGATGCCGCTCTGCGGAGAGACCATGATGTTGCGGACCAGCTCGTGAGTCCGCGTCGGCAGCAGCCCGGTTCCCTCCAGCGCGGCCAGCGCCTCGTCGGTGAGCCGGCCGCGGGCTCCGGGAAAGGCGCGGACCTGGAGGTTGGCACGAGCTGTCGGATAGACGCGCCCGTTGCCGAAACGCTCCGCCACCTCGGCCAGCGCGTCCAGTGATCGCGCGGCGACACGGCCGCCGACGAGCCGGAGCCTGACCAGCAAGCCGTCCTCGGCGGGCCATGGCCGGAGCGCGCCGGGACAGCGATCGCGACGATCGCGCAGGACTGTCATCGTGACGCCTTCGTGGTCCGGGATCCTGGCGCGGGATCCGCTCCTGACCTGGCGGCGGTTGCCGCTAGGGCCAGCAGGTCTTCGGACTCGGGATCCTCCGGCACGGAGCGCCTTCCCGGACCCGGGTCCAGTGGCTGCACGACAGCATGCTCCGCCCGTCACCCTCACCGCTGCGCGTCAGTCCCGGAATCACACCGGGTTCCCTGACCCCACGAGTGGAGTACGACTGGCACCAGCCAGGCTAACCCGGCCGCCCGCCCAGGTGATCAGTGCCCGGCCGGTCTGGCGTTCGGGACGAGCTTCGCATCGGAGCGGCATCCCTCCTTCGCCGGCAGGGGAGGGCGAGGCTCAGTCCGTGAGGTTGACGGTCCAGCGTTCTTCGATGCGCCCGAAGTGCCAGACGCAGATCGCGACGAGCCAGGACACCACGAAGAGGGCAACGATGGCGTAGCCGGCGTAGTCGAGGTTGATGTTGGCGATCGAGGCGAGGGGTCCGGAGGTGATCGCGAGCCGGTCGGCCAGCACTCCGACGAGTTCGATGGTGCCGATGATCAGCGCGACGACGACGGAGATGCTGGTGATGGTGATGTTGTAGAAGACTTTCCGCACCGGACGAGCAAACGCCCAGCCGTAGGCCGCGTTCATGAAGACACCGTCGAGGGTATCCATCAGGCACATTCCGGCAGCGAACAAGATCGGCAGCACCAGAATCGCGTAGAAGGGCAGATTGAAGGCAGCCGCACCTCCTGCGAGCACGAGGAGACCGACCTCGGTGGCGGTGTCGAAGCCGAGCCCGAACAGAACGCCGATGGGGTAGATGTGCCACGGCTTGGTCACCGACTTCGTGAGCGTGCCAAGGAACCTGTTCATGAAGCCGCGGGCGTCGAGTTGCTCCTCCAGCTCGGCTTCGTCGTAGGTGCCGGTACGCATCTCGCGGAAGACGCGAATGATGCCGAGCAGCACGGCCAGGTTCAAGATGCCGAGAATCCACAGGAAGACTCCTGACACCGAAGGCCCGATGACACCGGTGATCGTGTGTAGACGGGAGGAGTCGTCCTGCACCGGGCCAACCAGCGCCCTCACCCCGACCGACAGCAGGAACGCGAGGGCGAACACGATCGTGGAGTGCCCCAGGGAGAACCAGAAACCGACACTGAGGGGCTTCTTGCCGCCGCTGCCGCCCGCGGCTTCGTGGGCAACATTGTCGCCAATCAGCTTCCTGGTGGTGTTGTCGACGGCGGCGATGTGATCGGCATCGAACGCGTGTCGCAGGCCGAAGGTGTAGGCGAGCACTCCCACGCCGACCGTGAAGACCGGATGGTTGCCGCCCAGGTGATAGTCGTGCCCCGCGACCAAGGTCAGCAAGACACCGAACCCCACGATGTGGAGCAGCACGATGAAGGCCGCCATCCCGGCCAGCGACCGCTTGTCGGCTTTGGTCAAGCTGCTCCGAAACATCGACAGGCGAGAGGTACCGGGTGCCGGGATCTCCGTTGGCATGTTCTCTCTCTTCTCAGGTCAGGCTTGCCTCGAGTTGCAGACACAGGTCACGTACGCACGACTCGAGTGGTTCACCAGTCTCACGCTGGAGAAGTCCGAGGCTCAGCTCGGCCACGAGCAGCGCGCCGGTGGCAAGTTCACGCTCGTCGTCAAAGCTGAGCAACAGCTCACGCGCACCATTGGCGTCTCCTCGTCCGCGGGCCGCGACGATTCCAGCGACGCGCTGTGCGGCATCCACCACGGGCGACAACGCGGCACGTCGATCGGCTGTCACAGGATCAGGCCCTGTGTTCGATCGCGAGCCTTCTCGAACCGGTGCTGGACATCGACCCAGTTGACTACGTTCCACCAGCCCTTGACGAAGCTGGCTTTGTCATTCTTGTATTGCAGGTAGTAGGCGTGCTCCCACATGTCGAGCATCAGCAGTGGCACCATGCAGATCGGCACGTTCCCCTGGTGGTCGAAGTGCTGGATGACGTAGGGCCTCTGGGCGACCATGTCCCAGGTCAGCACCGACCAGCCTGAACCCTGCACACTCAGCGCGTTGGCCTCGAAGTGCGCCCGGAAAGCGTCGAAACCGCCGAAGTATTCGTCGATGACCTGAGCCAGCTCGCCCGTTGGCTTGTCTCCGCCATCGGGACTCATGTTGGGCCAGAACACCGAGTGATTGACGTGACCCCCAAGGTGGAAAGCCAGGTTCTTCTCCAGCGTCGACAGCGATCCGAACGACCGATTCTCGCGGGCCTCGGCGAGTTGCTCGACTGCGGTGTTGATACCGCCGACATAGGTGGCGTGGTGCTTGTCGTGATGCAACTCCATGATCTCGCCCGAGATATAGGGCTCGAGCGCGGCGTAGTCGTAGGGCAGGTCAGGAAGCGAGTAGGCAGCCATTTCGCAAGTATCTAGCTATTGCAAATACTTTGCAATATGGTCACCTCGGTCGCCGGCGAGCCAGCCACGCACCTGAGCGCCCTGACCGACTGTTGAACGCGGGCGTACTGACTCACGACGAATTCGCCCAGATCTCGGCACGCCTGCACGGTTGAGGCCGCGAAACCCGGTGCGTGAGATGGTTGGGTCTATCCAACCCTCGCTCGCAAGGACGTTCGATGGCCGACTCCACCCGCCCTGCCCGGCCCACGCACGTGCTCACCGTGGAATCGACCGAGCGGGTCGGGCCGCATGTCGTCCGGGTCGTGCTCGCCGGTGACTCGCTCGCCGATTTCACCGAGAACGGGTTCACCGACTCCTACGTGAAGCTGGTTTTCGTCGACCCCACGCTCGGCCTGGAGCCGCCCTACGACCTCCGGGAACTGCGGCAGACCCTGCCATCGGAGCAGCAGCCGATCGTGCGCACCTACACCGTGCGCTGGGTCGACCGGGCCACCCGGCGGCTGGCCATCGACTTCGTCACCCACGATGCGAGTGCGACTGATGGTGTCGCGGCACCGTGGGCCGCGCGGGCGGTGCCCGGCGACCGGCTGGTGCTCACCGGGCCGGGCGGAGCGTACGCCCCAGACCCGGGCGCGACCTTCCACCTGCTGGCGGGCGACCTGTCCGCACTCCCGGCGATCTCCGCGGCGCTTGCCGCCCTGCCCGAGAACGCAGGTGGTGTCGCCCTGCTGGAGATCGGCGATCCGGCTGACGAGCTCCCGCTGCGGACCAAGGCCGCGGTCGAGATCCGCTGGCTGGTCAACCCCGACCCGGACGACACCGGCTTCCTGGCGCGAGCCGTCGCGGCGATCGACTGGCCCGAGGGAGTGCAGGCGTTCGTCCATGGCGAGCGCGAGTCCGTCAAGGCCGTACGCGCCGTGTTGCGCGAGCGGGCGGTGCCGCGCGAGGCACTCTCGATCTCCGCCTACTGGGCTCGTGGGCGTACCGAGGACGTCTTCCAGGCGGAGAAGCGCGAGCCGATCGGCAAGATCGACTGAAGGCGCCGCCACCGAGGACCCGCCAGAATCCGGCGTGCCCGACGGCGGGGCGCGCCGATACCATCGGGAGCGTCCAGCGGTGCCGCCGCAGTCCACCCGCCGAGGAGCCTCTCCCGTGTCCGACATCAAGATCACCGTTATCGACAACGCCGAGCGTGTCGAGCGAGCGGTGACGACGGGCACCAAGGCGTGGGAGCTGTTCGCGGAGCAGCCCGGCATCGTCGCGGCCAGAGTCGGAGGGCAGCTCAAGGACCTGGCGTACGAGCTGGGTGATGACGACGAGGTCGAGCCGGTCGATATCGACAGCAAGGACGGGCTCGACATCCTGCGGCACTCGACCGCCCATGTGCTCGCCCAGGCCGTGCAGCAGCTGTTCCCCGAGGCCAAGCTCGGCATCGGCCCGCCGGTGGAGAACGGCTTCTACTACGACTTCGACGTCGAGACACCCTTCGTGCCCGAAGATCTGGCCAAGATCGAGACCGCGATGCGCAAGATCGTCAAGGAGAACCAGCGGTTCTCCCGCCGGGTCACCACCGACGACGATGCCCGCGAGGAGCTGGCGGACGAGCCGTACAAGCTGGAGCTCATCGGCTTGAAGGGGGTCTCGACGAGCTCGACCGACGAGCTGAGCGCAGTTGAAGGAGCGGGCGCGGAGGTCGGCGCCGGCGAGCTGACCATCTACGACAACGTCAACCGCAAGGGCGAGACCGCGTGGAAGGACCTCTGCCGAGGCCCCCACCTACCGACCACCAAGCGCATCGGTGCGTTCAAGCTGATGCGCACCGCGGCCGCGTACTGGCGCGGAAACGAGAAGAACAAGCAGCTCCAGCGCATCTACGGCACGGCCTGGCCGAGCAAGGACGAGCTCGACGACTACCTGCACCGGCTGGAGGAGGCCGAGCGACGCGACCACCGCAAGCTGGGCCGGGACCTCGACCTGTTCAGCTTCCCCGACGAGATCGGCTCCGGGTTGGCGGTCTTCCACCCCAAGGGCGGCATCGTCAAGCGGGAGATGGAGGACTATGTGCGTCAGCGGCACATCGAGGAGGGCTTCTCCTACGTCGGCACCCCGCACCTGACCAAGGAGGGCCTGTTCTACACCTCGGGCCACCTGCCCTACTACGCGGACACGATGTTCCCGCCGATGGAGTTCGAGGGCAGCAACTACCTGGTCAAGCCGATGAACTGCCCGATGCACAACCTGATCTACCGCTCCCGGCAGCGCTCCTACCGTGAGCTCCCGCTGCGGCTGTTCGAGTTCGGCTCGGTCTACCGCTACGAGAAGTCCGGTGTCGTGCACGGCCTGACCCGCGTCCGCGGACTGACCCAGGACGACTCGCACTCCTACGTCACCAAGGAACAGGCGCCCGGCGAGATCAAGCACCTGCTGAACTTCGTGCTCTCCCTGCTCCAGGACTTCGGCCTGGACGACTTCTACCTCGAGCTCTCCACCCGTGACGACTCCAAACCCGACAAGTTCGTCGGCTCCGACCAGGACTGGGCCGAGGCGACGGCCGTGTTGCGGCAGGTTTGCGAGGAATCCGGTCTCGAGCTGGTCGCCGACCCCGGCGGCGCCGCGTTCTACGGCCCGAAGGTGTCGGTGCAGACCCGGGACGCGATCGGCCGCACCTGGCAGATGTCGACCATCCAGTACGACTTCAACCAGCCCAAAGGCTTCGACCTGGAGTACGTCGCCGCCGACGGCTCACGCCAGCAGCCGGTGATGATCCACTCGGCCAAGTTCGGGTCGATCGAGCGGTTCTTCGGGGTGCTGGTCGAGCATTACGCCGGCGCGTTCCCCCCGTGGCTGGCGCCGGTGCAGGCGGTCGGCATCCCCGTCGCCGAGCGACACGTCGACTATCTGTACGAGGTCGCCGCGCGGCTCAAGACAGCGGGCATCCGGGTCGAGGTCGACGAGTCCGACGACCGGATGCAGAAGAAGATCCGCAACGCACAGCTGCAGAAGGTTCCGTTCATGCTGATCGCCGGCGACGACGACCAGGCGAACGGCGCGGTCTCGTTCCGCTACCGCGACGGCCGGCAGGACAACGGCGTTCCGGTCGACGAGGCGATCGAGCGGATCGGGCAGGCCGTCGCTGACCGGGTGCAGGTGTGACGGCTCCCGACGACCCAGAGAAGGGCATCGTCCAGGACGGCGTGGGTGAGCCGGACGCGCTGGATCGGCTCTGGACTCCACACCGGCTCGCCTACATCAAGGGCGAGAACAAGCCCGTCGACGGAAGCCCCGAGACCTGCCCGTTCTGCCGTATCCCGACGATGGGTGACCAGGAGGGCCTGATCGTGCACCGGGGCCAGGCGGTGTTCGTGGTGCTCAACCTCTATCCGTACGCCGCTGGGCACCTGATGGCCTGCCCCTATCGGCACGTGGCCGACTACACCGAGCTGACCGATATCGAGACCACCGAGATCGCGGCCTTCACCAAGACCGCGATGCGGGTCATTCGCGGAGTCAGCGGCGCCCAAGGCTTCAATATCGGCATGAACCAGGGCGCCACGGCCGGTGCCGGGATCGCCGCCCACCTGCACCAGCACATCGTGCCGCGCTGGCCCGGCGACCAGAACTTCATGCCGATCATCGGCAAGACCAAGACGATGGCGCAGCTCCTCGGCGACACGTGGCGGGTGCTGGTCGACGCATGGCAGACCGAAGCCGGGTAGCCTGACCCCGCCATGCTCGACAGATTCCGCGCCTTCTGGACCGCCCTGTTCGACCCGGTCGTACGCCTGCTGCTCAAGCTTGGTGTCAGCCCCGACGTCGTCACCTTGGTGGGCACGCTGGGCGTGTGCGTCGGTGCGGTCGTGTTCTTCCCGCGGGGCTGGCTGTTCGCCGGCGTACTCTTCATCACCGCGTTCGTGTTCTCCGATCTGGTCGACGGCGCGATGGCCCGCCAGTCGGGACGGGTCAGCTCGTTCGGGGCATTCCTGGACTCGACGCTGGATCGGATCGGTGACGGCGCGGTGTTCGGGGGTCTGGCGATGTATTACGTCGGGCCGGGCGACAACGACCTGCTCGCGGGCCTGGCGATCTACTGTCTGGTGATGGGCTCGGTCACCTCGTATGCCCGTGCCCGGGCAGAGTCCCTCGGCATGACGGCCAAGGTCGGCATCGCCGAGCGCTCCGACCGCCTGGTCAGCATCCTGGTGATGACCGGTCTGGCCGACCTGTTCCGGCTGGCCTTCGACAACGACGACTTCCTGATCCTGATCCCGATCACCCTTGCCCTGCTGGCGATCGCGAGCACGATCACGGTGGTCCAGCGCATCCTCACCGTCCGCGACCAGGCCGCCGCCGCTGCCGGCGAGGGGTAGCAGGGTCGTGGTCGCGCGCGGCTACCTGCTGGCCTGGCGCCTGGCTCGCTTCCTGCCGGAGCCGTGGGCGCAGTGGCTGTTCGCCCGCATCGCCGACGTCCTCTGCTGGCGCAACGGGGAGGGCGTACGGCGCCTGCGGGCCAATCTCGAGGCGATCGGTCCCGTCGACGACGCTCTGCTGCGTCAGGCGACCCGGTCCTACCTGCGCTACTGGTGCGAGGCGTTCCGGTTGCCGGCGTGGCCGATCGGGGACCTCGTGTCCCGTACCAGGGTGGAGAACGAGGCCCTGGTACGCCGGGAGTTCGGTTCAGGCGGGGCGGTGCTGGCTTTGCCGCACATGGCCAACTGGGACTGGGCCGGCGCCTGGGCGACCGCGACCGGTATGCCCGTGGTCTCGGTCGCCGAGAGGCTCGAACCCGAGACGATCTACGAACGGTTCGTGACCTACCGGCGGTCGATCGGCATCGAGATCCTGCCGCTCGACGGCCCCCACACGATCGCCGAGCTGCTCCGGGCGCTGCGCCACGGCCGACTGATCTGCTTGCTGTGCGACCGGGACATCGCCGGGACCGGCGTCGAAGTGGAGTTGCTCGGCCGCCGGGCCCGGATGGCGCAAGGCCCAGCCGTGCTCGCCCAGCGTACGGGTGCCGCGTTGCTGCCGGTCACGGCACGATACGAGGGTCACGAGCTGGTACTGACCGTCCACGAGCGCGTGGAGCCGGCCGACCCCGCGACCATGATGCAGAGCGTCGCCGACGTGTTCTCGCAGGCGATCAGGCACAGCCCCCAGGATTGGCACATGATGCAGCGGGTCTTCCTCTGATGCGGGTCGGGCTGGTCTGCCCCTACTCCCTGTCCGTGCCGGGGGGAGTGCAGCAGCACGTGCTCGGACTCGCGGGCGTGT
This sequence comes from Nocardioidaceae bacterium, assembly GCA_047605165.1. Lineage (GTDB taxonomy): Bacteria > Actinomycetota > Actinomycetes > Propionibacteriales > Nocardioidaceae > SSC3. The sequence continues at coordinate 14,324 of JASGGG010000071.1, forward strand.
TGCGGGAGCACGGTCACCAGGTGTCGGTGCTCGCCCCCGACGCCACGGCCCTGCCGGGCAGCGGCCACGGTCTGGTCTCGGCGGGCCGGGCATTGCCGCTTCCCTACAAGGGTGCGGTCGGCCGGGTCGCGTTCGGGCCGGTGACCGGGGCACGGGTGTCGCAGTGGCTGGAACGAGAGCGCCTCGACCTCGTCCACGTACACGAGCCGCTCACACCGTCGGCGTCCTTGCATGCGGTACGCCGAGCCCGGGTCCCGGTGGTCGCGACCTTCCACACCGCCCAGGACCGACCCCGAGCCCTCGCCGCGTCGGCCGTCTTGCTGCGACGCTCGCTGGCCGCCATCGCTGCCCATATCGCGGTGTCGCCGACCGCTGCCCGGACGGTCCGCGGGTACCTGCCGGTCGAGCCCCTGGTGATCCCCAACGGGCTCGACGTGTCTGCCTACGGCGGGCCGCGTCGACGCGCGGGGGAGACCGTACTCTTCCTGGGCCGGCTCGACGAGCCGCGCAAGGGCCTGCCGGTACTGCTGCGGCACTGGCCCGAGGTGGGGGCACGGCACGGGGGCGCGCGGCTGATCCTGGCCGGCCCTGGCCGGCCACGGCGGCTGCCGGGACGGGTCGCGCACCTCGGCGAAGTGAGCGAGAAGCACAAGCGACAGCTGCTCCGCGACGCCGATATCGTCGTCGCGCCCAATACCCACGGGGAGAGCTTCGGCTACGTGCTCGTCGAGGCGATGGCGGCCGGTACCACCGTGGTCGCGAACGCGCTCCCCGCCTTCCGTGACGTGCTCGGCGGCGGAGAGTTCGGCATGCTCTACCAGGACCCGCGCGACCTGCCCGACGCCTTGACCGGGCTGCTGCACGACAGCTCGCGCCGGGCGGCGTTGGCGTCCGCGGCGGCTGCCGCGGTGCGCGCGTACGACTGGAGCGTCGTGGCCCCGCAGATCCTCGACGTCTATCGGTCGGTGCTGGCCGGTCCCCAGGTCAAGACCGATTGGGGTACGGCACCGATCCGGCCGTAGTCTTGGAGCCATGAACGAGACTTCCCCCACGACCTCGCAGACTCCCGTTACCGAGGCTCCTGTCACCGGGACCGCCGGTGTGAAGCGCGGCATGGCCGAGATGCTCAAGGGTGGCGTGATCATGGACGTGGTCACGCCCGAGCAGGCCAAGATCGCCGAGGACGCCGGCGCGGTTGCGGTGATGGCGCTGGAGCGGGTGCCCGCCGACATCCGTGCCCAGGGCGGCGTGTCGCGGATGAGCGACCCGGACATGATCGACGGCATCATCGAGGCGGTATCGATCCCGGTGATGGCCAAGGCCCGGATCGGGCATTTCGCGGAGGCGCAGGTGCTGCAGTCCCTGGGTGTGGACTACATCGACGAGTCGGAGGTGCTCACGCCGGCCGACTACACCAACCACATCGACAAGTGGGCGTTCACGGTGCCGTTCGTGTGCGGCGCGACCAACCTGGGTGAGGCGCTGCGGCGGATCACCGAGGGCGCGGCGATGATCCGGTCCAAGGGCGAGGCGGGCACGGGAGATGTGTCCAACGCGGTGACGCACATGCGCACGATCGGTGGGGAGATCCGCCGGCTGGGCTCGTTGAGCAAGGACGAGCTGTTCGTCGCCGCGAAGGAGCTGCAGGCCCCCTACGAGCTGGTCGCGGAGGTGGCCGAGGCCGGCAAGCTGCCGGTGGTCCTGTTCACCGCGGGCGGTATCGCGACGCCGGCGGACGCGGCGATGATGATGCAACTCGGTGCCGAGGGCGTGTTCGTCGGCTCGGGCATCTTCAAGTCCGGGAACCCGGCGCAGCGGGCCGAGGCGATCGTCAAAGCCACCACGTTCTACGACGACCCCGACGTGGTCGCCAAGGTCTCCCGTGGCCTGG
>JASGGG010000072.1:0-16109 GCA_047605165.1 Nocardioidaceae bacterium
TAGCGCGCTTCCCTGACACGGAAGAGGTCACTGGTTCAAACCCAGTATCGCCCACAGCGAGAAAATGCCCTCTGACCAGCGGAAACGCTGTCAGAGGGCATTCTATTTCGGGCCTCGTGTCTTATCGTGTGGCTCCGATGCGGGCGTTCGGGTGCGTTGCAAGAGAGCAACCGGGTTCGTCGTGAAGTCACTATCGGCGGAGATGATGGCAGCCCCGGTGCCCTCGGCGAACACGGCGATCACTTCGTCGGAGACAGTGCCGAGGTCGTGGTCGTAGACGTGCGATGCGTCGTAGCCCGCAACTTTGAGTTGTTCTGAGACGACCGGCGACAGGTTGGCGTCGACCAGAAGCCTCATGCGGCTGTGATCGGTAGTTCGCGCTGGATCGACTCGGTGGCAAACTCAAGCGCGGCCAGCACGTCCTCGCGCTCCAGGTACGGATAGCGCACGGAGCGGCCGATGGTGAAGCTGCGGGGGCCGGTGCCGCAGTGCCGCCAGTAGCGCATCGTTGCTTCGGGTACGCGCAAGAGGGCGGCGACTTCCTTGAGCATCAGCATCTCGTCGTCGATGTGCGAGGGCTGCTGGCCCTCTGGGGCTTGGGCTCCTCTGATCCGGCCCCATCCGTGTCCTGTCCTCTGACGTCGCGAACGCCCGGAACCGTTCTTTGTCATCGATCGCGTCGTAATCGTGGACGCCCAGGTTGGGTATAGAGCTGGTGCCGTCCTTGCAATGTGTGCGCTCTCGCTCAGGGCAGTCATTGGATACCTTTTCCCAAGCCTGTTGAGTGCGCTCCACGGCCCAGCGAGCAGAGCGAGAGGGGGCGGCGAATCGGGTCGCGAGCGAGCCCGGCCTGTCCCCTGACCTTCCCACGAGGTCGCGGGCCCCTGCAGCCTTCGGCAGGGCACTGGCAGGTCTTCGGACTCGTGGGCGTCGTACTACGGCCTACTGTCCGTCGCTTCCCCAGAACCCTGATCGGGGCTTCCCAGTGCTTGATGACGGAGGTCGTTCCCACTCACCGCTGCGGGGCAGTCCCGGACTCTCACCGGGTTCCCTCTTGCGACGACACCCCTGGATGAGGCGCCCGTCACCCAGGCGAGGCTTCGTCGAGCTACCTGGCCGTGAGCGGCGACGTCCTCGGCTTCAGCCGACCTGGCGCCGCACTGCACGCGCTGGTCGGCGCGACGGCCTGGTTCGGGATGCTGGCGATCTGCATCGTCGTGACGCTCTAGCGAAATCGCTTGAGTCGCAGGCTGTTGAGAACCACCGAGACCGACGAGAACGCCATCGCGGCACCGGCGAGCATCGGGTTGAGCAAGCCGGCTGCCGCGAGCGGGATCGCCGCGATGTTGTAGCCGAAGGCCCAGAGCAGGTTGCTCTTGATGACGCCGAGGGTCTTGCGGGAGAGCCGGATCGCGTCGGCGGCGACGCGGAGGTCACCGCGTACCAGCGTCAGGTCGCTGGCCTCGATCGCCACATCGGTGCCGGTGCCCATGGCCAGGCCCAGGTCGGCCTGGGCCAGCGCGGCAGCGTCGTTGACGCCGTCCCCGACCATCGCGACGACACGTCCCCCCGACTGCAATCCCTTGACGACGTCGACCTTGTCGCCCGGCAGCACCTCGGCGTACACGTCCTCAGGTGCGATGCCGACCTCGGCAGCCACCGTGCGCGCCACCCGCTGGTTGTCACCGGTCAACAGGATCGGACGCAGTCCGAGCCCGCGCAGCTCGCCGATCGCTTGCGCCGACGTCTCCTTGACCTGGTCGGCGACGACCAGCACGGCTCGTGCCTTCCCGTCCCAGCCCACGGCGACAGCGGTGAAGCCACGCCCTTGGGCCGCATCGAACTCGTCAACGAGCTCAGTAGGCAGTTGCTGCGACCACTCCGTGAGCAGCCGCGGGCGGCCGACCAGCACGGCATGCCCGTCGACGATGCCCTGGACGCCGAGACCCTCGGCATTCGCGAAGTCCTCGACCGTGCCGAGGGCACCTCGCGATCTGGCCGCGTCGGCGATCGCCCGAGCGATGGGGTGCTCCGATGCGTCTTCGAGTGCGCCGGCGAGCCGCAGCACCTCTGCTTCGGTCTCCCCGCAGGCGACGTGGACCTCGGCCAGCGACATCTCGCCAGTAGTGACGGTGCCAGTCTTGTCGAGTACGACGGTGTCGACCTTGCGGGTCTGCTCCAGCGCCTCGGGTCCTTTGATCAGGATGCCGAGTTGGGCACCCCGGCCGGTGCCGACCATGAGCGCGGTCGGCGTGGCCAGGCCCAGCGCACACGGGCAGGCCACGATCAGGACGGCGACCGCGGCGGTGACCGCGGCAGCGGCACCCGAGCCGGTCGCGAGCCAGATCGCGAACGTCGCAACGGCGATCGCGATCACGACCGGGACGAAGATCCCGGAGATGCGGTCCGCGAGCCGTTGCGCGGCGGCCTTGCCCGCCTGGGCGTCCTCGACGAGCTTGGCCATCTGCGCAAGCTGGGTGTCCGCACTGACTCGGGCCGCCCTGACGACCAGTCGGCCGGAGGCATTGACCGTGGCGCCCACCACGACATCGCCCACGGAGACCTCGACGGGCACCGATTCGCCGGTGAGCATCGAGGCGTCGACCGCCGAGCGGCCTTCTTCGACGATGCCGTCGGTGGCGATCTTCTCCCCGGGGCGGACGACGAACCGGTCCCCGACGACGAGCTGGGGCACCGGTACGCGCTGCTCGGCACCATCGCGCAGCACGGCGACGTCGCGGGCGCCCATGTCCAGCAGGGCGCGCAACGCCGCACCCGCGTTGCGCTTGGATCGATGCTCGATGTAGCGGCCGAGCAGGATGAAGGTGATGATGCCGGTCGCGGCCTCCAGATAGAGGTTCGAGGTGCCGCTGGACCGCTCGATGGTCAGCTCGAACCGGTGGGTCATGCCCGGCATCCCGGCATCGCCCCAGAACAGGGCGTAGACCGACCAGCCGAACGCGGCCGTCGTACCCATCGAGACCAGCGTGTCCATGGTCGCCGCACCGTGCTTGAGATTGGCCCACGCCGCCTGGTGGAACGGCCAGGCACCCCACACCACCACCGGCGCGGCCAGCGTGAGGGAGAGCCACTGCCAGTTGGTGAACTGGAGTGCGGGCACCATCGCCATCGCGATCACCGGCACCGAGAGGATCGCGGAAACGATCAGCCGGTTGCCCAAGCGATTGTCGAGCGTACGCAGGGCGTCGTCGGCCTCCGAGAGTGCGCTCTCCGCCTGGTCCGCCACCGCAGCCGGTGGCTCCGGCAGCCTCGCGCCGTACCCTGCCGACTCCACCGCGGCGACGAGATCAGCGGGGGTCACGCCGTCGGTGTAGCTGACCTTGGCCTTCTCGGTGGCGTAGTTGACCGTAGCGGTGACGCCGTCGAGCTTGTTGAGCTTACGTTCGATCCGGTTGGCACACGAGGCGCACGTCATCCCGGTCAACAGCAACTCCACGTCGGTCTCCACGGGAGACGCGTCGGTAGGCGCGTCGGTGGTCGTCGTACTCATGCCAACTGGTAGCCGGCCTCGCGGACCGCGGCCTCGACGACCTCGGGCGGAATGGGCTGGTCGGCGTCGAAGGTCAGGCTGCCGCTGGCGAGATCGACGACGACGTCACGGACCCCCTCGATCTCGCCGATTTCCTCGGTCACCGCGGCGGCGCAGTGGCCACACGTCATTCCGACGACGGTGTAAGACATGATCGTTCCTTTCGTTGGCGCGAGCTCTTAGCTGCGCACCAGGCGGGCAATGGCGTCAGAGGCCTCCTTCAACTTGATCCCGGCCTCCTCACCGCCCTGCTGGGCGGCGTTGACCACGCAGTGCCCCAAGTGCTCGTCGAGGAGTCCCAGAGCGAGCGACTGGAGGGCCTTCGTCATGGCGGAGATCTGCGTGAGGATGTCGATGCAGTACTGCTCCTCCTCGACCATTCGCTGCAAGCCCCGCGCCTGTCCCTCGATGCGGCGCAACCGCTTGAGATAGTCGCCTTTGGAGTGGTGCGCGATATAGCTGGGACTCGTGGCCGCGAATCCGGCCCCTGCCTCAGGCTTGATCTCTGTCATCCCGGTCCTCCCTAGGCTCACGACAGCTTCAATGAAATACCCCGAGGGGGTATTCCGGATACGAGACAACATTACCCCCTAGGGGTATGCGGACATCGAGTACGGGCGGAGACTGGACAGCAGAGACCGAAAGGAACTCCGACATCATGGGCGCCGGACACGGTCACGGACACGGCCAAGCGATGTCAGCGACCCGGAGACACCGCTGGCGGCTGGCGACCGCGTTCGGGATGGTTGCGGCCTTCTTCGTCGTCGAACTCGTCTCCGGCCTCCTCGCCGGCTCTCTCGCGCTGGTCTCCGATGCTGGCCATATGGCAGCAGACGTCGTTGCCCTCGGGGCAGCGCTGACCGCGACCAGCGTCGCTACCCGACCCGACACCACCGGGCGGCGGACCTACGGCTCCTACCGGGCCGAGGTCTTCGCCTCCGGCCTCACCGTGCTGATCATGCTCGGGGTCGCCGCCTACGTCGTGGTCGAGGCACTCCACCGTGCCGGCCGGACGACGCACGTCGAGGCCGGGCCGATGCTCGTCGTCGGCCTGCTCGGACTTGTCATCAACATCATCTCGATGATCCTGCTCCGGGCCGGCGCGGATGAGTCGCTCAACATCAAGAGCGCGTACTTCGAGGTCGTCGCCGACGCCGCCGGCAGCGTCGGCGTCATCGTCGCCGGGATCCTGGTCGCGACGACTGGCCAAGGATGGTGGGACACCGCCGTCGCGGTCGCCATCGGGGCGTTCGTCGCCGTTCGCGCGATCATCGTGGGCCGCGAGGTACTGGCAGTGCTGGCCCAGCACGTCCCCGCCGGCATGAACCTCGACGAGGTCATCGGCGACCTCCAAACCATCCCGGGCGTCGCGGACGTTCACGACCTGCACGCCTGGACCCTGACTTCGGGCATGCACGTCGCCACCGCACACCTCGTGCTCCAGGTCGGAGCGGATCCGCAAGCGGTGCTGGCCGCTGGGCGCGCCACCATGCGCGAGCGTCACGGCATCGAGCACGCGACCCTGCAGATCGAGGACCGACCATCACGCGAGTGCCTCGAAACCGGGTGGTGAGCGTACGTCAGCGACACCGCCGCCGAGCGCCAACGTCGGCAACATGCCCGGTTTGGCCGTTGCGGCGGGGTCTTGCGACTCCTCCCCCTGCTCACCGGCCCGATCCTGATGCTGAGCCTGCTGACCAGGCCCCTGCTCTGGAAGCGACCGCGTACTCTTGTTCGCTGACGCCGGATTGTGGCCGATCCTGACCGTTCACGCGGGGTTGTGGCCGATGACGACAGGCCGGACGGCCGAACTGCTGTCGGCATCGGCCACAAGCCGGCTCGCGCAGTCACCATCGGCCACAATCCGGTCAGCAGGAAGGCGAGGCAGCCGTGATCCGGGACAGCCTGCAGGTGCTGCGGGAGCCGGGCTTCGCCTGGTTCTTCTGGTCCCGTTTCGTCAACCTGGCCGGCACCTCGATGGCCAATCTGGCGCTCGCGTTCGCGGTGCTGGAGGTCACCGACTCGGCCAGCGCACTGGGCCAGGTGCTGGCGGCCCGGATGATCGCGATGGTCGTGTTCCTGCTCGCCGGCGGCGTCGTCGCCGACCGTTTCGACCGGGCCGTGGTGCTGCAGATCGCCAACGTCACCAGCGCGATCACCCAGGGCATGGTTGCCTTCCTGGTCATCACCGGTCGCGCGCAGATCTGGCAGATCGTCGTGCTGGTGGCCGTCAACGGAGTCACCTCGGCCGCGAGCATGCCCGCGATGCAGGGCCTGATCCCCCAGTTGGTGCCGCGAGAGCAGCTACAACCGGCCAACCTGCTGCTCTCGATGAGCCGCGGTGTGCTCACCGTGATCGGGCCAGCCGTCGCGGCGGTCCTGGTCGTCGCCGTCGGTGCCGGCTGGGGCCTGGCGATCGACGCGGCGACGTGGGCGGTCGCCGCCTTGCTGATGAGCCGCGTACGCCTGCCCGCGCAGGAGAGCGCGCGACCGGCCACCACGATGCTGCACGAGCTTCGCGAAGACTGGACGTTCTTCCGCACCACCACCTGGCTGTGGGTCGTCGTGGCCGCGTTCGCGGTGCTGAACGCGATGCACACGGGAGCAATCACGACCTTAGGGCCGGCGTACGCCAAGCGCACCATCGGCATCCCGGCCTGGGGCCTGGCCCAATCCGGCGAAGCCGTCGGCGCGGTCGTGATGACCCTGCTGCTGTTGCGGATCACCCTGACCTACCCGCTCCGCGCGGGAATGATCGGGGTATCGGCCATCGCTGTTCCGATGCTCACGCTGGGCTTGTATCCACATCCCGCTGCCATCGTGATTGCCATGGTCGTCGCCGGAGCCGGCACGGAAGTCTTCAGTCTCGGCTGGAGCCTCTCGATGATGGAGAACGTGCCCGAGGAGATGATGTCGCGGGCCTGGTCGTACGACTCCCTCGGCTCCTTCGTCGTGATGCCGATCGGCCAGCTGCTCTACGGGCCGATGGCCGACTGGTTCGGCGCCGAGCCGGTATTCGTCACCTCCGCGGGCGTCTACACCGTGATCGTGCTTGCGACTCTCGCCGTGCCCGCCGTCAGCGGACTCAGGCGCAGCGCCCCGCAGCCGTGCTAAGCCAAGCCGTGCTCGTGGGCGAAGACGACGATCTGCACCCGGTCGCGCAGCCCGAGCTTGCGCAGGATCGCGCCGACGTGGGTCTTGACGGTGGACTCGCTGAGAAACACCCGCTCCCCGATCTCCGCGTTGGACAGGCCCCGCGCGACCGCCGCGAAGACCTCCCGCTCCTTCTCGGTCAGTGAGGCGTACGCCGCCGGCACGTCGGGCGCCTTGCGGTATTCGGCGTCGAGCAGCTCGACCAGGTTCGCGGGTGAGAGCACGGCGTTGCCCTGGTGCACGGTCTGGATCGCGTCGCGCAGCTGCGCGGGCGTGGTGTCCTTGAGCAGGAACCCGCTCGCGCCGAGGCGAATCGCCTCCGCCGCACGGTCATCGAGGTTGAACGTGGTCAGCACGACGACGCGCAGCGGTCGCTTCCGGTCAGCGACCCGCGAGGGCAGGAACAGCTGCCGGGTGGCTTCGACGCCGTCCAGCTCCGGCATCCGCAGGTCCATCAGCACGACGTCGGGCTCCAGCTCGTCGGCCAGCGCGACCGCCTCTCGGCCGTCGGCGGCGGAGCCGACCACGCACATCCCGGGTTGGGCGTCCACGATCACACGCACGCCCTCACGGAACAAGTCCTGGTCGTCGACGAGCAGCACCCGGATCTCCCCGTAGTCTGGCTCTGTCGCAGGATCGGTCATGGCGTCCCTCCCTCGTCCCGGATCGGCAGCCAGGCGGTCACGCTGAACGTCAGCCCATCACCGGACTCGCGCTGGCGTACGTCCAAATGCCCGCGCACCGACGCCAACCGCCGCCGCATCCCTTCGACGCCTTGACCCGAGCCTTCCAGCAACGGCGCGACGGGATCGACCTGGTTGCGTACGTCGATCCGCAGCGAGTCCTCGAGTCCGCCTTCCTGCGGCCAGGCCAGCTCGACCTGCACGGGTGCCTCTCGGTCGCCGTGTTTGAGCGCGTTGGTCAGCATCTCCTGCAGGACCCGGTAGGCGACCTCCTCCAGCTCGGGTGGCAGCGGCCGCGCGACGCCGACCTGCTCGACCTCGACCTTGCCGGCGCTGCTCTCCACGACCCCGTCGAGTAGTTGGTCCAGACGCATCAGAGTACGCCCGGCGGGGTCGGGCGCGAGCACCTGGCGTACGTCCTGAAGCGAGGTTCGCGCGGAGCTCGCGATGTTCTCCATCGTCAGCTTGAGCTTCGCGGTGTCCGCGTCGTCGAGGAACTGCGCCGACTCGGCCTGGGCGAGGATGACCGCCAGGGAATGGCCCACCACGTCGTGGACGTCGCGCGCGAGCCGGTTCTGCTCCTCACGCAGTCGGGCGATCTCGTGGGCTTGCACAGCCTGCTCCTCGGCGGTGTGCTGGGCCTCCTGCGCCCGCGAGGCTCGGGCGACGAACCGCAGCGTCAGCCCGAGCAACCAGGGCAGCCCGAGCACCGCGAGGCCGAGCAACGCCAGCCAGAAGACACTGCGGTGGAGCACGAGACTGGTGCCGACCTCGGAGTTGTACAACACCGTTCCCGAGACGTACACGAGGAACGGTGCTACCGGGATCGTGAAGCCGGCGAGCACGACCGTGGCGATCCGTCCCCACCTGGCGGCGGCGAACAGCACCGCGACCAGCGGCAGCTCCGCGATCGAGATCGGGATGCCACCGAGCACCTGGATCAGGCCGGCGGCCCAGCCGGCCAGCAATGCAACCTCGGGCACCTGGCGTGCGGTCGCGATCGCCACGAACGCGAGCAGGAGGAACAGCCAGTAGACCGACTCTCCACCCGGCTCGATGTAGCTCCGGTTGAAGTCGACGATCAAGAGCGCCAACACGACTGCCCCGGCCGCGACAGACAACAGCCACTGCCGTCGAGTGGTCATGCCGTCTCCGCCGGGTAGGTGAACGCCTGTCTCCGCAATGCAACCATGCCGTTCTCACTGCGGGGTGACGGCATCTCGCACCAGCAGATCGACCAGCTGCGCGTACGAGATCCCGGCGGCCGCGAACATCCGCGGCACCTGCGAGTGCTCGGTGAAGCCGGGCATGGTGTTGACCTCATTGAGGACCGGTCCCGCCTCGGTCAGGAAGAAGTCGACCCGCGCGACTCCGCCGCACCCGAGCGCGTCGTACACGGTGATCGCGGCTCTCTCCAGCGCTTGCCGCTCATCGTCGGACAGTGGTGCGGGTACGAGGAACCGCGCCGACCCGTCGTACTTGGTGGCGAGGTCGAAGACGCCGCTCTCGGTCGGCAGGATCTCCAGCGCGGGCGCGACCGTCCGGGAGCCGTCCGGGCGGCCGAGCACGGCCAGGTCGATCTCGCGGCCCTCGATCAGCTCCTCGACGAGCACCCGGTCGTCGAGGGCGAACGCCGCCGTCACGGCCTCCGCCAGCACAGCCGGATCACGGACCAGCGCAACCCCGTGACTCGATCCCGAGCTGACCGGCTTCACCACTACCGGCAGCTCGATGTCTGGAAGCGCTTGCCCCCGCCGCAGCAGTACGCCCCGAGCGGTGCGCACGCCGACTGCCCCGACGGCGAGCTTGGTCAGCCACTTGTCCATTGCGGCCGCACCCGCCATGACACCGGACCCGACGCACGGCAGGCCCGCGAGGTCGCACAGCGCCGCTAGCGTGCCGTCCTCGCCGTGTGGTCCGTGCAGCGCCGACACCACGACCGCGCACGACTGGAGCAGATCGACGGCAGCAGCGAACGACAGCGGCGCCCCGGCGCTGTCGTGCCACTTGCCGTCGCGAGCGATCGTCAGCGCGACGACGTCGTACCCGGTCTCCCGCAGGGCTCCCCCGATGCCCTCCGCCGACGCCAGGGACACCTCGTGCTCAGGGTTCGCTCCCCCGCCGACGATGGCGACGCGTGTCATGCCGGGCGGATATCCCGGCCCGGGACTGCCCCGGTGCCTCGCGGGTCACGCAGATCGCGACGGTCGGCACGTAGTCGCCTGGCCCACGGTGCGGCCGCGTGCCGCTGCCGCACTTCGCCGATCCCGTTGCTCGTGCGTCGCTCGACCCGGGCACCCAGCCCGGTCACGATCTCGTGCTCCAGCGTGCCCGCCCAGTGCGCCCACTGGGCCGTAGTCGGCTCACCGTGGTCCCCGGGGCCGAAGACCGTGACGGTGTCGCCGAGAGTCGCCGGACAATGCGCGGAGTCGGGGCCAAGGTCGACGACCGTCATGTCCATCGAGATCCGCCCCACGACGGGTCTGCGTACGCCGGAGACCAGCACCTGCGACCCACCGCTCAGCGACCCAGTGCTTGCCGCCCCAGTGCTCGCCGACCTGGCCAGACCGTCGGCGTACCCGAGCGGGATCAACCCGAGCCGCGTGCGCGCCGGAGCGATCCAGGCCTGGCCGTAGCCCACCGGCGTACCCGCCCGCACCTCACGCACCTGCACGAGTGGTGCAGTCAGGGTCAGTGCGGACCGCAGCGGGGTCGAGCGGGACTCGTCGATGCCGACCAGTCCAGCGCCGATGCGGCTCATCGTGTGGTGGCTGAGCGGGTCGGTCAGGGTCGCGGCGGTCGCGGCGAGATGCCGGTCGGTGGGCCGGAGCCCTGTGCCGCGGGCGATCTGGAGGCCCCAGGCAAAGCGATTGCGACCCAGCGCGTTGGCGGGGTGCCCGGGCTCGGCAGCGCAGGACAGATGCCCCATCACGCCCACCACATCCACGGCACCGAGGATCTCAGCGCGCCGCGCCGCACGACACAGGGCAGCCCACTCCTCCGGCGCGGCACCATCCCGGGCCATCCCGGTGTCGAGCTGCAGGTGCACCCGGGCGAGCCGTCCGGTCGCGATGATCGCATCCAGGTGCTCACGGCTCGGCACGGCCAGCTCGATGCCCTGACCGATCGCGGTCGCGAAGTCGGCGTCGACCGGGTTGAGCCAGCTGAGGATCCGCTGCCCGAACCCGGTGGCCCGCAGCTGCAGGGCCTCGTCGATGCTGGTCACGCCGAAGCACGTGGCGCCTCCGTCGAGGGCAGCGGCAGCGACCCCGGCCATCCCGTGACCGAACCCGTCCGCCTTGACGACCGCCATCAGCTCACCGGCCGTGTGGTCGCCGATCGTGCGTACGTTGGCGGTCACCGCGGCGAGGTCGACGTGCAGAACCGGGTGCTGGGCCGTCCGCTCCGACACGGTGGTGGTCACGCGACACCCGCGCCCACGAGACTCGCCCCAGCCAGACCTGCCCGGGCGGAGACCGGGCCGTACAACGCGGCCGGCGCTCCCGTACGCAATGCCCAGTACCGGTCACCGTAGGACCAGTGCCACCACTCCGTCGGGTAGTTGACCAGCCCGGCGGCGCCGAGTACGCCCGCCAGCAGCTCGCGGTGGGCGCGCGCGTCCGCGGAAATCCCGTCGGCCGCGAAGTAGCAGCGTCCGCCCGACTCCTCCGGCGTCGCGTCGATCGACGTGCCGAGATCGAGCAGGTCGCCGCACGCGTCGTAGAGCGTCAGATCGACCGCCGCGCCCGCGACGTGGGGTGCGACCGCGATCGGCGCGACGAAGCGACTGCTCAGCCGTTCCACCTCCTCCTGGGTCACCGTCGGGTGGTGACGGCGTACCTCGGCGGTGTAGCGGTCGATGATCGCCTGCTGCGCACCGACCGACCGGTGGCCCTCGACCACCAGTAAGCCGATACCGGGCGGGAGCGCGGCTTGGGCCTGCTCGAGACGGGTCGCCAGCCCGAGCCGGACTTTGGCGCGTGCCGGGCCGAAGCAGGGGTCGAGCACAACCAGCGGCTCGTCGTCGTCACGGGTCGGGACAGCCGAGACCCGCGGGTCCGACAACAGGATCGTCATGCTCCCAGCGTTGTCGTCGGATCCTCCCGCCCGGATCAGCCTGAAGTACCGATCGTCGGCACCTCAGGCTCGATCAATCGTGCAGCGGATTCATCGGCCGACCCACTTCGGCGCCTCGCGTCCGGTCGGCGTCTCGATACGGCCCTCGGCTAGCGCCTCGGACCACTCGACGGCCTGCAGTGGTTCGAGAGCTCAGCGCGGATGAGGCGCACCAGCGTCGCCCGGGAGAGGCCCGTCTCGGCCTGGAGCCGACGAAGCAGCCCTGGCAGATCTGGCATCTCCTCCGACTCGCTTCGCCGCTGCTCGACCGCCGGGCCGCCGACCTCGCCGCGCTCGATCCGGAGCTCACGCAGGGACCGGAGCCGGCGTACGACCTCGGTGGTCAGCTGCTCCGGGTCAGGTTCGGAGCGCTTCGGCTCGGGCGCGAGCTTGGCCGGGGGCACGGCGCCTGGGCGGCGTAGGTGAACGAGTGGGAGCTGTTCGCCGGTATCGGCAGCGACCTCGGTCTGCAGCGCCTTCGCGAACGAGGCGAACGACTCCCCCGCCACGACCGTCAGCAGGTTCACCTCCGGCAACCGGCAGCGGCGTCCCTCGATGTCGACCGGCAGTCGTAGTCCGCGGCCGATCTGCTGCCGTCGCCGCAATGTCGACGAGCCCGACTGGAGGTGGCACAGCGTGAACACGTTCGGGTTGTCCCAGCCCTCCGCGAGCGCCGAGTGGCTGAACACGAACCGCAACGGCTCCTGGAGTCCCAGCAATCGTTCCTTGTCGCGCATGATCCGCGTGAACGCGAGATTGGCGTCGCGACTCTCGGGCCGGGCGTCCTTGGCGATGCCTTTCGGCGTGGTCGCGAAGTACCCGTCGTGGACGTCGGCTGCGGGCGGCAGGTCCAGTGCGGCGAAACGCGGATCGGCGCGTAGTGCCTCGTAGTCGGTCGCGAACCACTGCCGCAGCTCGCTGTCGGCGGGAGCGTACTGCGCGACCCGGTCGACGAACACCAGCGTCAACGGCTTGACCGGCGCCGGGAGCACGCCAACGGCGTGGAGACGAGCGAGCTGCAGCTCCTTCTCGAAGTGCGCCTCGATCGCGAGCCGCAGCTGGAGCCGGTGCAGGTCGCGCTGCGCCACCCCCACGAGCGCCCGCCGACCGTTCGCAAACCGCACCTCCCCGTGCTGGGCACCGCGGTCGGCGCGGATGTCGGAGACTACCCAGCCTGCGTACGACGACATCCCGGTCAGCGCGGCGAGGTCGGCGCCCAGGCGCAGGGTCACCGGCGTGCCGTCGACGGTCGCGCGGGCGGTCACGCCCCGGGCACCGGCGGTGATGCGCGCGACCGCCACGCCGGTCTCCGACGGCCGGGATACCGCGACGACGCCGATCCGCTTGACCAGGCCCGCGTCGTGCGCCGCCGTCGGCGTCAGCCGGTAGACGAGGTTGCGCGGGTCGCGGTGGGTGGCCGAGTAGCGCAGCAGCAGCCGGGGCTCCAGCGACGCGACCGCGGCCTGCCGTAAGGCGGTCTCGAGGTTCTGCGGCTCGTCGAGCACGACCGCCGGACGCGTACGAGCGATCAGGTCGAGGGGGGCGTAGCCGCCGAGGGCCTCCTGCGGGCGGCGGATCAGGTTGGCGTCCTGGCTGAACGCGTCGATGTTGATCACCAGCACTTGCGGGATCGGCGCGGTGGCGAACTCGCGCACGCGCGCGGGCTTGCTCCCGTCGTACACCTGCACGTTGAAAGCGAAGCCGTGGAGCTCCCGCACATGTGCGTCCATCGACGTGAAGCTGGCCAGGACGCCCTCGCGGATCGCGACGCTCGGCACCACGACCACGAAGCGGTCCCAGCCGTACCGGGCATACAGCTCGGCGAGCGTACGCACGTATACGTAGGTCTTGCCGGTGCCGGTCTCCATCTCGACGCCGAGGTCGCTCGGACCCTCGCCACGGACAGCACGGTCGACCGCACCGAGCACGCTGTCGATCGCGGCGCGCTGGTGCGGCTGCCCGCTGTCGTAGTGCAGCCGCACGTCACACCGTCTTCAGCGTCACGCCAGCCCGCTCCGCCTGCGCGAGCGCGTGGAGCCGCAACGAGTCTCCGTCCACGAAAGCGTCTTCGAGGAGTACGAGGACCCGCGGTTCCAGCGCGAGCGCGGCTTCGATGTGACTGTCGTCGAGCTCGGTGGTGAGCATCACGCAGACACCGCCGGCGAGAACCGTCGAGACGCCGGCGAGGTCGAGCCACTCCCACGCCGCGTCGAGGCGTACGCCCTCGCGCAGCAGCACCTCGGCCGCGATCCGCTGATCGAGATCTCTCAACGGCCACACGGCGTCTCGATACACGCCTCCTCCGTCGGCGCACTCGACGACCGGCAACACCTCGGCCGCGATCCGCTGGCCAAGTCCAGCCCACACAGAAGCCGCCCGCTGATCGGGTCCAGCCCCCGATACAGAAGCCGTCCGCTGATCGAGTGCGGGCCGCGAGGTACGAGCGGACCGTGTATCGAGATCACCTCCCACAGCCGCGTCTGCACGAGAAGTCCGCGACTGCGACGCCTCGCGCCCGGTCGGCGTCTCGATACGGCCCTCGGCTAGCGCCTCGGACCACTCGACGACCAATGTCCGCTCGTCGAGCGAGTCGGGGTCGGCGAACGCGCTCGGTGCCAGCCGATAGCGGCGCACCTCGGCCACGGACTCCAGCCGGGCCTTCATGATGTCGGCGACACTGGCATAGCCCGCGGCCCTGGCGGCCGAGTCCTCGGGCACGGGCGCGGGAAGGTTCACACAGACGAACCGCCGGTTGCCGCCGTCCTCGGCGTTGGCGGCGACGACCGCCTCGCCCATCGTGCCGCTGCCTGCGAACGGGTCGAGGACCAGCGCGTCGGCGGGCATCGTCGCGAGGATGCGCCGCATCAGCTTGAGCGGCTTCGGCGTCTCGAAGACGTGCCCGACCCGTTCCTTGAGCTCGGCCACGGCATGGTCGGTGGTGCCGGCCTCGTCGGCAGACCAGACGGTCTTGAGCTTCTTGGTGCGCCCCTCGGTCAGCCAGTCCTTCTGGAACACGTCGGCCCTCTCGCCGTCCTGCCCCCGCACCACGCGACAGAGCAGGTCGTCCGGCTGTGCGTCGATCTTGGGTCGCGACCACCGCCACACCGCGGGCGTCCCGTCACCGAAGACCGGCCGGATCTCCACGCTGCCGGTGAACGGCTCGGTGCGCACCTGTCCGCTGCCGGGGTCACCGTGGACGGCGAAGTGCATGGTCGGCGCGGTGGCAGGGTTGAACTTCTTGTTGGTGTTGCGCAGCGGCAGCAGCCGGTAACGCAGGCCGCGTTGTTCGTCGTACTTGGGGAAATCACTCTGGCTGACGTTCTCCGTGCTCGCCGCGGAGAGCGCGCAGGAGTCGAGGTCGCGGGCGTACACCAGCAGGTACTCGTGCGAGGTCGCGAAGTACCGGCCGAGCTGCCGGCCCTTCGGGTTGAGGCTGACCGCGATCTGGGCGACGAAGTTGTCGGCGCCGAACACCTCGTCGAGCAACAGCCGCAGGTGTGCCACCTCGTTGTCGTCGATCGAGACGTAGACGACGCCCTCGGCCGCCAGCAGATCGCGCGCCAGTATCAGCCGTGGCAGCATCATCGACAGCCACCGACTGTGCCAGCGCCCCGAGGTCTCCGAGGCCGCGGCGACTCTGTGTCCGGTCTCGTCCAGCTGGCCCGAGAGCTGCAGGTAGCGGGCCAGTCCGTCGGCGAAGTCGTCGTCGTACACGAAGTCGTTGCCGGTGTTGTACGGCGGATCGAGATAGATCAGCGTGAACGCACCCGCGTACGCCGGGCGCAGCAGCTTGAGCACCTCGAGGTTGTCACCCTCGATCAGCAGGTGTGAGACGGCAGCGGACCCGTCGCCGTCCGCGACCAAGGCCCCACGAGCAGGCAGCCGCAACGATCCCAGGCTCTCCCGTTTGCCCGGCCAGCTCAGGCCGAACCGCTCCGGCTCCTCGGTCATACCCGAAGTCTGCCGTGTCCGACCCGCGCGGCCTCGCTCTGGTGTCCGCTGCCGCACCGTGATAGACGTGAACCTGTACGTGTCGCCTGGGGACCTCCCAACACCGGGCGCCACGCCTCGAACCGCTCGGCTGACCTCCCTCACACCCAGCCGGGCGGTTCATCTTCTCCAGGTTCGCGTCGGTCTCGCCCGCCCTGACAAACCCGTTCCAGATGGCTGCTCGAGCCCACCCTGGGCGACCATCCTGAACAGATTTGCTCAGAGAGCTTTGGCTGCGCGGGACACCAGGTCGAGGGTCGCGCGGGCCTCGGCGGGCGACCGGCCCGCGAGCCCGCAGGCGGGTGCGAGCACGAGGCCCGGTGTCGGCTCCAGGCCGAGGACGTCCAGGAACCGCTCGACCCGGGCCGCCACCTGCTTGGCGTCCGGCACAGGCCCATGGGTGGCAACTACCCCGAGGTGCACGAGTGCCTTGCTCTCCAGCAGGCCGGCCAGCGCGTCGTAGGCAGGCGCGTCGATCTGGTCGAGATCGACGCCGACACCGTCGAAACCGACCTTGGCCAGCAGACCGAACGGCACCTCTCGCGCACAGCAGTGCACGATCGCCTTCGACCCGGCGTCGTGGACGGCTGCGGCGACGGACTCGAGTGCCGGCGCCG
>JASGGG010000073.1:0-16059 GCA_047605165.1 Nocardioidaceae bacterium
CCGCAACCTGCGGTCGGGCAGGCGGCGCGGCATCCACTCGACGATGTCCTGCGACGTCGGGTTGGCGTACGGCATGGAGGCGCTCACGCGAGCGCCTCCGTCCGCTGCAGCCAGCATGCCTGGGTCCGCCCGGGCTCGACGCTCAGCAACGGCGGCTCCTCGGTGCAGCACCGGTCGAAGGCCAGCGAGCAGCGCGGATGGAACCGGCAGCCGGCGGGAGGAGCGGCCGGGTTGGGCACCTCGCCGGGCAGCACGGTGGGCTGGGAGCGCTCGCCGTCCGCCTGCGGGATCGCGCCGATCAGGGCCTCGGTATAGGGATGTCGGGGCGTGCGCCAGAGCTCACCGGTCGGCGCCTGCTCCACTATCAGGCCGAGGTACATCACCGCGACCTCGTCGGCGACCTGGTTGACGATCGCCAGGTCGTGGGAGATGAGCAGCATCCCGATCTCGAGCTCGCGGCACAGCCGGACCAGCAGGTTGGCGACCTGGGCTTGCGCGGACGCGTCGAGTGCCGAGAGCGGCTCGTCGAGGACCATGACCGTCGGGTCGGCAGCCAGCGCCCGGGCGATGGCGATGCGTTGGCGTTGCCCGCCGCTGAACTGGTGCGGGTAGCGACCGCTCGCGGAGGCGGGGAGGCCGACCTGTTCGAGCAACTCCTCGACCCGGGCCGGGTGCCCCTGGCGCGGCGTGCGACGGAGGATCTCCAGCGCGTCGGCCAGCTGCGAGCCGACGGTCCGCCGTGGGTTCAGCGACGACTGCGGGTCCTGGAACACCATCTGGAGCCCGGTCAGCGACTCCGAGCGTGAGCGGATCCCGAGCGGCTTGACCGGCCCGCCCTGGAAGCGCACCGTGCCGGCGCTCGGTGCGACGAGACCGACGGCGGCGCGGGCCAGGGTGGACTTGCCGCAGCCGCTTTCCCCCACCAGGCCCACGATCTGGCCGGGCTCGACCGAGATGCTCGCGCCCGCGACCGCCCGGACCGGTGACCGGTGCCGGCGCTGGTAGACGACCTCGACGTCGGTGAGCTCGAGCGCGTACGCTCCGGAGCTGCTCACGGCCGCCCCTCCTTCGACTCGATCTTCGATCCGGCGGCGCTTGTCGCCGTGGCCACCAAGCACGCGATCCGGTCCCCGGCGATCTGCACGAGCGGCGGGATGGCGGACCGGCACGCGTCGACGTCCTTCGGGCACCGGGGATGGAACGCGCATCCCGGTGGCAGCGTGGCCGGAGTCGGGGGGCTTCCCGGGATCGGCACGAGCTCGTCCTCGGAGCGGTCCGGACGCGGCAGCGCGGCAAGGAGACCCTGCGTGTACGGATGCCAGGGATCCTGGAGGACCCGGCGGGTCGTCCCGGACTCGACGATGCGGCCGGCGTACATCACGGTGAGGCGGTCCGTGGCGGTGCTCATCACGCCGAGGTCGTGAGTGATCAGGATGACCGAGAGGCCGTTCTCCCGTTGGAGGCGCTCCAGCAGCCGGATCACACCAGCCTGGACCGTCACGTCGAGCGCCGTCGTGGGCTCGTCCGCGATCAGCAGGCGCGGGCGGCACATCAGTGCCGAGGCGATCGCGATGCGCTGCCGCATCCCGCCCGAGAACTGGTGGGGATAGCTGGCGAGCGCCCCCTCCGGGTCCGGGATGCGGACCTCGGCGAGCATCTCGACGGCGCGTTTGCGCGACTCGGCGCGACTCATCCCGAAGTGCTGGCGCACCTGCGTGGTGAGCGATTTGCCGATCGTCAGCATCGGGTGCAGCGAGGTCATCGGGTCCTGGAAGACCATCGAGATCTCGTTGCCGCGCACCGCTCGCATCTGCTTGCTGTCCAGCGCCAGCAGCTCGCGGCCCTGATAGACGATGCGCCCCTCCACGATGGCGCGCGGCGGCAACAGCCTCAGCATGGCGAGCACGCTCATGGTCTTGCCGCTGCCACTCTCTCCGGCGATGCCGAAGATCTCGCCCTCCTCGACGGCGAAGTCGAGTCCGTCGACGATGGTCACGGGGCCGTTCGGCCCGGGCAGGCTGACCCGCAGGCCCTCGACCTCGACCAGTGCACTCACGAGCGCTCACCGCTTCCCCACGAGCTGCGCGGGTCGATCGCGTCCCGCAGGCTGTCACCGATGAAGTTGAAGGCCAACACCACCGAGAAGATCGCCAGACCCGGGAAGGTGCCGATCCACCACGCCTGGAAGTTGGCTGTGCCCTCCGACACCATCGCCCCCCACTCGGGGTCGGGCGGCTGGGCACCCAGGCCGAGGAAGGACAGTCCGGCCAGGAGCAGCACGGCGTTGCCGATGTCGAGGGTCGCCAGCACGAGCACCGGCCCGACCACGTTGGGCGCGACGTCCTTGCGCAGCGTCCGCGCCGACGAGGCACCCAGCAGGCGCACGGACTGCACGTACTCCGCGCGACTGACCGACATCACCAGGCCGCGCACCACACGTGCGTACGTCGGCCAGGTGACCAGGGCCAGCGCCAGGACGGCGTTCTGGAGGCTCGGTCCGAGCACCGCGGTCACGACCATGGCCAAGATGATCGCCGGGAAGGCGAACACGATGTCCACGACACGCATCAGCAGCGAGTCGACCCAGCCCCCGAAGAAGCCCGAGACGGCGCCGACGACGCAGCCGATGCTGACCGCGATCACCACCAGGACGAAGCCCAGGGGAAGCGAGACCCGTGAGGCGTGCACGACCCGGCTGAAGACGTCGCGGCCGAGCTGGTCGGTGCCGAACCAGTGTGCGCCGGACGGCCCCTGCAGGAGATCCGAGCCCGGAGCGATCGGATCCTGCGACGCGATCCACGGCGCCGCGATCATCGCGATCACCCAGAAGAGCACGATCGCGAGGCCGGTGAGCGCCAACGGCCGGCGCAGCGACGCCGGGAAGCGCCGTCGGCGCAAGCGCATGGGCAGCGCCGGCTGCGGCCCGGCGGCAGGAATCTCGAGATCGGTCATGTCACTCGAATCCTCGGGTCAAGTACTCCGTAGAGAAGGTCGACGACGAAGTTGACCACCAGGTAGACCAGCGCGACGAAGATGCTGACGCCCATGATCGCGGGGAGGTCCAGCGTGGTCGCGGCCTGGTAGCCGTAGCGTCCGATGCCTGGCCAGGCGAAGATGTTCTCCACCAGGACGGCGCCCGTCAGGACGTTGGCGAACAGCAGTCCGATCACGGTGATCACCGACGGCATGGCCGCACGCAGCACGTAGCTCCAGACGATCGTGCGCCCGGCCAGCCCCTGGGCGCGCGCGGCGCGCACGTAGTCCTGGTCGATGACGTCCAGCACCGCCGACCGGGTGTAGCGCGTCAACAGGCCGATGCTCGCAGCGGCGAGCACCGAGGCCGGCAGGACGATGTGCTTCAACGCATCGACGAACACCGGCCACTGGCCCTCGAGGAGCGCGTCGACGGTGTACAAGCCGGTGATCTGGTCCGGTGGCAACAGGCTCGGATCGAGTCGGCTCCCGCCGGGCAGCAGGCCCCACACGTAGAAGAACAGATAGAGCAGCACCAGTGCCAACCAGAACACCGGCACCGAGATCCCGGAGAGCGAAAGGACGCGCAGCGCATGGTCGGGCCAGCGATCGCGGTAGAGAGCGGCCAGCACTCCGAAGCCGACGCCGACGACGGTTGCCATGGCCATCGCCAGCAGGGCGAGCTCGAGCGTGGCCGGCACGAAGTCTCGCAGATCGACGAGCACCGAATTGTGCGTCTGCTGGGACGTCCCGAGATCCCCGTGCAGCAGGTTCTGCATGTAGTGGACATACTGCACGACGAGCGAGTCGTCCAACCCGTGCACGTCGCGATAGTTCGCGAGTTGCTCCGCGGTGGCCTGCTGCCCCAGCGCGGCGACCGCGGGATCGGCGGGCACGGCGCGGGTAAGCACGAACGAGATCAGGGTGATGCCGAACAGGATCACGAGCGACGCGGCAAATCGCCCGGCCACGAAGCGCGGCAGCGGCCGGCGATACCAGCTGGGCCGGGACTCAGAAGGTCCCGGCCCAGCGGTCGTAGCGTCGGTGCTAGTTGTCGGTGCCGACTGCAGTGACATCGAGCGTCCAGATCGGGTCGAGCTTCACGCCGCTGAGGGAGGCACTGCTCACGACGGTCTGGGCCGTCTGCATCAGCGGGATGTACGGGCTCGACTCGTTGAGGTCGCGCTGGAGTTCCTGGGCCAGCGCGGCGCGCTCGTCGTCATCGACCGTCGAGTTGATCTGAGCACCGAGGTCCGCCAGGTCCTGGTTGTCGGAGGTGACCGTCCCCCATCCCGCACGCACGGCGTCAGAGCTCGAGCCCGGCACGAAGGAGGAATAGTAGGACGGGTCCAGGTAGTCCGGCAGGTTGTAGGTGAGGGTCATCTCCATCGTGCCCTTGGCCCACTCGGACAGGTAGTTCGACACCTGGAGACCCTGCAGCTCGACCGTGATCCCCATCGCCTGGAGGTCGGCCTGAACACGCGCCGCGAGCGTTGCGAAGTCCAGACCGTTGACGTTGATGCCGCTCGGGTAGCTGAGTGTGACGCTCGGGTCGGAGATGCCCGAGTCCGCGAGCTCCTCCTTGGCCTTGTCCAGGTCCTGCGTCACCGCATCCGACTCCGAGAGCGCACCGGGAACCGTGCTCGGGATCAGGCCGGGGGCCTGGATGGCGCCGTCACCCGCGAGCTGGACCATGGCGTCGTAGTCGATGCCGTCACGGACCGCGGCCTGGAAGTCGGGGTTGGAGCTGACCGCAGACGCCTCCGAGTCCATGTTCAGCTGGAGCCGGAAGACCGCCGAGGACGGATCGGTCACCACCGTCACGGCATCGTTGGACGCCAGCGTCTCGCTCTGGGTCGCCGACAGGTCGAGTGCGATCTCGTCGGTGCCCCGCTGGATGTTGAGCAGCTGGGTCGCGGCCGGCATGTTGCGAATGACGACCTTGTCGAACTTCGGCGCGGTGCCCCAGTAATTGTCGTTGCGGACCAGGGTGATCGAGTCGTCCGCACTGTAGGACTCGAGCAGGTAGGGCCCGCTGCCGGCGGAGTTGGAGTTGAACCAGGTGTCGGCCGTGTCCGTGGTCGGCGCGTCGGCGGCGTCGGTGCCGCCGGCCTCTTTGACCTGAGCGGAGTTGAGGATGACGAACGCCGGGGTCGCGACCATCGCCGGGATCGCGGGCTTGGGGTCCTCGGACGTCAACACCACGGTGCTGTCGTCGGGAGCGCTGACGGTCAGGCCATCCATGAGATAGGAGCCACCGAGCTGGAGGTTCGCCAGCCGCTGGAACGAGAACACCACGTCGGCGGACGTCAGCTTGGCGCCGTCGGAGAACGTGACGTCGTCCCGCAGGTGGAAGGTGTAGGTCGTCGCGTCTTCGGATGCTTCGAACGACTCCGCGACTGACGGCTCCGGAGTGCTGTCCTCGGCGGTCGTCTTCAAGAGCGTGTCGTACATGCCACGGGTCGCTATCGACAGGGTCGGGGTGAGCGCCCGGGCCGGGTCGAAGGACGTCATGACGAACGAGGTGTCCACGACCAGGGTGCCGGCACTCTGCGAAGAGCTGTCCCCCGTATCGCTCCCTCCGGAGGAACAGGCAGTGAGCGCCAGTGCTGAGGCCAGCACCAGCGCGAGGAATGCATGGCTCTTCCGGTGGCCCCGGAACCGGCCCTGCCGGCGGAAGCTAGTCACAACAGGACTCCTTCTGTATGGCTGCCGTCGGACCTTGCTTCGTCGGTCGGACCGTTGGCGCTGTCGTCGGGTTGAATATACTGTCTTTTTGACTACCGTCAAGGATTTGAGATGACATTGGCGTCGGACCGTAACCTTCCCCGATCGCGAGGGGTCGACAAATGACCGGATCTGAGGTGCGGGAGCTGATCGAGGACTTCTTGGCCTGGCGGGTCGCGCGGCGGCCCGGCGGCTCCGACCGCGCGCTCACGGTCGATCCCGGCTGATCGGCTCGGCGATCGCACGGGTCACGTGGGAGCTGGACACGATGGGCGACAAGAACGATGGCGCGCAGGGTCGCAGAGCGAAACTATACTGTTATCTTGACGATAGTATTTGATTTGCAATGAGACTACCGCCCTAGGGGAACCGCGTGCATCCAACCTCGGCGTCCAACGGCCGCCCCGACCGCTTCACCGACGACGCCCTGTGGCAAGGGGAGGCCGGCTACTCCAGGGCTGCTCGCCGCGGCGACCTCATCGCGGTCAGCGGCACCACCGCCTCCGCGCCGGACGGCCGGGCCGAGTCGCTCGGGGACACCCGGGCCCAGACGGCCGATGCCATCGACCGCTGCCTGCGCGCCGTGCGCGCTCTCGGGGGAACGGTCGAGGACGTCGTCCGTACCCGGGTCTACCTCGCTCCGGAAGCCGACTGGCGCGGGGCGGCGGGGGCCCACCGCGACGCGTTCGCGACCGTGGCACCGGCGAACACCATGCTGCACGTAGCCGGGATGATCGGCGACGGGCTCCTCGTCGAGGTCGAGGTGGAGGCACTGGTCCGGGGCGCCGCCGCCCCGGAACCTGGGGCGAGCGCATGACCGACACGATTCGCACCAGCCTGCGGCTCAACAACGACCTCACCGTCGCCGAGTTCGTGGACCTGTGCGTCATCGCCGAGGAGCTGGGCTTCGACCAGGTCTGGGTCTCCAACGACCTCTATCTCCGCTCGGCGAGCGTGATGCTCACGGCTGCTGCCGCGGCGACCTCCCGGGTGGGCCTCGGTGTCGGGATCATGAACCCCTACTCGATGGACCCCGCCGAGATCGCCATGATGGCCACGAGCCTCCAGGAGTACTCCGGTGGTCGGTTCGCGCTGGGACTGGGCGCCGGCGCCGCGGAGTTCCTCGGCTGGGCCGGCATCGCCCAGGCCAAGCCTCTGACCCGGACCCGCGAGGCACTGCAGACCATCCGCGCTCTGCTGCGGGGCGAGCACGACGGGGGACCCGACTCGTTGGCCTACCTCCGGTTCGAGCCGTGCGACGTGCCCATCTACCTCGGCGCGATGAGCCCGAAGATGCTCGCCCTGACCGGGGAGCTGGCCGACGGCGCGCTGCCGCTGCTCTACCCGCCGGAGCACTACCCGGTGGCCGCTGCCCAGATCCTCGGCGCCGCCGCGGCGGCCGGACGCGCGGCGGACGAGATCGACCTCGCCGCCTGCATCTGGGTGTCGGTCGACACTGACGGCGATGCGGCGCGATGGGCGATGGCGGAGAAGATCGCCTACTACGGAGCCTCGTTCGCGCCGTACCTCCTCGAGCGGGCCGGCCTCAGCCGGGCCGATTTCCACCCGGTGCAGGCGGCCCTGGCCGCCGACGGGATCGACGTGGCCACCCGGCTCATCACCCCGCAGATGCTCCAGCTCGGTATCGCCGGCACTCCTGACGAGGTCGTGGAGCGCTGCCGGTCGCTGATGGGCTTCGGAGTGCGTCACCTGTCGTTCGGCCCTCCGCTCGGGCCCGACCCCCACGCTGCCGTCCACGCCCTCGGCAGCACGGTGCTCGCGCGCCTCCAGGCGCGATGATCGAGCATCGCCGCTAGCCGCCTCGCCAGGAGGAGAACCATGACAGCCGACAACACCCGGGACGTCGAGCAGACGATCGTCACCGACCTCGGCGACAAGCTGACCTACAGCAGCTATCTGCAGTTGGACACACTCCTGTCCGCGCAACGCCCGGTGAGCATGCCCGAGCACCACGACGAACTGCTCTTCATCGTCCAGCACCAGACCTCGGAGCTGTGGATGAAGCTGGCGCTCCACGAGCTGCGCTCCGCCCAGCGGCGCCTGGCCTCCGATGACCTCCAGTCGGCGCTCAAGCAGCTCGCCCGGGTCAAGCACATCCAGCAGCAGCTGACCCAGCAGTGGTCCGTGCTCGCCACCCTCACCCCGAGCGAGTACGCCGAGTTCCGCAACGTCCTCGGCAACTCCTCGGGCTTCCAGTCGTGGCAGTACCGCGCCGTCGAGTTCGCCCTGGGCAATAAGAACGCCGCCATGCTCAAGGTGTTCGACCACGACCCCGCGGCCCGTCAGGTGCTCACCGACCTGTTGGAGGCGCCGAGCATCTACGACGAGTTTCTCCACTACCTGGCCCGCCGCGGCTACGCCGTCCCCGCCGAGGTGCTGGAGCGCGACGTGACCAGGGCCCACACCTTCAACGCCGAGCTGGTGCAGGTCTTCAAGAGGGTCTACGACAACCCGACGGACGACTGGTCGGCCTACGAGGCCTGCGAGGAGCTCGTCGACGTCGAGGAGAACTTCCAGCTCTGGCGCTTCCGTCACCTCAAGACCGTCGAGCGCATCATCGGGTTCAAGCGCGGCACCGGCGGCTCCAGCGGGGTGCCGTTCCTGCGCAGGGCGCTGGACCTCACGTTCTTCCCCGAGTTGTTCGCCGTCCGCACGGAGATCGGCAGCTGAGCGGTTCCGTGGGACTGATCAGCGGTTCCCTGGGCCGGCGGCGACGCCGGGCTGCGACCCGAGATCACGCGTCAGCGAGCGGGGCGCACGAGCCGCTCGTCCGGGATCACCGCGAGACCGACGATCTCGATGAGAGCCTCGGGCTGCCACAGCGCCGTCGTACCGATGCCCGCCATGGCGGGGTAGACCGGTCCGGCGAGATCGCGCCAGACCTGCCCGATCTCGCGGCCGTGGGCCTGGTAGTCCGGGATGTCGGTGAGGTAGATCGTGATGCTGACCAGGTCCTCGGGGACCCCACCGGCCGCACGCAGGGTCGTCAGCACGTTGCCGAACGCCTGCCGGAACTGCTCGACGATGCCGCCCGGCACGATCCGCATGTCGGCGTCGAGCGCCGTCTGGCCGCCGAGGTAGAGGGTGTTCCCGCTCAGCGTCCCGTGCGAGTAGCCGCTGGGAGCCGGAAGGACCGCGGGGTTCACCGCGATGGGGGTGAGGTCGGGCATCCGGTCCTCCTCTCTGGGGCAGGACATCACCGTATCCCTGCTATTGACATATATGCAACGATCGTTCTCAAAGTGCCATACTCCGAGAGCGGATCATCCATCGGCACGCCCACCAACACCGTCGCGACTCGCAAGCTGAGCGGCATCGCGGCTCAGCACCCGCCATCGACAGGAAGGACATCCACGATGGACCCCGATCCGAGCAACGACATCCCGGACGGCGATGGCGCCGGCTGCGCCAACGAGCAGGGGCTCGTCGTACCGGTCGTGACCCGTGCCGGCCAGGAGCCCGGCGACACCGGTCAGTCCGGCGGCGCGAGCCGGATCAGCGGGGTAAGCATCCAGCACACGCCCGCGACGAGGCTGTGGTTCGGCAAGGTGCACAACCTGGCGGGCTATCGCTCGGTCCCGCACCACCACGGCGAGGCGGAGACCGGGGGCTACGTCCTGTCGGGGCGCGCCCGGATCTACTTCGGCGCGAAGTTCGAGGACTATCTCGACATGTCCGAGGGCGACTGGGTATTCGTCCCGCCGTTCCTGCCGCACGTCGAGTGCAACCTGGACCGCAACCACCCACTGACCTGGATGACGACACGAACACCGGAGAACATCGTGGTCAACCTCCCCCAGGTGGACGATGCCTCGCTGCCCGACTGGACGGCCCGACCGTGACCGGCACGTCTGCGACCTTCACCGACGCCATCACGCTGGCTCCCGTCGAGGCAGCGGTCTACGACCTCGCCTTCACCGCGACCACCCAGCCCTGCCCCTGGCCCAAGGCGTACGGCGGCGACCTCGTCGCGCCGGCGCTCGTCGCCGCCGTCCGCAGCGTCACCGACGACAAGTCGCTGCACTCGATGCACTCCTACTTCATGCGTCCCGCCGACATCGGCGCCGGCGTGCGCTACGAGGTCGAGGTGCTCCGGGACGGACGCGGCTACAGCACTCGCCAGGTGCGGGCCTTCCAGAACGGCAAGGCCGTCTACACCTGCCTGGCGAATTTCGCCGCTGGCGAGCCGGGCGGCGACGTCCAGGCGAGCGCACCCACCGGCGTACCCGCCCCCGAGTCGTTGCCCAGCTCGGCCGACTACCTGCGCGAGCGGGCAGGCGGCACGATGACCGAGGAGTCGAAGGCCTACTGGTCATTCGGGCGCGGCTTCGACATGCGGCACGTGCCCGGCCCGGTCTACCTCACCGTCGACGGCGAGCGTGAGCCCCGCCAGGCGGTCTGGGTGCGGCCCTTCGACGCGCTCCGCGAGGTGGCCGGCATCACCGCGGCCCAGCGTGACGCCGCTGCGCTGGCGTACGTCTGCGACTACACGATCCTGGAGCCGGCGCTCCGGGCGCTCGACGCGCCGTGGGCGGCGCCGGGCCTGGTGACGGCCAGCCTCGACCACGCGATGTGGTTCCACCGGCCGG
This sequence comes from Nocardioidaceae bacterium, assembly GCA_047605165.1. GTDB lineage: Bacteria > Actinomycetota > Actinomycetes > Propionibacteriales > Nocardioidaceae > SSC3. The sequence goes on from JASGGG010000073.1 coordinate 10,311, forward strand.
CTCCGGTGGACGACTGGCTGCTCTACGCCCAGGAGGCGGTGTCGGTGGCGCACGGGCGCGCGCTGGCCACCGGGCGGTTCTACACGACGGACGGTCTGCTGGTGGCCACCGTCGCCCAGGAAGGCATGATCCGGGAAGGCGATGGACGATGAACGCTCTCTCCGCGACGGGGTACGACGACACCTTCGCCCGCGACCACCTGCCGCCGGCCGACCAGTGGCCGACGCTGGAGTTCACCACCGAGGCGCTCCAGTACGCCGAGCGGCTCAACGCGGGCGCCGAGCTCATCGACGTGCCGACAAAGCGGTACGGCGCGGCCCGGCCCGCCCTGATGACGCCCGACGGCGCGGTCTGGACCTACGGCGAGCTGCTCGCCCGGGCCAACCAGATCGCGCACGTGCTGGTCGACGACCTCGGCCTCGTCGCCGGCAACCGGGTGCTGCTCCGCTCGCCCAACAACCCGTGGACGGTCGCCGCATGGCTCGGCACCCTGAAGGCCGGCGGGATCGTGGTCACCACGATGTCCGCGCTCCGCAGGAACGAGCTGGAGCCGATCCTCGCCAAGACCCGCCCGGCGGTCGCGCTCGTCGACCACCGCTTCGTCGACGAGCTGCGCGAGGCGACGGTGGCCGACCCGACCATCGCGGTCGTCACCTTCGGCAGCGATGCGCCGGACGACCTGGTCGCGCGGGCCGCCGCCAAGCCCGCGGAGTTCACGGCTGTCGCCTGCGCGGCCGACGACGTCGCCCTCTTCGGTCCGACGTCGGGCAGCACCGGCGTGCCGAAGATCGCCACGCACTTCCACCGCGATGTGCTCGCCATCGACGACACCTTCGGGCGCTCGGTCCTGGGGCTCGCCCCCGACGACGTCGTCGCCTGCAGCGCTCCGCTGGCTTTCACGTTCGGGCTGGGAATGCTCGTCGTGTTCACACTGCGTGCCGGCGCATGTGCGCTGCTCACCGAGTCCGCGTCGGCGGCCCAGCTCGCGGACCTCGTCGAGGAGCACGGGGTCACCGTGCTAGCGACCGCGCCGACGGCGTACAAGCAGATCCTCAAGGCGGGCAAGGCCCACCGGCTGAGGGCCCTGCGACGCGCCGTCAGTGCCGGCGAGCACCTCCCCGTGGAGACCTGGACCGAGCTGGACCAGACCCTCGGACTCAAGGTCGTCAACGGCATCGGTGCGACCGAGATGCTGCACATCTTCATCTCGGCCGCCGGCGACGACATCCGGCCGGGTGCGACCGGTCGGCCGGTGCCCGGCTACCGGGCCACGATCCTGGACGCGCACGGCGAGGAGGTCGGCCCCGGCGTCGAGGGCAGGCTTGCGGTCATCGGCCCGATCGGCTGCCGCTACCTCGACGACGTCCGCCAGCGCGACTACGTCGTCAACGGGTGGAATGTCACCGGCGACACGTTCGTCAAGGACGACGACGGCTACTTCTGGTACCACTCCCGCACCGACAACATGATCGTCTCCTCCGGCTACAACATCGGCGGACCGGAGATCGAGGCGGTGCTCGACACTCACCCCGACGTGATGGAGTCGGCGGTGGTCGCCAAACCCGACCCCGATCGGGGCGCCATCGTCTGCGCGTTCGTCGTACTGCGCGAGGGGGCGATCGGCGGCGAGGAGATGACCCGGGCCCTCCAGGACCACGTCAAAGCCCGGCTTGCGCCGTACAAGTGCCCCCGCGGCGTGGTGTATGTGAGCTCGCTGCCGCGCAACAGCAGCGGGAAGCTGCAGCACTTCAAGCTGCGGGAGAGCTTCGACCTGAGGACGGACGCATGAGGATCGCGATCGCAGGTGGTGGGCCCGGCGGCCTCTACTTCGCCGTACTGATGAAGTCGCTGGACCCCAGCCACGAGATCACGGTGTGGGAGCGCAACGCGCCCGACGACACCTTCGGATTCGGTGTCGTCTTCTCCGATGAGACCCTGGGCGGCATCGAGGGTGCCGACCGCGTCGTCCACGCCCGGATGGAGCGCCGCTTCGCCCGGTGGACCGACATCGACATCGACGTCGACGGCAGCCACTTCACCGTGGGCGGACAGGGATTCGCGGCGATGTCGCGCCAGGAGCTCCTGCAGATCCTGCAGGAGCGCGTCGTCGAGCTCGGTGTCACCGTCCATTACCGCACGCCGGCCCCGGACCCCGACGAGCTCCGCACGTCTTACGACCTCGTGCTCGCCGCCGACGGCCAGAACTCGGCGATCCGGTCCAGGTACGCCGACGCGTTTGGGCCGGCGCTGGACCGACGCCGCAACAAGTACATCTGGCTCGGCACGGACCTGGTCTTCGAGGCATTCCAGTTCATCGTCAAGCACACGCCGTGGGGGACGATGCAGATCCACGGCTACCCCTACTCCGAGCACGGCTCGACGTTCATCGTCGAGATGCACGAGGACGTGTGGCGCCGTGCCGGGCTCGACCGGAGCGAGGCGGAGGACTTCCCCCCGGGGAGGTCGGACGAGTACGCCGTGGAGCGGATCCGCGAGATCTTCGCCGACGATCTCGACGGCCACGAGATCCTGACCAACAACTCACGGTGGCTGAACTTTCGCACCGTCCGCAACGAGCGGTGGCACGACGACAACGTCGTCCTGCTCGGCGACGCGGCGCACACCGCACACTTCTCGATCGGCTCGGGCACCAAGCTCGCCATGGAGGACGCCCTCGCGCTGGCCGCTTGCCTGCACGAGCACGAGCAGGTGGCGGCGGCGCTCGATGCCTACGAGACCGAGCGCAAGCCCGTCGTGGAGTCGACCCAGCGGGCCGCCCAGGCGTCGCTGGAGTGGTTCGAGAACATCGGGATGTACGCCGACCAGGACCCCGCGCAGTTCGTCTTCAACCTGTTGACGCGGTCGCGCCGGATCACCTTCGAGAACCTCACCGACCGCGACCCCGAGTTCGCTGCCCGGGTGGAGGACGAGTTCGCCCGGCACCAGGGCGCGAGCCAGGTGGCGCCCGCCATGTTCCAGCCGGTCCGGATCGGCGCGCTCGAGCTGAAAAACCGGGTGATGCTGTCGCCGATGGACATGTATGTCGCCGCCGACGGGCTGCCCGGCGACTTCCACCTCGTCCATCTCGGGTCCAAGGCGCTGGGGGGCGCCGGCCTCGTGATGACCGAGATGACCTGCGTGTCGCCCGAGGGGCGCATCACGCTCGGGTGCCCGGGACTGTGGAACGACGCGCAGCGTGACGCCTGGCGCGCGGTGACCGACTTCGTGCACACCCAGTCGACCGCTCGTATCGGAGTACAGCTCGGCCACAGCGGGCGCAAGGGCTCCACGAAGCTGATGTGGGACGGGATCGACGAGCCGCTCGATGACGGCAACTGGGAGGTCATCGGACCCTCGGCGCTGCGCTACGGTCCGGGCTGCCATCTCCCGCGCGAGGCGACCCGTGCCGACCTGGACACGGTCGTCGCCGACTTCGCCGCCGCCGCGCGACGCGCGGCAGACGCCGGCTTCGACCTGATCGAGGTCCATGCGGCGCACGGCTACCTGCTCAGCTCCTTCCTCAGCCCGGTGGCCAACCACCGCACCGACGAGTACGGCGGGCCGCTCGAGAACCGGCTCCGCTTCCCGTTGGAGGTCTTCGACGCGGTCCGCGCCACCGTCCCCCCCGCGATGCCGGTAACCGTCCGGATCTCCGCGACCGACTGGATGCCAGACGGCAACACCGAGGACGACGCGGTCGAGATCGCCCGGGCCTTTATCGAGCACGGTGCCGCCGCGATCGACGTCTCGTCCGGGCAGGTGTCGCAGCAGGAGAAGCCGGTCTTCGGCCGGTCTTACCAGACGCCGTTCGCCGACCGGATCCGACACCAGGTCGCTGGGCCGGCCGGAGTCAAGGTGATCGCCGTGGGTGCGATCTCCAGCTACGACGACGTGAACTCGATCCTGCTGGCCGGACGGGCCGACATCTGCGCGCTCGGCCGCACCCACCTCTTCGATCCCAGCTGGACGCTCCACGCCGCCGTCGAGCAGGACTACGCGGGCGACGGGGCCGTGTGGCCGGTGCCCTGGGTCGCCGGGCAGCGCAGGCCACCGACGGCACGCACCGACAAGATCCCGCCGCGCCTCCAATTGCTGCGCGGGGGCGACCCGGAGCGGATCCATCTGCGGTGGAAACCCCGACCTGCCTGAATCGCAGCCCGGCTCACGGGCCGAACGACACAGAGCCGGCTGTGAACTCGGGCACAATGTCGCCGTGGCCAGCGCAGCATCCTCAGGAGAAGGCAGGCGGGCACCCGTGGCACAGCGCTCCCGCACGGTCGTAGTGAGCTTCCTCGGCGCGATCGTGCGTCCCATGGGCGCGTGGATGCCGATCTCGGGCACCGTCGACCTCCTCTCCCAGGTGGGCCTGGACTCGGCGAGCGTGCGCACTGCTGTCTCCAGGCTCAAGGCGAACGGCTGGCTCCGCTCCGAGGCGCGCCACGGGGTCCGTGGCTACGCACTGACCGATGAGGCGACTGCGACTCTGGCGGCCGGCGACGAGGTCATCTGGCACGCCCGCCAACCCGCCGACCTCTCAGAGGGCTGGTGCGTGGTCAACTTCAGCGTGCCGGAGTCGATCCGCTCCAAGCGCTACCAGTTGCGCTCGCACTTGGCGCACCTGGGCTTCGGCAACATCGGCACGGCGATGTGGATCGCCCCGGCCCGCATGCAGGTCGCCGTCGAGAAGGCCGTCGATGAGCTGGCGCTCCGCGATTACACGACGATCTTCGTCGGCGACTACGTCGGTCCACAGGATCTCAGCGCGCTGCTCTACGAGAGCTGGGACCTCGCCGCGATCGACCAGAGCTACCGCGACTTCTCCGTCGAGTACCAGCCGCGCGCCGGTGAGGTCGAGAAGCAGGCCCCCGACCCCGCGGAGGCGTTCGCGCTCTACCTCGGCGTCGTCGATCGTTGGCGGAAGCTGCCGTTCCGCGACCCGGGCCTCCCCGTCGAGCTCCTCGCCAGCGACTGGAGTGGACCGGCAGCGGCCGCTCTCTTCGAGCGCCTCGTCACCGTCCTGGAGAAGCCCGCACTCACCCACGCGGCGACCTATTGGGCTCGCTGACGGCGCCCGATCGGCCGCTCTTGCAGCCTGGATCGAGCGCTACAACACCGAACGCCGCCTCGGCGCACTCGGAGGCAAACCACCCATCAGCAGACTGCTGCCAACCTGATGGCCGGGTCCACCCAGGATGTCCGCCCCGGGATCACCGGGCACGCGGCGGGGCGTCCTCCACGGGGATCACGTGGCGCAGCGGCGTGGCGTCCGCGAGCCGGCCGATGCTCACCATCGTCTCGGCGCGCTCGATGCCGGGGATCGTCCACACGTGCTCGATGAGCAGACGCTGCAGGTCGGCGTGGTCGCGCACGCGGAACCGCGCCATGAGGTCGTAGGTCGAGGCGAGCACGAGCACCTCGGTGAGGGCGGGGATGCGCCGCAGCTCGTCGATCACGCCCAGCGCGTCGCCGCCGGCGGCGAGGCGGATCGGCAGCACCACGAGCATCGGGTAGCCGAGGGCCGCCCAGTCCAGCTCCACGCTGTAGCGCCCGATCACGTGCCCGCGCTCCATCCGTGCGATCCGCTCGGTCACCGCGGGCGCGGACATCCCCACCTCCGCCGCGAGCGCGCGCATCGAGATGCGCGCGTCCTCGTGCAGCCGGTGCAGGATGCGCCGGTCCACGGCGTCCAGCTCGACGCTCTCGCGCGCAGGCTCGAGGAGGTCGCGCAGGGACGCGGGCGCCGCGTCCC
>JASGGG010000074.1:0-15922 GCA_047605165.1 Nocardioidaceae bacterium
CGAGGTAGCCGGGCTCGGGCAGCACGATGCCGATGTTGGTGAGCGCCGGCTCCATGAGTACGACGGCGACGTCGCCGTGGGCGAGCTCGCGTTCGAGCGCCGCCAGGTCGTTGAACTCCGCGACGCGGCTGGTCTCGGTCACCGGCACGGGATAGCCGACGTTGCCCTCGCGGGTCGCGCCGTGTCCGTCGGGACCGACGACGATCAGCGACTCGTCGACCGAGCCGTGGTAGCAGTACGCGTTGACCAGTACCTTCGGGCGGCCGGTGACTGCTCGTGCCAGCCGCAGCGCCCAGCGGTTCGCGTCGGTGGCGGTCAGCGAGAAGCTCCAGTGGGTCGCTCCGAAGCGCCGGGTCAGCTCGGCGCCGACCCATTCGGCGTCCTCGGTCGGCAGCATCGTGGTGATGCCACCTTGCTCACCGATGCGCCGCTGCACGGCCGCGACGGTCGCAGCGGGGGAGTGCCCGGCCATCGCGCCCGTGTCGCCGAGCGCGAAGTCGACGTACTCCCGCCCGTCGACACACCACAGCCGGTTGCCCCGCGCCCGGTCGAGATAGATCGGGAAGCTCGCGGCAAGCTTGTTCATCCACGTCATCGGCACTCGCCCGAACAGATGATCGGCACTCTCGTACGCGGCCTTCGACCTCGGATGTTGACTCTCGAACAGCTCGATCTCCTGGGCGTTCGCCTGGCTCAGCTTTGCGCGGTCGATCACGGCAGCCTCGTTTTCGTCTCAGTGGTTCGCTGCGCTATTGTTTCGTGTCGTTGTCGCGGGCTCAATCCCCCGTGACACGCACCCGGCAGGTTGTCCGAGCGGCCAATGGAAGCGGACTGTAAATCCGTCGCGAAAGCTACGCAGGTTCGAATCCTGCACCTGCCACGTTTCACCCAAAAGGGCCTCTGAACTGCGGAAACGCGGAATCGGGGGCCCTTTGCTGTTGTCCGGGTGTTTCGGGCGGAATCCGGCTCTCTACGGCCATCTGTGCCCCCCGTGTCGCCCACGTCCTGCCGCCGAGCTTGTGTTGGCGACGCGGTGAGTGCTTGCTCGATCCGGGCCAGGGAGGTCTTCTTGCCGCCGTCGAGGCACTTGGCGTAGACATTGAGGAGAACCTCGACGCCGTGTCCGGCCCACTGGGCGGCCTGGGTGGGGGCGACGCCGGCGGCGAGCCAGGTCGACAGGCACGCGTGGCGTAGGTCGTAGGGGCGGGCGGCTAGGAGATCACCGAGAAGGCGAAGGTGGTCTGTGCCCATAAGGAGCTGATCCGACTAGCCGAGCTGCGGTTGATCGACCAAGCGGTGAAGGCCAAGACATCCCAGGCGAGGATCGCTGCGCTGCTGGGCACGTCCCAGCCGACCGTCTCCCGGCTCGTCAAGCAGATCGAGCAAGACCCCGCGATCCTCGAGCTGACCCCCACCGAGCTCATCAACCGCCGCGCGGTCGGTCAGATCGGCACCGCCACCATGATGAGCGAGCTCCTGTCCTACAGCTACACCCCAGGCCAGCACGACCCGACCGGTGGGGATGGTTTCATCGACCATCAGCTCAGGCACAACGCGTGCTCGACATGCTCGCCGAACGGGGCGTTCTGGAGCCGACAGCACGAACAGCACGCAGGACATCGCCGCGGTACGCGTTGTCGAGTGCCGCCCTCACATCTTTGGGTCGATCGGTCAGCTACCACCGCGCCACAGGTGATGATCGGGACACGAAGATCGCCGACCACCTCGCCGAGTACGGCTACATCACCAACCAGAGCCTGCGTCGACTCTTCGACCTGACGATGTACCAAGCAAGAGATCTCCTCCGCGAGCTCCAAGACAGGCAGCTGCTGGTCAAGCTCGATGATCGCTCCGGAGGCCGAGGAGTCCGCTATGCGGCTGGGCCAAGACTTCGGCAATAGCCGGCGCCGAGGACCCTGGCGAGATATCGGTTGCCCTTGCCGGTGGAGCCGTTGCCCTTGTTCTTCCCGGTGCTGGTCTTGAGCGGAACCAAGGCGGGATGGGCGAGGGCCCTGACTGCCCGAGAGCGTGAATGTTTCTCATTATTGATTTTTTGATTTATTTGTCTAAAATGAGAAACATGCCAGCGAAGAGCCCGTACACGAGCCCAGCACAACAGGCGGACCTGGAACGCCTAGGCGCACGCCTGCGCGCGCGCCGCAAAGCTCTCGGCGTGACGGCAGTTGCCTGTGCTGAGGCGGCCGGCGTTTCGCGTGTGACTCTTCATCGGATCGAGGCAGGCAACCCATCAGTCACGATCGGCGGCTACTGCAACGTCGCGGCCGCGCTGGGTCTGCACCTGGTCGTGCCAGTCCTTGATCCGCCAGCAGTCGAGTCGGCGACGATTGCGGTGGGTGACTACCCGGGCCTACGTGCGCTGGCATGGCAGACCGATGCCGGCACCACGATCACCGAGACCGAGGCGCTCAACCTCTATGAGCGCGGCTGGAGGAATCTCGACCAGGAAACGCTCACTGACCACGAAAAGGCATTCATCCAGCATCTCGCCGACACCTACAGCAACGGGGCACTCCTTGTTTAGGCGGCCGCACCACCAACGCGTGGCAGAGGTGCTGTCGTCGCTCGACCCTGCACTGCTCGTTGAGCACAACTGTTGGTTCGGCAGTGGCACTGCGATCGTGCTTGCCAACGACGAGTACCGCGAATCGGCAGACATCGACTTCCTCGTCTCTGACCAGCAGTCCTTTCGAGCGTTGCGACAGGTCGTCAGAGACCACGGGCTCGGGGGACTATCCCTGCGCGAACTGGATGTTCCCCGGATGCCCAGGGTCGACGGGTATGCGATCAGGGCCTCCGTGTTCGCGACCGGTGTCCCGATCAAGTTCGAGATCGTCCACGAAAGCCGCATCAAACTCGACGTGCCCTCGCCGGAGCAGCAGATCTGCGGTGTACGACTCCTGACGAGAGCCGACCAGGTCGCGAGCAAACTGCTCGGCAACGACGACCGCTGGGCCGACACCTCGACGTTCAGCCGCGACCTCATCGACCTGGCCATGATGAATCCCGACAAGACTGAGCTCGAGGCCGGTGCAGACAAGGCAGTCGAGGCGTACGGCACAACCGTCGGCGAGAGCCTCGGCAAGGCCGTCAACTATCTGCGAGAACGTCCGCAACGTCTCGACGACTGCATCCGCGCTCTCAGGATTGATGCTCCCCGCGTCATTGTCTGGCGGAACATTCGTGAACTAGCCGCAAGATGCACGAAGGTGGAGGCACTCGCCTAAGTCTGCGTCCAATGCGTGCCCACGTTTGCCCTCTCAAGGCTGCTGTCTCTGTTTTCGCCTCGGTGTCCCAGAGCAGACGGCGCTCCGAGAGCCGTGGCCCGGTGAGCAGTTCGACACAAACATGGTGATCGGCGTCGCGCGGCAAGGCGGCAGCCACAAGCACGCCGGTGGCGCAGAGGATTCCTGATCGCCCGATGTGCTGACCGATCGTGGGATCGCGCACCGTCCGCTTTAGCCCCTCAGCCAGGCTCATCTTCGAGACGCCGGTGTGCGGCTCGCCTGGGCGCTACCGAGTGAGACGAGCCGGGTCAGTAAAGGCGGGTGCCGTGGAGCCAGATGGGTCGCACGCCAGGGCTGCGGCGATCTCGCCGTACCCGCTGCTCATCTTGAATCCGGCGCCGTTGAAGCCGGTTGCCAGGACGATCCGCTCGGAACCGGGCGCGAATCCGAGCAGGGGTGCGCCGTCGGTCGTGTAGAGATCCGGGTAGGTGTCCGCGCGAACGACGTACGGGATGAGGCCGGGGAAGTAGCTCGCCGCCGTCGCGCGCACCTCGTTCATCTCCTCGGGTGTGGGCACCCGCAGCAGGTCCGACGGATCCTTCGCCGGGGTCGGCCGCCCGTCCAAGCTCGCTTTGATCGTGACGCCGTCGATGGACGGCGCGCCGTACATCGACGTTCCCCGGGCGATCCGGATGAAGATCGGAAAGGCCTCGGGTGTGAAGTCCTCCGGGTGGTCGGCCTGGAACCAGGTGAGGAGAATCCGTGCCGGGTAGATCTGTGGTCGAAGCACTTCCGGCAGCAACGGGCCTGCCCACGCCCCGGCTGTCACGATGAGCCGGTCGACCGTCCACGTGCGCTCCTCGTCGTGGATCCGGACGCCATGGCCCGTCTCCTCGATCGAGACGATCCGGCAGTCGGTGACCACGTGCGCCCCGGCCTCCTCGGCACGGTCCACCGCGGCCAGGACGGCTGTGTCCGTCTTGAGGAACCCGGCCTGCTCGTCCCAGACGGCGATCTCGTCCGGATCAAGGTCGTGCTGGGGGTAGCGCTGCGCCATCTCCGCATGGTCCAGGATGCGGTAATCGGCACCGCAGGCCCGGATCGACTCCAGGAGCGCCGGGATATAGGGGCCGTCTCGGTGCCCGATGGACAGTCCGCCGCACCGGTTGAGGATCTCCTTGCCGCTCTCCTCCTCGAGCTCACCCCACAGTTGCCGGGACCGGACGAGGATGGGGTAGTAGGGGTCGGTGCCCCGGTAGGTCATCCGGAAGAGCCGTGAGTCACCTCCCACGGCGCTGCGCGAGTGAGCGGGTGTGGCAGCCTCGAACCCCAGCACGGAGCAGCCGCGCCGACTCGCCTGCCACATGGCCATGCTGCCGACACTGCCGACGCCGACGACACCGATCTGAGCGTCCGTCACGGGTCAGAGCACATTCCGGAGGAACTGCTGGGTCCGGGCCTCCTGCGGGTTGGCCAGGATCTCACGCGGATCGCCGCGTTCGACGATGTAACCGTCCGCCATGAAGAGCAGACTGTCGGCCACCTCGCGGGCGAAACCCATCTCGTGGGTGGCGACCATCATCGTCATGCCCCCATCGGCCAGTTCCTTCATCACGTCCAGGACGTCGCCGACGAGCTCGGGGTCGAGTGCCGAGGTCGGCTCGTCGAACAGCATGACCTGGGGATCCATGGCCAGCGATCGCGCGATGGCGACGCGCTGCTGCTGGCCACCGGACAACTGGGACGGGTAGTGGTCTTCCCTGCCATTGAGTCCCACCTGGGCAAGCAGTCGAAGGGCGCGTTCCCGTGCTTCCCCCTTCTTGATTCCCTTCACCATGACTTGGCCGATGGTCACGTTCTCCAGGGCCGTCATGGTCGGGAACAGGTTGAACTGCTGGAACACCATCCCGATCTGGGTCCGCTGAACTCGCAGTTCCTTGCGCTTCAGCGGCTTGAAGGAGTTCTCCTCCTCCCTGTACCCGAGGTGCTCGCCGTTGACCTTCAACACGCCTGAGTCGATCTGCTCAAGCCCGTCGATACAGCGCAGCAGCGTCGACTTGCCCGAGCCACTCGGGCCGATGAGGACGCATACCTCTCCAACGGCGATGTCCAGGTTGATGTCCTTGAGCACGGCGTGCGGGCCGTACGACTTCACAAGGGAGCGTATGTGCACGGTGCCGGGCCCCTCCGCCTTGCCCATGCCTGGCGGGACGAACGGCTGGAGTGATGGGGTCACATCCTCGGTCATGGGTGCACCGCCTTTTCTGCCGGCTCACTGTTGGTCATGCTGGGCCCTCCACGACTGGTTCGGTCTTCTGGATCCGGATCGCTTGGCGGGACTTCGTGTAGTACGCCTCGATCTTGGATTGCGGGTAGTTGAGCAGGATCGACACGACCAGGTACCAGATGCAGGCAACCAGGAGCATCGGGATGGTCTCGTAGGTGCGGGCGTAGATCAACTGGACGCTCAGCAGGAGATCGGTGACACCGAGCACGCTCACCAGCGACGTCTCCTTCAGCATGCTGATCAACTGGTTGCCGGTGGCCGGGATGATCGTCGGCATGGCCTGCGGGATGATGATCCTGCGGACCTTCATCCCCTCGGTCATGCCGAGCGAGTCGCCCGCCTCGAGTTGGCCCTTGGGCACGGAGTTGAAGCCACCGCGGATGATCTCGGCCATGTAGGCGGCCTCGTTGAGAGAGAGGCCGACGATGGCTGCGGTGGTGGCACTGATCAGTGAGTTCGTATCGAGATCGACGCCGAGAGCAGTGAGCGGAATGCCGAGCCTGATATCCGGGTAGAGCGCGGCGATGTTGAACCACAAGATGAGTTGCACGAGGACGGGAGTGCCTCGGAATAGGTTGATGTAGGCAATCGCGAGGATCTTGACGGGCAGGATCTTCGAGGAGCGCATGATGGCGACGAGCATCCCGAGGAAGGTGGCGATGAGCATGACGAGCACGGTCAGCCAAAGCGTCAGCCACAGGCCCTTGAGGACCGTCCCTCCCGTCAGGTATTGACCGATGACGTCCCACTGGTAGCGCGGGTTGGTGATGAGGCTGTAGGCGAGGCCTACGGTGATGAGCAGGCAGATCGCCCACATCACGTATTCATAGGTCCCGCGACGGTGTATGCGGGGCTTGACAGTGGCATCCATGGCAGGTCAGCTCGCTGCCGCAGTAGCCTTGTCGGCGGTCTTGATCGCGCCGCCGCCCAGCCCCCAGTTGTCGAGCGCCTTCATGTAGAGCGGGCTGTCTATGATCGACTGCATCGCCTTCTGCATGGCCGCCGTCAAGGGCGAGTCCTTCTTGAGGCCGAGCGCGACGAGGTCGTTGCCGAGGCTGGCCGGCTTGTCGTACTGGTCGGGGGTCACCGCGAAGGCGCTTCCGTGCTCCTGCACAGCCCAGGCGAGTGCCGGGGTGTCGGTGAAGATGCCATCGATCCGGCCCGAGGAGAGCTGGGTCAGGGCGGTGTTCACGTTCGGAAGGACGACGGTCTTGACCGCGGTCTCGCCCGACGAGGTGCAGTTCTTCGACAGCGCGGGCAGATACGTCTCCTGCTGGGTGCTCCCGGTCATCACGGCAATGGCCTTGCCACAGATAGAGGTGTCGTTGATGTCCAGGTCGTCAGGGTTGCCCGCCTTGACACCGAGCGAGGAGCCGTCGGACCAGTAGTTGATCATGTCCAATACCTTGAGGCGCTCCGGAGTGGCCGACATGTTGGTAGCGGTGAAGTCGTACCGCCCGCCGGTGATGCCCGGGATGATGGTGTCGAAGGAGACGTTCTCGATCTTCAGCTTGAGGCCGAGCTTCGCCGCCAGGAGGCGGGAGATGTCCACATTGAAGCCGACAGGATTGCTTGAGGTGTCCAGAAACGAGGTCGGGGGGTACTGCAGATCCATCGCGACCGTGATGGTCCCCTCCGACTTGACGTCCGCAGGCAGCGCCGCAACGGCGTCGGCGTCAGCGGTGACGCCCTCGGCGATATCGCCGGTGGTGCCCGTCGCGGAGCTTGTGGCGCCGTTCGACGCAGTGCTGCCGGAGTCGTCGTCCGAGCTGGAGCATCCGGCGGTCACGCCGAGTGCGAGGCACGTGACTGCGGCGAGTGAGATGGGCTTGATTTTCATGAAGTGGCTCCTGTTCCAAGGGTGCGGCGGGGCGGCTGCGATGCGGTAGAGCGCTCAGCGGCGGTGCTCGCTGAGAGATTCGAATCCGCCCGGCTCAGGTGCTGGGCGATGGTCCGGCCGGCGATCTCCGGGTCCTGGGTTTCCAATCCGTCGATGAGGTCCTGATGGTCCTGGACCAGTCCCGCATCCGAAGGACGAGCGTTCTCCAGCCAGGTCATGAAGGTGACCGTCTCGGCGGACAGCAACAGGTAGGCATCGATCAGCCGGGAGTTGCCGCCGCAGTGCACCAGCTGCTGGTGGAACGCGAGGTCGGCCTGGGCGATCTGCAGCCGGTCACCGGAGTCGAGCACCGACCGGAGCACGTCAAGGGCCGCTGCGAGCAGAGCCGATGTCTCGGCGACCGCCACCGGGCCCTTCGCGATCACCGTCTGGGCGGCATGCTTCTCGATGGCGATGCGAGCGTCGTAGATCTCGTGAATGTCGTTCTCGGTGAACTCCCTCACTACGACGGTCCTGCTCAGTTCTGCAGTGACGAGCAACCGCTCGGTGACCAACTGCTGCAACGCTTCACGGACCGGCGACCTGGAGACACCGAGCTCCTCGGCGACCCGCTTCTCGTGCAACGGCTGACCTGGCTCGAGGGTGCCCGCGATGATGAGCCGCCGCAACTCGTCGCATACGCGATCGGCCGTTGACCGCCGCTCTAGTGCGACGAGCCCGCTGCTCATGGTCATGGATGCCCCTGCTCCGGAGATTGCGAGCAATGTACTGACACCGGATCCCGCATGTCAACGGAATTCTGCCTTCTTGTCGACAATCAACACACTTCCCGCTACGGTCGTGGTGGGCAATGCCCCATCCGTCACGTCATCCAGCGAGGAGCAAGATCAGTGGTCAACTACCGACCGAAGTACGTGTCCTTCGACTGCTACGGCACCCTCATCTACTACGAGATCTCCTCGACTACGAGGCGGATCGTGGGCGACCGGATCAGCGAGGAGGACTGGCCGGACTTCATCCGGTCGTTCAGCAAGTACCGCTACGACCAGGTTCTCGGCGACTTCTACCCCTACCGGCAGGTGCTGCAGGACGCGTTCGACCGGGTCTGCCGGAAGTGGGGCATCGAGTCCGACCCGACCGCCGGTGCGCAGTTCGGCGACGCCGTGCTGTCCTGGGGCCCGCACGCCGACGTGCCGGCCCCGCTCGCGCGGATGGCCGAGAGGTACCCGTTGGTGATTCTCTCCAACGCGGACACGGCCTTCCTCGACACCTCCGTTCCTAAGCTGGGGGCTCCCTTCCACGCGGTTTACACCGCCGAGCAGGCCGGGGTCTACAAACCCCGCTACCAGGCCTTCGAGTACATGTTGGACCAGCTTGACGCGACCCCGGACGACTTCCTCCACGTCTCGTCGCACACCCGCTACGACCTCATGCCGGCCCACGACCTGGGCTTCCGGAACCTCGTCATGCTCGACCGCGGCTACGACCCGCCCGCCCACTCCTACGGGTACGTCGACGTCGCGTCGTTGACCGAGCTGAACCAGATGCTCGGGATCGACTGAGGATGAAGCTGGTCTCCTACTGGCAGGACACGGCGGCTCCAAGAGACGACTTCCGGCACACGGCGGTACCCGACGAGGTGGATGTCGCCGTCGTCGGGGCCGGCCTGACAGGCCTCTCGGCTGCGTTGGAGCTCTCGCGCACGGGCACCAGGGTCGTCGTCCTAGAGGCCCGGCACGTCGGCTGGGGTGCGTCGAACCGGAATGCCGGCATGGCGACCACGGGGCTGGCGATCGGGCTGGACAAGGCGATCTCCCGGTACGGCCGGGAACGGGCCATTGAGTACTACCTGGAATACGACAAGGCGATCGACGCAGTCGAGGCACTCGTTGACGAGTACGCGATCGATTGCGACTTCGTGCGTCACGGCAAGTTGTCGTTGGCGCTCACCCCCGCTGCGCTGACCCGCATGCGGGAGACAGCGGAGGTGGTCGGCAGCATCGGCGGTCTTCCCGAGCTGAGCGTTCTGGGGCCGGGTGAGATCCGTGAGGAGCTCGGCTCCGACTACTACCACGGCGGCATGGTCGACCCGCGAGGCGCCGGACTGCACGTCGCGAGGTTCGTCAGCGGGCTTGCCAAGGCGGCGGTGGACGCTGGCGTGACCATCTGCGAGGACGCGCCCGTCGTCTCGATGGAGCGGGACGGCAAGACGCACGTCGTGCAGAGCTCCCGCGGCCCGGTTCGTGCGAGTGAGGTGCTCATCGCCACCAGCGGGTACACGGGGTCGCTGACTCCATGGCTGCGACGCCGCGTGATCCCGGTCGGCAGCTTCATCGTCTGCACTGAGCCACTGGGCGCGGACATGGCGGCCCAGTTGCTTCCCAAGGGGCGGATGGCCTCCGACGCACGGCTGCTGACGTACTACTTCAGGCGTACGCCGGACGACCGGTTACTCTTCGGCGGCCGGGCGAGGTTCGCACTGTCCAATCCGGACTCCGACCTCAAGAGTGCCCGGACGCTGCGGCGGGCGATCACCCAGATCTTCCCCCAGTTGTCCGGCACCACGATCGACTACACATGGGGTGGACTCGTCGACATCACCATGGACCAGATGGTGCATGTGGGTGAGCACGACGGCGTGCACTACAGCCTTGGCTACAGCGGACACGGCGTGCAGATGGCGACGTACTGCGGTCAGCAGATCGCCCGCAGGCTGCTCGGCGAGCGGCGCGATCTGCCGTTCGGCGGGATCGCCTTCCCGCCGGTGCCCGGGCACTTCGGCTCGCCTTGGTTCCTACCTTTGATCGGGGCCGGAGCACACGTCATCGACCGCTGGAACCTCATCAGGGGGGGCAAGTAGTGAACCCCCTCGGAGTGGAACACCGGCTGCGGCCCGAGGACCTGCCGCCGGGCGGCGCGTTGATTGCAGGCGCGTGGCGCAAGCAGCCGCTGACCATGCCCGTGCGGGATCCCGAGAACGGAGAGCTCGTCGGGTTCGTCCACCCCTGTTCCAGCGCCGACGTGGACGAGGCCGTAAGCGCGGGTCTGGCTGTGCTCGAAGAGGATTGGCCGCTGCACCTGCGCGCCGCCGCTCTGCGACAGGCCGCCTCAGCGGTGCTCGACCAGCGTGAGCGCTTCGCGCGCGTCATCGCCGCTGAGGGCGTGAAGACTCTTCGTGAAGCGCTTGGCGAGGTCCAGCGATGCGCCGAGACCCTGAATACGGCGGCGGACTCCACCGACGTCCTCGTAGGTGAGACCCTGCCGCTCGCCGCCAGCGAGCGTGGTTCGGGCCGGATAGGCTGGTTCAGCCGCGAGCCACTCGGCGTCGTCGCCGCCATCAGCAGCTTCAACGACCCTCTCAACCTCGTCGCGCACAAGGTCGCCCCGGCCCTGTTGGCGGGTGCTCCGATCGTGCTCAAACCCTCCGACCAGACGCCGTTCTCAGCGCTCAACCTCGCTGAGGCCCTGCTCGATGCGGGCGTTCCCGCAGGGTGGATCTCTGTCCTGTGCGGCGGCGGCGACATGGGCGCGGCCCTCGTGGCGCACCCAGACGTGTCGGTGGTCTCGTTCACGGGTGGCACTCGCACCGCCGACTCGATCGCTCGCACTGCCGGCGTCAAGAAGCTGCTGATGGAGCTCGGTGGGAACAACGCGACGATCGTATGCGCCGACGCGGATCTCGACCTGGCGGTGGAGGGGATCGTCTCAGGGGCCTTCGGAACTGCGGGACAGAACTGCCTGTCGGTCCAGCGGGTCTACGTCGAACGGGAGGTCTTCGACGAGGTGCTCGATCGGGTGGCCGCCGGAGCCGCCGCATTGGTTGTCGGCTCCAAGCAGGATCCGGCAACAGACGTGGGTCCCCTCGTGAGCGTGTCCGCCGCCCAACGACTCGCCGACCTCGTCGAGTCCACGGTGTCGGAGGGGGCGCACCTCGTCACCGGCGGTCGGCGCGAGGGCAGCTTCTACCAGCCGACCGTCCTCACCGGGGTGGCCCCGCAGGCGGCCATCCTGGCGGAGGAGCTCTTCGGGCCGGTGGTGATGATCGAGCCGGTCAAGGATGTCGAGGAGGCCATCGAGCGGGCGAACGACTGTTCGTTCGCCCTGCAGGCCGGCGTGTTCACGCGCTCCCTCGACACCGCGACCCGAGTGTCTCGTCGACTAGTGGTCGGTGCGGTGCTCGTCAACGACACGAGCGACTTCCGGCTCGACGCGATGCCGTTCGGCGGCTTCAAGAGGTCCGGGATCGGTCGCGAAGGAATTCGGTCGGCGGTGTTGGATCTCACGGCGCCCAAGTGCGTCTTGATCCGCACCTGAGATTCGCGACAAGGACGGAACAGCAGTAACGGATCGACAGGGACGGATCAGCAGGAGCATGTCGGCAACGACCTATCGGCAAGGACATGGATGAGCATGCGGCGGACATACACGATCGATGTCATCGCGGGCGATGGGATCGGCCAGGAGGTCATCCCGCCCGCGACCCGGTGTGTGGATGCCCTCGGCGCCCGGCACGGATACTCGGTCGTCTGGCGGGATCGCGACTGGGGCTCCGACTACTACTTCACTCACCGGCGGATGATGCCAGCCGACGGGATCGAGCAGCTGGCCGACGGCGACGCGATCCTGCTCGGAGCAGTGGTGACCGCCGACCTCGGCGGACGAGCCGATACGGCGGAGTTCGCCACACAGGTCCTCCGACGCATCGATGGCGGGTGACCGCGGAACCGGAACGAGCACGCCGTTGCGGCTCCGATGCCGCACACCATGTTGTGATAATCGATCATTTCGTACGAAGGAGTGAGATCGTGTCATCGCTGAGTCCCCTGCTGAAGCAGGCCACTCCGATCATCGTCGACCACGCCAGGGGAAGCTGGATCCACGGGACGGACGGCCAGGACTATCTGGACTTCACGACCGGTATCGGCGTGACGAGCACCGGGCACTGCCACCCGCGGGTGGTCGAAGCGGCGCGGAAGCAGGCGGGCAAGGTCATCCACGCCCAGTACACGACGGTGCTGCACAAACCGTTGCTGGAGTTGACCGAGAAGCTGGGTGAGGTGCTACCGGCAGGGCTGGACTCGGTGTTCTACGCCAATTCCGGCTCGGAGGCGGTCGAGGCCGCTGTGCGGCTTGCGCGGATGGCGACGGGCCGTCCGAACATCGTCGTCTTCCAGGGCGGGTTCCACGGCCGGACCGTCGCTGCAGCGAGCCTGACGACGGCAGGGACGAGATTCTCAGCCGGTTTCGCACCGCTCATGGCGGGCGTGCACATGGCGCCCTTCCCGTATGCCTTCCGCTACGGCTGGGACGAGCAGACCGCCGTCGACTTTGCCCTGCGCGAACTGGACTATCTGCTCCTCAGCCGAACCGCACCTCGCGACACGGCGGCCTTCCTCATTGAGCCGGTGCTCGGTGACGGAGGCTATCTACCGACCCCTTCCGCTTTCCTGAAGGGTCTGCGGGAACGGGCTGATCAGCACGGCATCCTCTTGGTTCTGGACGAGGTGCAAGCCGGCTGCGGTCGCACCGGCAGGTTCTGGGGCCACCAGCACTCCCCCGCGATCCCGGACATCCTCATCACCGCCAAAGGCCTGGCATCCGGCTTCCCGATCAGCGCGATCGCGGCCTCGACCGCGCTGATGTCCCAGGGCTGGCCGGGGTCCCAGGGCGGCACGTACGGGGGGAACGCCGTCGCGGCGGCAGCGGGTTGCGCCACTTTGGACGTGATCCGCGACGAGGGACTGGTGGAGAACGCTCGCCAGCGCGGAGAACAACTCATCGAGGGCATCAAGCCGCTCCAGGAAAGGTACCCCGAGATCGGCGACGTCCGCGGGCTGGGGCTCATGCTCGGCATCGAGTTCGTGCGCCCCGACGGGTCGGCCGATGCCCAGACCGCTGCGGCGGTGCAGCAGGCGACCACCCGCCACGGACTGTTGAGCCTCACCTGTGGTCCCGCCGGGAACGTCGTCCGGCTGATCCCCGCCCTAGTGGTCACCGCGGACGAGATCGACCTGGGTATCGAGCGGTTCCGCGCCACCGTGGCACATGTCCTCGAGACCTGACCAATCACCGACCGGCACGCGTAACAGCTCATTCACTCGGGCCTGGCGCCGCGAACCGACCGATACCCTCCCGACCCACGAAGGACGAAACAGATGACGACACCCGAACTGAGAGAGCTGATCCGGTCCGTCCCGACCGGCCTGTTCATCGACGGTGAATGGGTCGAGGCCGCGTCTGGTGCTCGCTGCGATGTGGTCAACCCCGCGACGGAGGAGGTGATTGCCTCGATCGCGGACGGCGGACCGCCGGATGCCCAGCGGGCGATCAAGGTGGCAGCTCGCGTTCAGGACTCATGGGCGCGGACCGCTCCACGTGAGCGTAGCGAGATCCTTCGTCGCGCCTACGAGCTGATGATGGCCAGACAGGCCGACTTGGCCGCGATCATCACCGCCGAGATGGGCAAGCCGCTGGCCGAGGCCAAGGGCGAAGTCGCATACGCAGCGGAGTTCTTCCGCTGGTTCTCGGAGGAGGCCGTGCGCATCGGTGGGGACGCGACCCTCAGCGGCGACGGGAGGACTCGGATCATCGTGACCAAACAGCCGGTGGGACCCTGCGTGCTGATCACTCCGTGGAACTTTCCGCTGGCGATGGGGACCCGGAAGATCGGTCCCGCGATCGCCGCCGGTTGCACGATGGTCTTCAAACCAGCCCACCTGACACCTCTGAGTTCGATGGCGCTTGTCGCCATCCTCCAGGAGGCCGGCCTCCCGGCCGGGGTGCTCAACTTGGTCTGCTCTTCCGATCCCGGCTCGGTGGTCGAACCCTGGATGAGCAGCGGCTTGGCTCGCAAGATTTCTTTCACCGGCTCCACGGCCGTCGGGGTACGGCTTCTCGCCCAGGCGAGCGACCACGTGATGCGATCCTCGATGGAGCTGGGTGGCAACGCACCGTTCATCGTGTTCGACGATGCCGACCTGGACAGTGCCGTCGAGGGCGCGATGATCGCCAAGCTGCGCAACATGGGGGAGGCGTGCACCGCCGCCAACCGGATGTTCGTCCAACGTGGTGTCGCAGAGGAGTTCGTGAGGCGGCTGGCGTCCCGGATGGACGGGTTGGTCGTCGGCGACGGTTCAGACGAGGAGACCCAGGTGGGTCCGCTGATCGAGCCCAAAGCGCTCGCGAAGGTGCAGTCCCTCGTTTCCGACGCGGTCGGCCGTGGTGCGCGAGTCATCTGCGGAGGCAAAGCCCCGGACAGAAGCGGCTACTTCTACCGCCCGACGGTGCTGGCCGATGTGGACCCGTCCTCCGATCTGATGTCCCAGGAGATCTTCGGTCCGGTGGCGCCGGTGATCCCGTTCGACGACGAGGAGGATGTGATCGCGCTCGCCAACTCGACGGAGTGGGGACTCGTTGGATATGTCTTCACCAAGGACGTCGACCGCGCCTTCCGTATGCAGGAGTCGATCGAGGTGGGCATGCTCGGGCTGAACACGGGTCTCGTCTCCAACCCGGCGGCGCCCTTCGGCGGGATCAAGGAGTCCGGGCTCGGTCGCGAAGGCGGCCGTACAGGGATCGATGAGTTCCTCGAGCAGCGCTATCTGGCCATACCGCGATCAAGCGGATCCTGATGGACTCCCGTCCGGCCGAAGCGCTTGGCCCAGCGAGCAGCCGAGGTGGTTGCGCTCACCGCGATCTGTCGCCGTCTATATTGATGCATCAGGTGACACCGATGGGCGGCCTGCGCCGACCGCACGCTGCCGGGTCTAGCCGGTTGCAGAAGGCTCTGTCAGGGGACGGGATGGATATCAAGAGCGCGAGGTCCGGCTCGAAGAAGCCGTTGGGGCTCACGCCGATCCAGCAGGACACGACACCTACGCTCATCGCGCGCCAACTGCGCGAAGCCATCGCCTCGCGGCAGTTCGCCCCCGGGGAGCAACTGCTGGAGGCCCCGCTCGCCAAGATCCTCGGAGTCAGTCGCGGTCCACTCCGCGAGGCGATGCAGCGACTGACCCAAGAGGGTCTGATCGTCAGCCAGCGCAATCGCGGACTGTTCGTGATGGAGCTGGACGAGAGCACCGTGCGCGACGCCTACCTCGCGCGGGGAGCGGTGGAGCGCGCCGCCATCGAACAGATCATTGTCACCGGACGGCAGGCGGAGGCGGCCAAGCTGATGGAGTTCGTCGACGCGATGGAGCAGCATCGCGGCGACCCCAGCAGTGAGGAGCTGTCGCAGCTCGATCTGCTCTTCCACGAGAGGCTGGTCGAACTGTCCGACAGCCCACACCTGCAGCGCATGCATCGCACCCTCCTCATGGAGGTCCGTATCTGCCTGACCAACATGCAGGCCACCTACACCACGATCGATGACCGGGTAGCGGAGCATGGCAACCTCGCCAAGGCGATCCTGGCCGGTGACGTGGAACACGCCACCGCTCTGCTCAGGGACCACATGAATGACGGAATGAAGCGGCTGCTGGCGGATGGATAACCGGTCGGGTCCCATCGCACCACCACGCCGGGCGACGTCTGCCAGGTGGTTCGGGTCGC
>JASGGG010000075.1:0-15538 GCA_047605165.1 Nocardioidaceae bacterium
GCACCCGCCTTCGCCGCCCTCGTCAACGAACTCCTGGCCGCTCTCTGACCGCCGCCGACTCGGCACCCAACCCGCAGACCGTCAGCCGACTTCGCCTCGCCTCAAACGACCTCACACGAATGCACGCATGCTACCGAGGTCAGACACGCCCAGGAGGGCGTCCGGAGCGCCCGCCGTTGCAAGAAACGTGCCGCCAGAATGTAGTTGGTTGGTATACACTTTGCGCATGGGTGAGCTGCTCGATCCCGACCTGCTCGGCGAGGAGCCGTTCGAGGTCGACGTCCAGGCCGCCCACCTGTTCAAGCACCCTCACCTGGGGATGTAGGACGTCATCGACGTCTGGGACAACGACCCGTTGTTCTACCCCGCGAAGCCACCAGCTCACTGGCTGATGGTTGCCGAGGTCGCGAGCCGGGTTTTGGTTGTTCCGATCGGACCGGCGCGCGACGAAGACCCGAGTCGTTGCCGACCGATCGGCTGTTATGAGGCCAGTCCGGGCCTGGCATCGACCTACCGGAGGGACCGCGATGAGTACTGAGCAGATGACTCCTGGCGAGGCGTACGAGTTCTATGCCCGCCCCGAGAATCAGGAGCCCCAGGGTACGCCGCGTCGACGTTCTCGACGGTTGAGCGCGCCGATCCCGGTGCGGTTCACCGACGAGCAACTCGACGCGATCCGTGAACGGGCCGAGGCTGACGACAGGTCGGTGTCGGCCTGGATCCGTCGAGCCGTCGAACACGAACTTGACCGTCGCCCCGCCTGACGCCACCAACCCGGGCGACCTGTCAGCCCCACCGAGTCGCTCACGCGAGCCGTCGTCGGCGGCTGGAAGACTGACCCCATGACCGAGGTGAGCCAGGCGAGGACCAGCACGCGTTGGCTGTTTCCTTTCCTAGCTGCTCTGGTCGCCGCAGGTCAGCGACTAGGGGGAGATAGGCGGACATGGCCCTATCCTACGGATTGCATGGCATCTATCTGTCATTTTGCCTACTCACTGAAGTCCACTCTGCGGTGGATTGTTCAGCCGAGGGTGCCGTTGAGCTCGAGGTGGCCGGCGGCGTCGAGTTGGTCGGCCAGGGAGATGAGTCTGGCGGCGGAGAGGTCGGCGGCTCGGCGCTGCTCCTCGGGTTGGCCGCCTGGGTCGGGCAGGTGGGCACGGCCGGCGGCGGTGACGCGGACGAACGCGGCCGCGCGGAACAGCGTGTCGGCGAAGTCGCCCTGGACGACGCCGCGCAGCACCTGGTCGGCGAGGGCGAGGACCTCGTCGGGGCCGGGTGGCTCCTCGACGCCGGCGACGGCGGTCTTCACCGGGGTGTGTCGCCGGCCCTCGTCGAACTCCCTGGCCACGCCGGCCGGGTCGGCATGCACCCAGGAACGGATCAGGTAGAGCCGCCACAGGCAGCCGGCCAGCGAGTCCGCCGGTGACCCCGACCAGAGATCGGCCAGGGTGTCGAGCCCTTCGGTCTCGGCCAGATGCAGTACGCGGTCGACCAGTGCGGCGTCGGCCGAGCCGTGGGCGCCGCGGACCAGCAGGGCCGCGCAGCGGTCAGCCGCCTCCGAGCGAACCGCGGGGTCGTCGTCGCCGACGAGCGACTCGAAGCGCGCCGCGCCGGGGAAGGCGGGGCGATGGTGCCGGGGCATGTCAGACATCCCCGTCAGCGTACGCGGCCGACGGGTGCCCGGCGTCGATCCTCGGCAGGCCCCGGTAGCGTGTGACAGGCCGTCATCGTGCTGCGGAAGCGTGTGGCGGACACCGACATGACTTGGGACAGGTGAGGAGGCGGCGTGCCCGGCAGGCCCAGCAGAAGGGACGGGAGAGCGGTCGCGATCGCGGTGGTGGTCGGGCTGGCGCTGCTCGTCGGCTGTAGCGCGGAGGGCAAGCCCAGCAGTCCGTCGTCGCCGACGCCGACCACGCCCACCGAGACACCGAGCGACGCCCCGGTCACGCTCAAGCTCGAGGTGTACGGCGACGAGACCACCGTCGGCACGTACCGCGCCATCGCGAGCGCCTTCAAGGCCGAGCACTCCAACGTCACGATCAAGATCCGCTCCCTCCCGGAGGCCGGTGCCGCCGCGGAGAAGGCGATCGGGGAGATCTCCGGCGGCAACGACGCTCCCGACCTGTTCCTGCTCGACCTGGACCGCCTGCCCGACGCGGTTGCCGCCGACGTGCTCCAGCCGGTCAACGAACTGCTCGAGGCTCGCGATGTCCCCTTCGGTGACGGGGTGCAGCGGACCGCCCTGACGGCGTACTCGGTCGACAACACGCTGGCCTGCATGCCCAACGACGTCTCGCCCTACGTTCTCTACTACAACAAGCGGCTGGTGAAGCCGCGCCGGCTGATGGATCCCGAGAAGCCGCTGCAGGCGACCAGTGCCTGGCCGTGGGAGATGGTGCTGCAGGCGGCCGCGCAAGCAGCGGCGAAAGGTGCCCGCGGCCTCTACATCCCGCCCGATCTCCGACTGGTGCAGGCGTTCCTGGTCGCCGGAGACGGCACCGCGGTCGACGACCCCCGCGCGCCCACGACGCTGACCCTCGGTAACGAGGCCAGTCGTGACGCCTTGAAGACACTGGCCACCCTGACCCGCGATCCGCTGGTGCGGATCACCCCGCAAGAGGCCGACCGGGTGTCACCGGAGAAGCGGTTCGCTGCCGGCAAGACCGGGATGCTCATCGGTACGCGGGCCCTGGTCCCCACGCTTCGTGAGGTGCGGAGTCTCAACTTCGGGGTCGCGCCGCTGCCGAGCCTCGTGCAGGACGCGAACGTGTCGGAGATGAACGCCTACTGCATCGCCAAGTCGTCGGAGCACGCCGAGACAGCGGCCGACTTCATCGCGTTCGCGACCGTCGGCGACGGCGCCGACATCGCCGCGCGGTCGGGGGCGATGGTGCCAGCCGACCTCGACACGCTGCACTCCGATGCGTTCCTCCAGCCTGACCAGGAACCGGCGTCGGCCGAGGTGTTCACCGAAGCCGCACGCAAGGCGATTCCGACGCCGTACTCCCCGTATTGGCTGGAGGCCGCCAGCTCCGCGACCACGGCGCTGACCCGCGTGCTCTACGGCGCATCGCTCGACGTGACCAGCGACGAGACGCCCGCATTGGACGCGCTCCTGAAGTCGGTCGACGAGCAGTCGGTGCCGATCTTCACCCCGCCCGAGCCGAGCGAGTCGCCGGCGTCGTAGGTCTCGATACGCGCCTCCTTCGTCGGCGTACTCGACCAGCCTGGACGCCCGGATTTCAGAGCGCGGCGAGGATCACCGGCGTGGTGAGGTCGATCTGCCAGGGCCGGGCGCCCGCCGCGGCGAGACGCTCGCGTACGCGTGCCTCCAGCGGACCTTCCCCCGCCGGGGGCTCCCACAGGATCCGGCGCAGGAGGTCGGGCGAGAGCAGGTTCTCGATCGGGACGTTGTGTTGCTCGCTGAGCTCGCTCATTGCGGCGCGGGCAGCGGTCAGCCGGGCGGCGGCGGCTGGGTCCTTGTCGGCCCAGGCACGCGGTGGCGGTGGACCGTCGTGCTTGAGGGTGAGTTCGGGCAGGTCGGTCTCCGGCAGCTCGCGGGCCTCGCGCAGGGCCGCCACCCACTGGTTGGCGTAGCGCTCGGCGCCCCGGCCGTGGAATCCGTGCAGACCCAGGAGCGTACGCCGGTCACGGGGGAGCGCATTGGCGGCTTCGACGATCGCCGCGTCACCGATGATGCGGCCCGGGGTGAGGTCGCGCCGGGCCGCGATCTCGTCCCGGGTCTCCCACAGGGCTCGCACGGCGGCCAGCCCACGCCGTCCGCGCACGCGATGCAACCCGGAGGTGCGCCGCCAAGGATCGACCCTAGGCGAAGCGGGCGCACCGGCCGCCAGGTGGGCGAACTCCTGGGCTGCCCACTCCTGCTTGCCGGCTGCCTCGAGTTCCCGGCCGAGCAGCTCACGGAGCTCGATGAGCACCTCGACGTCGAGCGCGGCGTACTCCAGCCAGGGCTGCGGGAGGGGGCGGGTCGACCAGTCGACGGCGGAGTGCTCCTTCTTCATCCGCCGGCCCAACGTTGTCTCGACCAGCGTCGCGAGCCCGACTCGTGGATAGCCGAGCAGGCGCCCGGCGAGCTCGGTGTCGAACAGGGTCCCGGGGCGCAACCCGATCTCGGCGAGGCAGGCGAGGTCCTGGCTCGCGGCATGCAGGATCCACTCGGCGTCGCCCAACGCCTGCTGGAGTGGTTGCTGGGACTCGAACGGGATCGGGTCGATCAGCGTCGTCCCCGCGCCCTCCCGTCGCAGCTGGATGAGGTAGGCGCGCTGCGAGTAGCGGTAGCCCGAGGCGCGCTCGGCATCGAGCGCCACCGGACCGCTCGCGGAGCTGAAGGCCTCCAGCATCCGCTCATAGGCAGCGGGCTCGTCGACGACGGGAGGCAGACCGTCGCGCAACTCCAGAAGCGGCGCGAGCGGGGGCTCGTCGTGCTCCTCCGTGTCGTCGGGAGCACCTGGGGTTGGAGCTTCGATCATCAGAGCGGCCCACGCTGCCCGCGACGGCTGGGCAGCGAGGTGACTCCTTCGGGCACTGGCTCCAGGCCGCTGGCCGTGCACAACATCTCGGCCCAGGCCTCGATATGGGGACCGATGTCTCCGATCGGCGTCCAGGATGCGCGCAGTTCCAGTTGGGCGGTGGGCTCCTCGTCGGCCATCCCGCCGAACGACTCCGACGACACCCGGGTGACGGTGCCGGAGGGCGCGACGAACTCGGCGTCGCGAGCGGCCAGCGCGTCGAGCAGCCAGGTCCAGGCGACCCGGCCCGAGAGCATGTCACCGGCGATGTCGGCCTCGATCTCCGCTCGCGCGTACGCCACACACCGGAAGGTGCCGGCCCAGGCATCGTTGCCGGCCGGGTCGTGGAGCAGCACGATACGGCCGGTGCCGACGTCTTGCCCGTCGACGGTCACGTCGGCGGACAGGGCAGCCGCGAAGGGCGCGATGCGCTGAGGTGCTGGCATCGACTCGCACAGCACCTCCGGTCGCAACCGGGCGGCCCGCATCTGCTCGACAGCGACTTGGAACTCATGCGGCGTCGCCGTGGCTTCCACACGGGGTTGTTGACGTGTGGCCATGACCCCAGGGTAGGCGCGAAAACTCCCCGCGGCAGTTAGACACGCGCGCTGACCTGCGAAGATGGCCGGGTGTTCGCTACCGCTCGCGCTCCGCATCCTGCCCTGTCCGGCTCCGCATTCCTGTGTGCGGCCCGGGGCGAGCCCGTGCCGCACACTCCGGTCTGGTACATGCGCCAGGCCGGTCGGTCGCTCCCGGAGTACCTCGAGGTGCGCGAGGGCATCGGCATGCTCGAGTCGTGCATGCGGGCCGACCTCGTCACCGAGATCACGCTGCAGCCAGTGCGCCGCTACGGCGTCGACGCGGCGATCTTCTTCTCCGACATCGTGCTGCCGCTCAAGGCGGTCGGTGTCGACCTGGACATCAAGCCGGGGGTCGGTCCGGTTGTCGCCGACCCGGTGCGCACCCTCGACGACGTGACCGCGATCCCCGACCTGACCCCGGACCACGTCCCGTACGTCACCGAGGCCGTCCGGCTGCTGACCGCCGAGCTCGGCGCCACGCCACTGATCGGCTTCGCGGGTGCGCCGTTCACCGTGGCCTCGTACCTGGTCGAAGGCGGGCCGTCCAAGGATCACGCGCGCACCAAGGCGATGATGTACGGCGCCCCCGACCTCTGGCGGTCGCTGATGACCAAGATCGCGGAGATCTCCGCGGCCTACCTGGAGGTGCAGGTCGCCGCGGGTGCCTCCGCGATCCAGCTCTTCGACTCCTGGGCCGGTGCGGTGAACCCCGGCGATTACGCACGGTTCGTGCAGCCCTACTCGGCTCAGGTGCTGGCGCGTGCGGG
Source organism: Nocardioidaceae bacterium (assembly GCA_047605165.1). GTDB lineage: Bacteria > Actinomycetota > Actinomycetes > Propionibacteriales > Nocardioidaceae > SSC3. The sequence goes on from JASGGG010000075.1 coordinate 5,878, forward strand.
TGCCTTGGGGGTACCTCGGATCCACTTCGGCGTCGGCACCGGCGAGCTGCTCGGGCTGATGGGCGAGGCTGGTGCCGACGTGGTCGGCATCGACTGGCGGGTGCCGTTGAGCGACGGGATCGCGCGCGTCGGCGGCCGGGCCGTCCAGGGAAATCTCGATCCCGCGCTGGTGTTCGCCCCGACCGAGGTGATGCTGGAGCGCGCCGCGCGAATCATCGATGCTGGCACGACGGCGCCGGGCCACGTCTTCAACCTCGGCCACGGCGTGCTGCCGTCGACCGATCCCGACCAACTGGCCAGGCTGACCGACTTCGTGCACTCCTACGCCCCTGTGGCCTCCTGATTGCGGCGCGACCGCAGCCACAACCACAGGGGTACGCCGACCACGGCCGCCACGATCAGGAACGGCAGCGCGGCACCGAGCACGGTCAGCGCCACGATGCAGGCCGCGACGAACGCGTCCCAGCCGTGCTCGAGTCCGGAGACGAAGCCGGCGTCGTCGAGCTTGCCGGTGTGCGCCGGTGCCGTCTTGGGCGTCCGCATCGAGATCGTCACCGTGGCGAACGAGGTCTGGTCGGCCAGGTAGTCGCGCTGGCGGGTGAGCCGAGCGATCTCGCTGTCCACTTGAGTGATCCGCTTCTCGTAGTCCAGCAGCGCCCGTACGTTCGCGGCCTTCCCCATATAACTGCTGAGCCGCTCCCGGCTGATCCGCAGCGTGCTCAGCCGAGACTGCACGTCGATGACCTTGGTGTGCACGTCCTCGGTCTGGATGTCGCTGGAGGTGACGCTCGGGTCGTCCTTGTAGACCTGCATGAACTCGTCGAAAGCGCTCGCCGGCACGCGTACGACGAAGTTGCCGCGGGTCGCGTCCCCGTGCTTGTCGTTGACGGTCGACTGGCGGGCGATGTTCCCGCCGAACCGGCGCAGATCGGTCTCCAGCTGGTCGCGCTTCTTGGCGAGATCCTCGGCGACCAGCTCGATCGTGCCGGTGCGGATCACGTCGTCGCTGGTGAGGTCGGCCGGCTGGGCCTTGCTCTGTGCGGCCGGCGCGTCCGCCGCCGTCGAGTCCGTGGTGCTGGAGTCTCTCTCGACGCTGCCGGCATCCGCCGCGCTCGTCGTGCCCATGTCGTCGCTGCCTCCGCCGCCGCATGCCGTGATCGTGATCGTCATCAGTGCCGCGGCTACCAGGGCCGCACCTGCTCGTGCTCGTGTCGTACGCATGCGCATGGGACGCGCCCGACCAGCATCGGGTTCCCGCTGGAACAATGACGAGCATGGCTGGTGTGGTGGTGGTCGGCGCCGGGATCAGCGGGCTCGCGGCGGCGGCCGGGATCCGGCGGCTGGATCCGGAGCTCGACGTGCTGGTGCTGGAGTCGAGCCCGCGCATCGGCGGCAAGCTGCGCACCGAGACCGTCGGAGGGGTGCAGGTCGATGTCGGCGCCGAGTCGATGCTCAACCGCCGCCCCGAAGCGGTGACCCTGGCGGCCGACTCCGGCGTCGACCTGGTGTACCCGGCGACGACCTCGGCGAACATCTGGACCCGCGGCCGGCTGCGGCCGATGCCGCGTTCCCTGATGGGCGTACCCGCGGATCTGAAGGAGCTCGGCGCCACCGGCATCCTCAGCCGCTCCGGCCAGGCTCGCGCTCTGCTCGACCAGGTGTTGCCCGCGACCCGGATCGGCAGCGACGACGTCAGCGTCGGCTGGCTGGTCGAGGAGCGGTTCGGCAAGGAGCTTCTCGACCGGCTGGTTGAGCCGCTCCTAGGCGGCGTGTACGCCGGGCATGCCCGGGAGATCTCCGCGCGCGCCGCGATCCCGCAGGTGATCGCCCTGCTGGACAAGGACCGGTCGCTCTCGCACGGCGTCGCTCGGTCATGGGCGCCGCTGGGCGCCGCCGGGTCCCCGCAGGCCCCGGTGTTCGCCGGCATCGAAGGGGGAGTGGGCACGCTCCCCGGCGCGGTCGTGGCAGCCCACGGCCTGCGGGTGGAGACCGGCACGACGGTCCGCCGCGTCGTGCGCAGTGGGACTGGTTGGAACCTCGTGGTCGGCGCCACCACCGACCCGCGTGTCATCGAGGCGGACGCGGTCGTCATCGCCACGCCGGCCGCGGCGACTGCGCGACTGCTGGCCGACGAGGTGCCCGACGCGGCCCTGGAGCTGGCCCGGATCGAGACTGCCTCGATGGCGGTCGTCACGATGGCGTTCCCCGAGCGTGACTTCCCCGCGATCGACGGCAGCGGGTTCCTCGTACCCCCCGTCGACGGTCGCACGATCAAAGCCGCCACCTACTCGTTCGGCAAGTGGGGCTGGGTGCGCGAGCACGGCTCGGGCGAAGGCCTGCTGGTGATGCGCGCGTCGGTCGGCCGGCACCGAGAGGAGTCGGTGCTACAGGTCCCCGACGAGGAGCTGGTCGCCGCCGCCGTCGACGACCTTGCCGACGCGATCGGCCTGTCGCTGCGACCGGTCGACAGCCACGTGCAGCGGTGGGGAGGGGGGCTGCCGCAGTACGCCGTCGGCCACCTCGACCGGGTCGCGCGCGTACGCGCCGCGGTCGCTCGGCAGCCCGGACTCGCCGTCGCGGGAGCCTCGTACGAGGGCATCGGGATCCCCGCCTGCATCCGCTCCGGGCAACTCGCCGCGGCCCAGGTAGTCGCGGCTGGGACGGTTTCGCGAGAATGACGCCATGAACGACCAGACCCCGAACGACCAGAAGCACGACACCCGGCCGGCGAACCGGGGTAAGCTCGCCAAGGACCTCAACGAGGTCATCCGCTACACGATGTGGTCGGTCTTCCAGTTGCGCGACACCTTTGGTGCTGATGACCGTGTGGCTGAGGCAGCCGAGGTCGAGAAGCTCTTCGCGGAGCTCTCCGGCGAGGATGTGGTGATCCGTGGGGTGTACGACGTCGCGGGACTGCGCGCCGACGCCGACCTGATGATCTGGTGGCACGCCGAGTCCTCCGACACGCTGCAGTCGGCCTACCACCGGTTCCGCCGCACCGCGTTCGGCGGGCGGCTCACGCCCGTCTGGTCACAGCTGGCGCTACATCGTCCGGCCGAGTTCAACCGCTCGCACATCCCGGCGTTCCTCGCCGACGAGGTCTCCCGCGACTACGTCTGCGTCTACCCCTTCGTCCGCTCCTACGACTGGTACCTGCTGGAGGAGTCCGAGCGTCGCAAGCTGCTGGCCGAGCACGGCCAGATGGCCCGCGACTACCCTGACGTGCGCGCCAACACCGTCGCCTCGTTCGCGCTGGGCGACTACGAATGGATGCTGGCCTTCGAGGCCGACGAACTCTGGCGCATCGTCGACCTGATGCGGCACCTGCGCGGCTCGGAGACCCGCCGCCACGTCCGCGAAGAGGTCCCGTTCTACACCGGACGCAAGAAGTCGATCACCGACCTGATCACCGACCTCCCGTAGCCGGTCGTGCCGAATCGTGGCCGATCGCTCCCGGAGCCGGATTGTGGCCGATCGCGACGGCTGAGGCTGGCTTGTGGCCGATGACGACAGCGAATCGGGCTCCCGGCGTGTCTCCATCGGCCACAAACCGGCGGCGATTGCCACCATCGGCCACAACTCAGCTGTCGGTGGGTTCAAGGGTCAGGCTGATGCTGTTGATGCAATAGCGCTGGTCGGTCGGGGTGTCGTAGCCCTCGCCCTCGAAGACGTGACCGAGATGGGAGCCGCAGGCCGCGCAGCGCACCTCGACGCGCTTCATGCCCAGGGTGGTGTCCTCGATGTACTCGACGCTGTCCTCGGCCAGAGGCGCGTAGAACGACGGCCAGCCGCAGTGGCTGTGGAACTTCTGCTCGGAGCGGAACAGCTCCGCCTGGCAGGCCCGGCAGCGGTAGACCCCGATGGTCTCGGTGTCGGTGTACTCACCGGTGAACGGCCGCTCGGTCCCGGCGCGGCGCAGCACCTGGTATTCCTCCGGGGAAAGCTGCTCACGCCACTGGGCGTCTGACTTGTCGACTGGGTACGCCATGCTCCCAATCTAGCCGGGCACCGCACAGCCCTAGGCTGGCTCCATGGCCAAGACTCCCGCGACCGTCGTCCAGGCAGGGGGGCGTGAGGTCCGCGTCTCCAGCCCGGACCGGATCGTGTACGAGGCGACGGAGCGTACGCCGGCGATCAGCAAGCTGGACGTGTGCGAGTTCTTCGCGACCGTCGGTGCGGCGCTGATGCGGGCGGTCGGGGAGCGGCCGACCGCGATGGAGCGGTGGCCCGGTGGTTGGCGCGAGGGGATGCGGCTGGCGACCCGACCTACCGACAAAGAAGGCGACGGCTTCTACCAGAAGCGGCTGCCCAAAGGTGCGCCCGACTTCGTCGAGACCGTGCGGATCACGTTCCCCAGCGGGCGCACCGCCGAGGAATTGTGCCCCACCGAGCCGGCGTCGCTGGTGTGGGCCGCCCAGATGGGCGTGCTGACCTTCCATCCCTGGCCGGTCCGGCGACCCGACGTGGACCATCCCGACGAGCTGCGTCTGGATCTCGACCCGCAGCAGGGCACGACCTTCGCCGATGCCCAGCGAGTCGCCGAGGTCGCCCGGGAGCTGCTGGCGGAACTCGGCCTACGCGGCTACCCGAAGACCAGCGGCAACCGGGGCGTGCATATCTACGTGCGGATCGAGCCTCGCTGGACATTCGAGGAGGTACGCCATGCGGCCATCGGTCTCGGCCGGGAGCTGGAGCGCCGGGACAGCGGCGTGACCACCTCGTGGTGGAAGGAGGAGCGTGGCGAGCGCATCTTCGTGGACTACAACCAGAACAACCGTGACCGGACCATTGCCAGCGCCTGGAGCCTGCGGGCTCGCCCTGGTGCCCCGGTCAGCACGCCGATGACCTGGGAGCAGCTTGCCGGCGTACGAGACCCTCGAGACTTCAACCTCACGACGATCCCCGACTACCTGAGCGACGGCGACCCCTGGGCAGACATGGACGACCAGGCATACTCACTCGAGCCGCTGCTGAGCCTCTGGGAGACGCTGCCCGGCGGCGAGCTCAACTGGCCACCTGACTATCCGAAGATGCCGGGCGAGCCGCCCCGAGTGCAGCCGTCGAAGAAGCGCGAGGATCACTGGGACGAAGCCGGCAATAGAATTGCCCCGTAGCCAGTCGCAGCGGGGAAGTGTCGGTGGTGACTGGTGGTCCGGCGCAGTTTTAGTTGACTACTTGGTCGAGCGCGGCCCGACAGCGCCGAGGGGAACCGGATCGAGAGTCAGTGCCTACCGGGTCGGGGCGCGGTCGACGGCGAAGGCGAGGTGGGGCATGTCGGTGCTGCGGTAGTGCTTGGTGAAGCGGGTGCGCACGGTCATACCGAGCCGGATGGCGACGTTCATCGAGGTGAGGTTCGTGTCGCGCACGATGGCGTACACGCGCTCGGCTCCCAGCTCGCCGAATGCGTAGTCCCGGCAAGCCGCGGCGGCCTCGGTCGCGTAGCCGCGATGCCAGTGCGCCCGGTTGAAGAGATAGCCGACCTCAATCACGGACTCGTCGGGCAAGTCCTGCCGAGTCAGGCCGCACAGGCCGATCAATTCGCCGGCCTCCCGCAAGACGACCGCCCATAGCCCGACGCCATCGTTCGCGTAGCGGTCGAGCATGCGACCCAACCACTCGTCGACCTCGGCGTCGCTGAACGGACCCTCGTACGCGGCCATCGTCTCGGCGTCCTGCAGGATCGTGCGCAGCGAGGGCCGGTCCGCCTCGGTGAGCTCGCGAAGGACAAGCCGCCGCGTCTCGATCAGCATTGGTTAGCGTGCGGACGTAGGCGCGGTCATCAGTCCTGGCACATCCAACTGGACCCAGATCACGTTGCCGTCGCGCCGGACGACTCTCGCGCGTAGATCCTCGCCGTCGGCGTCTGTCACCGTCAGAATGTCGTTCGGGCGGGGATCGAAAGAGGGATCGGTGGCACGCGGGCTTTGAGAGACAAGGCAGGCGGCGACCAGATCCGGACCCACCTCGGTTGGATCGTAGATAAGATCTGCCGCGCTCACAATCTTCATGTTAGTCCCTTTGCGAGACGTAGGCGGGGTTCAGAACAGGCGCGGAGAACTGGGCGCGGACGAGCGCGAAGCGCGCCGAAGTCGGCTCGGAGACCACCACGGTCCAGTGCGGGTAGTCCATCGTGGGAACGAGCGCGAAGCCGGCCGTGGTGAGATCCCGCCCTGAGGCGATCATGATCCGACGGCGAGTGCGGAGCAGCGGTCGAAGCCGGGCTAGTTCTTGGTAGCCACCCTCGGGAACCTCCAAGACCGAGAAGCCATGGAGGCCCATCAGTTCGTACGTGCGGGCGCAGGCCTGCTCGAGGGCAGTATCGCTGAGGGTTTGGACGCCTTCGCGGACGAGGACCAGCGTCTTGGGCGGGTCGCCGCCGCGAATGGGCACGAGACGGACCATGTTTGCCTTCGTTGATCGGTCAGATAACGATGCCAAACGTAGGTGCCACCCACGGCACAATGGTGAGGGAACCTAATTGACCTGCCGGTCGCGCCCTTCCCAGTACGGCGCGCGCAGCTTGAACTTCTGCAGCTTGCCGGTCGCGGTGCGGGCGAGCTCGTCGCGGAACTCGACCGACGTGGGTGCCTTGTAGCCGGCGAGCCGCTGCTTGCACCACTGGATCAGCTCGGCCTCCATGCTGGAACTGTCCGAGCCCGCAACGTCGTCGGTCAGGACGACGAGCGCCTTGATCGTCTCGCCCCACTTCTCGCTGGGTACGCCGATCACGGCGACCTCGGCCACCCTGGGGTGGGAGAACAGCGTGTCCTCGACCTCGATCGAGGAGACGTTCTCGCCGCCGGTGATGATCACGTCCTTCTTGCGGTCGGCGATGGTGAGGTAGCCGTCCTCGCCGACGAACCCGCCGTCACCGGTGTGGAACCAGCCGCCGGCCAGGCATCGCTCGGTCTCCTCCGGCTGCTCCCAGTAGCCCTCGAGCACCACGTTGGAGCGGGCCAGTACCTCGCCGGCGTTCGCCTCGGACTCGTCCACCTTCAGCCGCACGCCCAAGGCGGGTGCACCGGCACGGGACAGCCTGGCTGCGCGCACCTCCTTGTCGAGGTCATCCCACTCCGCTCGGGTGCGGTTGATGGTGAGCAGCGGCGAGGTCTCGGTGAGACCGTAGATCTGGATGAACTCCCAGCCCAGCTCCTCCTGGACGCGGATGATGGTCTTGGTCGGCGGCGGCGCGCCGGCCATGATGATCCGGACCCGGTCGCGGCCGGGCACCTCGCCTTCCCAGTCGGGCAGTGCGTCGAGCACTGCCGCGGCCACGGCGGGAGCCGCGCACATGACGGTCACGCCGTGGTCGCGTACGCGCCGCAGGATCTCGGCGCCGTCGACCTTGCGCAAGATGACGTGCTTGGCGCCGACGCCGGTGACCGCGAACGGCATGCCCCAGCCGTTCGCGTGGAACTGCGGCAGCGTGTGCAGGTACACGTCGCGGTCGCTGAGCCCGGTGTGCAGCCCGAACGTCACCGCGTTGACCCAGATGTTGCGGTGGGTGATCTGCACGCCCTTGGGCCGCGCCGTCGTACCAGACGTGTAGTTGATCGTCGCCGTCGCCGCCTCATCCGGCTCCCACGGCCGCGGTTCGGCCCCGGCGGCGGCATAGAGATCGTCGTCGGCGCCGAGCACGAACTTGTGCTCGCACTCGACATCCTTCAGCGACTCCTCGAGTTCCGGGTCGACATAGAGCACCCGGGCGCCGCAGTGACCCACGATGTAGCGCACCTCGTCCGGGCTCAGCCGGAAGTTCACCGGCACCAGCACCCGGCCCCAGCCGCAGACGCCGAAGAACGAGGTCAGCAGGCGGGTGCTGTTCTGGCTGACGATCGCCACCCGATCACCGACGCCGATGCCGAGCTCGTCCAGCCGGGCCGCCTGCCGTGCTGCCAGCTCCCCGATCTCGCGATAGGTCAGCTCTCCTTGGGAGACAGCTGGCTGATCGGGTTCGTCGACCGCGCCCACCCGGTCGCCGTACACCTGCACGGCGCGGTCGAGGAAGTCGTTGACGCTGAAGGGAACGAACATGTCCGGATCTCCTCGAACTTGACTGGTGATTCCTAGAGGCCGGTGATTCCCTCACCTTGACCGGCCTGCTCGTCGAAGGTCTCGCGCTCGAGCAGGTGCAGCAGCGGTACGCCGAGCTTGCGGCGTGCGCGCGACGTCCAGTCGAGGTGGAAGAACTCCGCGACCAGATGGGGCCGGGTCAGGATGATCGCCTCGGCGGCATCGGTCTCCTGGACGGCCGAGACGAGGGCGTCGACCGGCTCGACGGAGACCACGCTCCCCTCGGCGACCGCCCCGGCGGCCTCGAGCTGGCGCACCGACTCCGCGACGGCCTCACGAGCACTGTCGAGCAGGTCCTGCTGCATCTCCTCGACCTCCTCGGAGTCCAGCACCGGCATCGCGGTGGCCATCAGGTCACCACTGGCGAGGGTGCCCATGGCGGTCTCGATCTGCTCGGCCGCGTTTTCCACCGGCAGCAGCAGGTGGTAGCGCACCTCTGCCTCGATCTCGGTATGCAGGCTGCGCACTTGCTCGGCGTCCAGCGCGGAGAGGGTCTGCTCCACCAGCAGCACAACGTCGTAGGTCGACTCGCTCATGCTCGCAGCCTAGGTCAGGATCCGGGTCAGGTCGTAGGACACCGGCTCTTCCAGTTGTTCGTAGCCGCACGATTCCGGGTCGCGGTCGAAGCGCCACCGTTTGAACTGCGCGGTGTGCCGGAACCGCCGGCCCTCCATGTGGTCGTACCCGACCTCGATGACGCGCTCCGGACGCAGCGGCGTGAACGACAGGTCCTTGCCCTGGCTCCACCGGCTCTGCGTGCCGGGCACGCGATCGGCCCCGCCTGATCGGGGGAGTGCGACGGCCCACTCCTCCCACGCGCCCCAAGGGTGCTCCGATATCGGGCACTGCAGGGGCGTGAGCTCGTCGATCAACTCGGCGCGACGAGCCGCGGTGAACGAGGCCGAGACACCGACATGCTGTAGCTCGCCGTCGGCGTCGTACAGCCCGAGCAGCAGGGAGCCGAGCATCGGCTCCTCCGGCGTGGAGTTCTTGTGCAACCGATACCCGCCGAGCACGACGTCGGCGGTGCGGTCATGCTTGATCTTCAGCATCGTGCGGCCTTTGGGTACGTACGGTTCACCCATCGGCTTGGCGACGACGCCGTCGAGCCCGGCCCCCTCGAACTGGTCGAACCAGTCCTGCGCGACGACGGGGTCCGTGGTGGTCGGCGTCAGGTGTACGGGCGGTCGCGCGTCGGCCAGTGCTCGCTCCAAGGCCGCGCGCCGCTCGGCGAACGGACGGCTCGCGTGCTCCTCGTCGCCCCAGGCCAGCAGGTCGAACGCGACGTAGGCTGCCGGCGTGGTCTCGGCGAGCAGCTGCACCCGCGAGTCGGCCGGGTGGATGCGATCCTGCAATCGCTCGAAGTCGAGCACGTCGTCGATCGCGAGGATGATCTCGCCGTCGAGCACGCACCGGTCCGGGGTGTTGGCCAGCACGGCCGCCACGACGTCGGGGAAGTAGCGGGTCAGCGGCTTGGTGTTCCGCGACGCCAGCAGCACCTCGGCACCGTCGCGGAAGATCAGACACCTGAACCCGTCCCACTTGGGCTCGAACGAGAGCCCGCCGAACTTTGTGGGGTCCGGGATGC
>JASGGG010000076.1:0-14602 GCA_047605165.1 Nocardioidaceae bacterium
AGCTCTCCGACACGGGGACGTTGACGGTGTATGTGAACACCCCGCCGTCGGCGGGCGATGCGTCGGTGACAGTCAACCCGGGCGAGGCGGCCACGTTGACTCCTGAGGTCTCGGCGGGCACGGCGACGTTGACCTCGGTGGTGTTCGACAACGGTGAGACGACTTTGGTCGTCGCCGGTGAGGGCACCTGGACGATTGAGCTGACCGCTGAGGGTGAGGTTGTGGCGACGTTCACTCCTGAGGACGGGTATTTCGGTGCGGTGACATCGCAGACGTACACGGCCACGGATGAGAACGGTCTGACCGCATCGGGCGAGTTGTCGGTGGAGATCAACGACCCGCCGACAGCTAGGGATGATTCGGCGACGATCAACCCGGGTGAGACGGCGACGTTCGACCCGTTGGGTGACTTGGTGACGGCAGGTAGCAGCACGGATCTGACGGTGCAGCTGGTGGACCCGGCCACGGGTGAGCCGACTGCAGCGACCACGGTCACGGTCAAGGGTCAGGGCACGTGGACGCTGAATACCACCACCGGTGAGATCACGTTCACCCCCAACGACGGCTTCACGGGCACCGCCACGATCGGTTACCGGGTCACGGACGGCAACACGTTGTATGACGAGGCGACGCTGACGGTGACGGTGACAGCCGCCGTCGTCGACGACACTGACGATTCCGACGACACCACTGACTCCGATAACACCGGCAGTTCCGATGACACCGACGATTCGGGGTCCACGGACAGCGGTGGGCATTCCTCGCTGCCAGTCACCGGTGCGGACATCGCCGCCGGCTTGATCGGTGGCTTGGGTCTGTTGGTGGCTGGTGCCGGGCTGGTGCTGGTCGCGCGGCGCCGGCGCGAAGTGGACTGATACCAGTACGCGGCACGCGTCGCTCAGCCACTGAGAACACGGGAATCAACGATTCCAGCGGCTTGCGGAGGTTTGAGAAGCACCTACGAAGGTCCGCCGAAGATCCCCCAGGCCAGACCACAGATATCGCGCCGTAGCACAACGTGTCAGGGTCGCGTGTGAGCATCGATCCATGGGTCCATCGCGTCGGCGGACCATGCACTGGCTGCTGCCCGCGTCATCGAGGATCGCCGTCACGGTGCGGAGAGCCTGCACGGTGGCGCGCTGGCTTGGCCTTCGACCCGTCACTGCTCGGGTCCGGTCGAGTTCGCCCGGGCTGAACCGTTTGCGACGCACACCCATCGAGGCTGGCCAGGACGTTCAATCCGCACCTCTGTGCGGTACGGTGACGTTGGCCACAGATACCGACTCGCTGGTAGGTATGTCTACGTCGGCGATGTAGAAGATTGGCGGGAGCGCTTGAGCCCGCCATATCGGAAGGGAGACAGCGCACATGCAGCAATTGACCGGAGTCGATGCGACGTTCCTTCACATGGAGGATTCGAGGATCACTGGCCACACTGCGGGCATCATGGTCTTGGATCCCTCGACCGTCGACGGGCCGTTCAACGTAGAGACGGTGCGGGCGATGTATGCAGCGCGGCTGCCTCATCTAACCTCGTTGCGGTGGAAGCTGGCCGAGGTTCCTTTCGGCATCGACCTGCCGTATTGGTACGACGACCAAGATGTCGACCTGGACTATCACGTTCGCGGGGCGGCACTTCCGGAGCCGGGCACCAACGAGCAGTTGGCCGAATTGGTGGCAAGAATCCATCAGCGACCTCTCGACCGAGCCCGTCCGCTATGGGAGACCTATGTCATCGAAGGTCTGGAGGGCGGCAAGATCGCGATCTACACGAAGCTTCACCACGCGGCGTTCGACGGCAAGTCGTGTGTGGCGCTGATGATGGCCTTCGTCTCGCCCGACCCGCACGCCCCGGACCCAGAGCCACCGGCAAGCATGCCGGAGCCGGAGAAGAAGCCGACCGAGTTCGAGATGCTTTCCCGCGGTTATCTCGGTGTCATGGGCAAGCCCGGGCAATTCCTGGAGCTGATGCAGAAGGCCATGGCCGACTGGACTACGCAGATGACGCAGATGCAGCCGCCGAAGCTTCCGCAGACCCCACCCACTCCTGCCCCTCGCCTCTCCTTCAACAAGAGCCTGACCTCGGCGCGCAAGTTCGCCTTCGGCCAGGTCTCGCTCAGTGACGTTCGCCAGGTCAAGACAGCCCTCGGGTGCACGATCAACGATGTCGTGATGGCGATGTGCGCGGGTGCCATGCGGCGCTGGCTCATCGATCACAACGAACTGCCGGACGGCCCGATCAAGGCAATGGTGCCGGTCTCGACGCGTACGGCGGACCAGGCCGACTCGGCAGGGAACCAGGTTTCTGCGATGGCGCCGGAATTGCCGACCCACTTGGCGACGGCCAGGGAGCGTCTCGATGCCGTGCGGGTCGCGATGGCCGGGGCCAAGGAGGACTTCAAGGCCGTGCCTGCGACGCTCCTCCAGCAGCTCGGCAACTTCAGCGCACCGGCCGCCGCGGAGTACGCCGCACGCACGGCCGCTGCGCTCAAGCTCGCGGAATCCTCTGTGCTGCCGTTCAACCTGGTGATCTCCAACGTTCCCGGCCCGCGGGAGGACCTCTACTACGGAGGAGCCAAGGTGGTGACGCAGTATCCGCTGTCGACGATCGGCGATGGCTCGGGCCTCAACATCACCGTGGTCAGCACTGGCGACGATCTTGCCTTCGGCCTGACCACCTGCCCCGATGTCTTCCCCGATGCCGACTCCGTGATCGGCTACCTGCAAGAAGAGCTCGCGCAGCTGCTGGAGCTCTAGCCAGGGCGTCCTGTCGGCCCGCCTGTTCCGCGGTGCGGTCGGCTGACGCTGCCGCGGTTCTGTGCATCTATTCCCGGTCAGAACTCGCGACGCCACCGCATCCGCCAGGGCCGTCCTTCGGGGTCGTGGAGATAGCGGTACGCAGGCACCGCGAGAGCGCGACGAGGCAGGGAAAGCGAGGGTAGCGGCAGGGGTCGCAGCCGTCCAGGTGGGCGAGCACCGCGTCGGCCGCCCCGGTGCCACTGCTCGAGTTCCTGCGCCGACTTGGCGAGCACCGCGAACATGTCACCGGGATCGAGACAGTCGGCCATCGTCTGGTTCAGGAGATCCTCGTCGAGTTCGCCCGCCGCCGGATCCGGGTCGAGCCGGTCGAGGTGCTCCGCGGCCAGGATCAGGCGGAGCCGCCGCGGGTAGCCCTCGCCGTCGGGAGCGCCGAGGTCGATGACGGCTGCGGAGAGCTCCGAGTCGTTGGTCCAGGACCTGCGGCAGAAGTTGTCCGAGCCGACCGTGGCCCAGCTGTCGTCCATCACGCACACCTTGGCGTGCACGTACACCGGAGTGCCGGCGTGATTCTCGGGCGTGTAGATCGCGACCCGGTCGGGGGCTGCCTCCAGGACCCGCTCGATCGCCCGGAGCCGTCCTAGCGACTGAGGATCCCGGGAGAACCAGCCCTCCTGGTCGGGTACACGGGGGAGTACGGCGACCAGGTGGAGACCGGGATGCTCCTCGAGAGCCTCCACCAGGTGTGAGCTCATCTCCCGGCCCCACAGGAACTGGTCCTCCAGATAGATCAGGGAGCGGGCCTGGTGCAACGCCTTCGTATACCCGCGTGCGACCGAGCGCTCGCCCTGTGGCGCGAAGTCGTAGGACCAGCCGACGCCGAGTGCCGGGTAGGTCCGCAACAATTGGACCGCGTGGTCACCACCGGTCACCGGGGGCGGCGGTGGCTGCTGGGGAGGCAAGGGACGGCGAGGCCTGTCCAGGCCGCGGACCGCGTCCTGGATCCGCCGGATCGGATTGCGGGTACGCGGACCCGAGTCGTCCCAGCGCTCGCGGAAGACCGTCTCGACGTCGTACACGGCCGGCCCCGACAGCTCCAGCTGCACGTCGTGCCAGGGCGGCGTCGGACCGTACTCCGACGCCATCTCCTCGGCCTGAGGGTCGCCGAGGTGGCGGGCGTCGTCGCGGCGCCCGTGGCACAGGTCGATGCCACCGACGAACGCGACATCACGGGTGGCGTCGCGCGCATGCCGGATCACCACGAACTTCTGATGGTGCGCCCCGGCCGGGCGAACCCGCATATCGAGCTGGATATCGGCACCCCGCTCCTGCAGCAGCTCACCGAGGCGGTGGTGAGACTCGGTGGAGTAGCCGAGCAGTCGGCTGTGCGAGCGCCAGACCAGCGCGCGTACGTCGACCCCGCGATCCAGCGCCCGGCCCAACACCTCGACCAGCTCGCTGCCGGGCGCCCCGGTCAACAGCTCGTCCGCGTCGCCCTGCCAGTCGGTGAACAGGATCACGTCACCCCGGTCGGTTGCCTCGATGCGCTCGTGCAGCGCGGCGAAGTAGGCCGATCCGTGGATCAGCGGGCGGGCCCGGTTGCCGGTCGACCACGCGAGGCCCGAATGGGCGTCGTCGAGCCGGGTCGCCTCGTTGCCGCGTTCCTCGGGCGACAGGAACCAGCGGGTCGCTCCGGCCTTTCCCAGACTGTCCATGCGCGTGCCCTAGCCTCCTCGTGCTGCTCGGCCCGAGCGTACGCCTGAGCTGGCCCATCGCGACCGCCTCGCCGGTGTCGCGCCGGGCTCCGTAGAATTCGCCTCGATGCGAACGAGCGCCAGGGGTGGTCGCTTGGCCGCAGGGCCGAACCGACGACGACCGACACAGGACCCGACAGCATGACCGATGGGCTCGTAGCGAGACCCGCAGACAAACCGAGCGATCCGGAGCCGCGTCCGCGCGCCAACTCGACGTTGGTTGTCACCATGCTGTCGCTTTGCGGCATCGTGGTATCTCTCCAGCAGACGCTGCTCCTGCCGCTGCTGCCGGACCTTCCCCGGCTGCTGCACACCTCGCCCGACAGCGCTTCGTGGTTGGTGACCGCCACACTGCTCAGCGGCGCGATCGCGACTCCGACCGTCTCGCGGCTGGCCGATATGTACGGCAAGCGACGGTTGATGGTCGTGGCTTTGGCGGTCTCCGTCCTCGGGTCGCTCGTGGGTGCGGTGAGCCAGGCGCTGCCGCTGTTGATCGGGGCTCGCGCTCTGCAGGGGGTGGGCGTGGCGCTGGTGCCGGTCGCTATCGCGATCATGCGTGACGAGCTGCCTCGGGACAAGGTGCCGCTCGGTGTCGCGCTGATGAGTGCCACCCTCGCTATCGGTGCTGGCGCCGGCCTGCCGCTCTCGGGGCTCATCGTCGAGCACATGGACTGGCACGCGTTCTTCTGGCTGACCGCTGGGGTGGGGGTCGTGCTGATCGCCGGCGCAATGGCCTACGTGCCCGAGTCGCCGGTCCGTACGAGCGGCACGTTTGACATCCGCGGCGCCGTGTTGCTCTCGGCGGCGCTGACCGCCGTGTTGCTCGCGCTCTCCAAGGGTGGCCACTGGGGCTGGCTCGACCCGCTCACGCTCGGTCTGATCGTCGTAGGCCTGGCGATCTTGGTGGTCTGGGTGCCGTTGCAGCTGCGTACGCCGCGGCCACTGGTCGATATCCGAGTAGCGGCTCGGAAGTCGGTCGTCCTGGTCAACGTCGCCGCGGTTTTCGTCGGCTTCTCGATGTTCGCCAACATGCTGGTTACCACCCAGCTCCTGCAGATGCCGGCGGAAAGCGGTTACGGGCTCGGGCTCGGCATTCTCCCCGCCGGGCTGTGGATGGTGCCCAACGCCGTTGCCTTCGGTGTGATGGCGCCGGTCTCGGCTTGGCTGACCCGTCGCTTCGGTCCGCAGACCGCGTTGATCAGCGGTGCCGCGCTGATGACCGTCTCCTACGTCGGCCGGGTGTTCTTCAGCGACGACCTCGCCCAGATCGTTGTCGGGTCGGTCCTGGTAGGCACCGGGACCGCCATGGTGTACGGGGCCCTGCCGACGCTGATCATGCGCGCGGTTCCGGTGACGGAGACGGCCTCGGCCAACGGTCTCAACGTGCTGCTCCGGTCGTTGGGCACCTCGACTGTGAGCGCGGTGACCGCCGCTATCACGACGGCGTCGGCGACCACCATCGCCGGACTGACCGTTCCGAGCTTCGACTCGCTGATGCTCGTCTTCTGGCTGGCCGCGGCGGCTGCCCTGTGCACGACGGCGATCGGCCTGCCGATGCTGCGGATGCGCGAATACGGTGAGGAGGCCGATCGCTCCGGTGCGGAGAACACTGCCCAGTCCCGGATCGTGCGGGGTCAGGTCGTGACCCAGGAGAGCAAGCCGATCCGGAATGCGGTCGTGACGGTCGTGACTCCCGATGGCCAAGCGGTGGACTGGGGCCAGGCCGACGCTCAAGGACAGTTCACCGCGGTCGTCCCGCAGCGGGCCGACTATCTCGTGGTGACGGCCGCCGACGGCTGGCGACCCCGGGCGCGGATGATGACGCTGGACAGCGACGCGCCGCTCCCACCGATCGTCTTGCGTGACCGGCTGACGCTCAGCGGCGTGGTCCGCGACGCCAGCGGGGAACCGTTCGCCGACGCCCTGGTCGTGCTTACCCGCAGCTCGGGAGAGGTGATCGCCTCGACCCGCACTGACCACGACGGCCGCTACCGGGTCCTCCGGCCCGACAGCGGCCGCTACGTGCTGACCGCACTCACCCCGGACGAGGCGCTCGCCTCCCGAACGCTCACCGTCTGGGAGGAGGCCCGGGACTTCGACCTCGTTCTGGGCACGCCCCTGGCCACCGGGGCATCGGACAGCCCCTGACGCCTGACCTGTCGCCGGCCGCGAGCCGACATCGCGGGTGGGGACAAGGCCGCGCCCGCGTACGACGTGCAGATGGCGTTCTTCGACCGTGTCCTGCTCTCCGGTGGCGGTTGCGTGACTGGCTGAGCGCGCCCACGTTGTCACGCCGCGTCACTCTGGCGTCGTCACCCTGGCCGGTGCTGGTTGAAGAAGGTCGCGACCTGGCGCATGAGCGGCTCTGCCGACGGGAAGACCGTGTGCTGGCGCCAGAATCCGTGTAGCTGCCCGAGGTAGCGGGTCGCGACGACCTCGACTCCGGCGTCGGCCAGCAGGCCCGCCAGGTGCTCGCCCTCGTCGCGGAGCGGGTCGTGCTCCGCGGTTACCACGAGCGTCGGCGGGAGTGTGGACAGCTTGGTCGAGAGCAGCGGCGCGAGGTCGGGGTTGGTCAGGTCGTCGGCGCTGGCCGCGTACTGTTCCCAGTACCAGGCGGCTTCTCTCGGGTCGAACCCGTCCGCTGCCGTGCGGTAGGAGTCGAAGGACGCCGTCGGATCCAGGAACGGATAGATCAGGCCGGTGGCCGCGAACCGGCCCGGATGCCGGAGCGCGGCGACCAGGGCCAGGTTGCCGCCGGCGCTGTCACCATGGGCGTACGCGGGTCCGGCGATTCCGAGGCCGTCGGCTTCACGCTCCAGCCAGGTGAGCACGGTGGAGACGTCGTCGGGCGCGGCGGGGAAGCGGTGCTCGGGCGAGCGCCGGTAGTCCACGCTCAGCACTGCCATGCCGGCACGGTTGGCGAGCCGACGGCAGGCGGGGTCGTGGACCTCGATGTCGTGGAAGACGAAGCCGCCGCCGTGCAGATGCACGATGACCGCGCCGTCGGGATTGTCGGCCGGGCGATAGAGGCGGACCGGAACGCCGTCGGCGTCAAGGTCGGCGACCTCGGCGACCTCCTCGCGTGGCTCGTCGGCTACCTCGGTGCGGGCCTGGTCGCGGGAGGCAGCGATGTCGAAACCTTCGGCGTACGCCGGGATCTCGCCTTCCGCGTACGCCAAGGCTCGGCGGGACTCGGGAAACAGCATCCGCCTACATTATCGGCGGCCGCGGTGTTCTCGTAGCCTTCCATGCCCGAGAAGGCTCTGGCTTCCGCTCCTGCGGGGATGGCCACCGCAGTGAAGAGCCCGGGCGCGTGCATGTGCGCGGAGAGTCCATCACGTCGAAGGTCTGCGCGCGACGTAGAAGTAGTTGAACGGGTCCGTCCGGATCTCCTTGACCTCGACATCGCCCAGGCCCGCTTCCTCGAGCATTTGGGTTGCTCGTTGTCGGCCCCAGACGGCGCCGAGTCCGGCTCCGCCCTGGGCCAGGGAGACGGTCATGCAGTGCATCAGGCTCAGCGTGTAGAGGTAGGTGGCCCAGGGGAGGGCCAGGTTGTTCTCGACGCCGGTCTCGGCCTTGATGTCGACCATCAAGAACGTGCCGCCCGGGCGCAGCGCGGTGGCGATGCCGGCGAGCACCTGGTCGGGGAATGCCTGGTCGTGGATGGCGTCGAAGGCCGTCACGACGTCGTACGCTGCTTCCTCGTTCAGCTGCGCGATATCCCGGATCTCGAAGCTGGCGTTGGTCAGCCCCCACTCGGCCGCTTCGACTCGTGCGGCTCCGATGGCTTCGTCGCCGAGGTCGTACCCGACGAAGCTGCTGGCGGGGTAGGCGCGAGCGAGCAGGTTGACGGCATGCCCGGCGCCGCACCCGACATCGGCGAGCACCGCACCTCGCGTCAGTTGCTCGTGCAGCCCCGGTATCGCTGGCACCACGACGTCGAGCAGGCCTGCGTCGTGGGTCGCGGCGGACTCCTCGGCCATCAGCGCATGGAATCTCGGGAACGCTTCGTACCCGAGACCACCGCCGCTACGGAACCGCTCTCGCAGATCGGGGGTCACACCCGCGAGCGTGGTGAGCAGCTTGAGGCTGCGGGCCAGGTTCACCGGGCCGTCGCTGGCGGTCAGAGAAGCAGCGTGCTCGGGAGGGAGTGTGTAGCGACGGGTGTCGGGGTCGTACTCGGCCACATCGCCGGCCACGATGCCGTCGAGCCATTCGCGTAGATACCGCTCGTCCACTCCGGCTGCCGAAGCCAGTGTGACACTGTCGGCCGGCCCGGTCTGCGCCAGCACGTCGAACAGTCCCAACTCATCACCGATGCCGAGGAGCAGCCCGAGCGCGGCGTCGTTGAGCACTCCGACCATCTGCTTCCGGAATGCCTTCACGGCGTCTCGGTCGACCGTCGTCATCGCGACTCTCCTTGTGTGTCCGGCCTTGTGTGTCCAGCCTTTGTGTGTCCAGCGATGGCGTACGCCCGCCTCGCACACCACGATAAGGCGGAGCCCGATGAAGGGATGGACGCCATGAGTGACGCGGCGAATGCGGAGTACGGGGATGCGCAGGTCGCGCTGCCGCGCACGGGGGACATCGAACCTGGACGGGAATTCTGCGACGAATCCGTCGAAGCGACTGGGGGAGGCGGAGCCGTTCCTGCCGAACCTGCTTGGCCCGGCGATACGCCCGATCCCACGAGACGATGACGCTTACGTCGTCCCCTCAGCCCACGAGCTGTTGGAGGATCGTCGGGTCCTTGATCTTGTTGTCCCGGGCGAGCAGGACGACCTTCGCCACGATCTCGGCGGTGCGCGGATCGTCGTCGGCGAAGGGCAGGAAGATGCGGCCGCGGTGTTGGGCGGAGACGGGCACGATGCAGACCGCGTTGCCGGGGATCCGGTGCACGACGCCAGAGCCGAGGTGGATCGAATAGGTGCCAAGCTGGCCCTTGACGCGTGCGTGGTGTCCGCCAACTTCGACGTTGGTCATGCCGAGCATCGAGGCGGTCTCGTCGACCAGCCGACTGCGCATGGCGATCGAGGACTCCGATGCCTCGGGGTTGACGCCGCTCGTGTGGGCGACAGAGACGACCAGGTCGAGGTCGCGCATGGTTTCGGAGAATACGCGCGCTGGGATGTCGGCGAGCGGGATCGGCTGCCACTTCCCGGAGGGGTGGAAGGTGACGTCATCGATGGTGGCATCCTCCACCTCGGTGGGAGACCCCCATCCGTTGACTAGGTGGCACCATGCGGTGATCTTCTGCTGGTGGAACGTTCGGGAGAAGCCCTGTTCGAAGTCCGCCACCCAACCGCGGGAGGTGAAGATCCCGCCAGCCTGCCGACCTTCGACCTGGTGCCCGGCGTACCTACGGGAGCTCAGGCCGGCTTCGTCGCGCTCGTTCTCGTTCAGTGCGTAGAGCTCGCGGAAGAGTTGCTTGAAGGGCTGGCGCCGCTCGGCGGTCATCAGGGCGTGCTGAAAGTCGGGCCATTCGCCCGATGCCAGGAGGTCGATCGGGTGTGCGACACGGAGCGCTCCCATGGCGACCCGCTCTGTACCGTCGGGTGCGGACATGGTGGTGCCGTCGAGGGGAAGTCCGACGATGCCCTCGTCGTCGACAAGGACAAGATCGCGGAGCATCGGCGCGAGGATCGGGTGCCGCAGGAGGTCTGCCAGTTCGTCCGGGTCGAAGGCGTCGCCGAGGATGCAGGCCGATTCGAGGGAGGCACGCATCCGGCGGATCTGTTTGCGCAGGGAGGTCGCCCGGTCTCGGAGCTCGGCAATCTCTGGGACCTTCGTGCTCTTGCTCGGGATCGACTTCAGGGGCTTTCCGGCTCGGTGCACCCTGAGATCGGGAGATCCGGTGGCGTCGATTGCCAGCGTCACCACAAGGTCGTCGTCGGCTGCCGTGACCGGACCGGCGGCCAGGTCGCGAACGGCCTCGGCTTCCATGGCCCACACCAGCCGCTGGGGGTCGCGGAATCCCGCCGTCCGGGCCAGGTTCTCCAGGCCAACCTCGACGGCCGTGGATTCGGAGGCCCGTCGCTGCGATCCCGAGGTTCGGTCGGACGCGACGAACCCACGCAGTAGCTCGTACCGGTTGAGCAGCGACTTCTGATCCGGCAGCGGGAGCAGCCCGAGTGAGCGCACCGAGTCCTGGTGCCGCTTGTCCTTGATGCGCTGCACGACCTCGGTTTCGTCGATCTTGCCGAGGAGGGCGGTGGCGAACAGTTCGGCACGTTTGTGTCCGCCCGAGGACGAGGCGTACTTCGCGGCCTTGAGCACTTGGGTGAACCGCTCGTCCCCCAGCGTGCCGATTACGTCGTGGAACCAGAGGACGTCGGCGGCACCGTTCACGAGGTCGGTGGCATCCAGCGGGGTGCGTTGGCTGACCTCGGTGGCCCAGTGTGCTCGGATCTCGGCGTCTACGGACCAGCCGTCGTCCTTGGTGTGCGCATGGACCCACCACACGGCGGACTCCAGGCCGGTCCAGCCGAGGCATTGCTCGATGAGTCGGGACCACTGGGGTGCGTAGACGGCCGTCTCGATGAGTCGTTGGTCGGAAATCTTGCCGGCCTTGGCCAGCTGGCCGAGTGTGTCTGCGGTGTCGTCCGGCAACGGTTGGTTGACGCGAATGAGGTGGGAGAGGCTGCTTTCACGTGACTGGGTCCAGGCGTACGCACGAGCGAACGGTCGCTTGCCGAGCGCCGTGAGGCATTGGGTGAGTTGCCGGGCGCCGTAGGTAGTGCGCAAGCCGTGGGATGTCTCGGACAGTTGGGTCGGGAGGTCTCCGCGAGCGACCTCAGCGGCAATAACGGCGTCTCGCACGTCGGCGACGACGCGTTGGACGTCGCTGCCCGCCGCCCAGGCCTCGGGGCGAAGCCCGGTCAGCAGGCGCAGCGCACCCTGTCGTGGCCCATGCGAGTACCAGGAGTGGACCCGGGGTGCGACGACGAGGGCGTCAATCAGGTCTGCCCGGGTGGCCACACCGCGGGTGAAGGCCTCAACGAGGATCCTCTCGGGAGGCGGCCAGCGGTCGGGCTGGTCGGGAATCCGTACGGTTCCGCTGGCGCGGCCGTAGGCGTTGCGGACCTCGACCTCGACCTTGGGGCCGTTCCAGCGGTCGATCGTTCCTTCGGGCTCGTCGATGAATCTGAGCGCACGCCAGAGCCGGCTGAGCTGGTCATCGGTAAGAGTGGCGGGGTCGATGAAGTTGGGGATCCCGCCGAAGAGGTCCCGGAAGGTGGCGCGATCGTCCGCATTGAGCGGGTTACCCCAGCGGTCGCGTTCGAGGCGCCTGCCGCGGCGTTCCAGTACCTCCGCCGGTCCGCGGAGCCCGTCGGCCGGCAGTGCGGCGGCAGCGGTCTCCAGGAAGCGCAGCAGGTGCTCGGCCCAGGAGTCGCGCCTGGCGTGCTGTGCGGTGGCGCGGAATGCCTGCCACTGCAGTGCGTTGACGTCGGCCTTCGGGAACTCCGAGGCCACGGGTCCGACGAGGGTGCGGGTGACCTCTGTGGCCCAGCGCTTGTTCACGTGCGGGATGCAGGAAAGCAGCGCCAGCTCGAGGCCGCCGTCGGTGAGCTGGGGCTGGATGCGTTCCCACCATGGTCCGAGGATCTCTGGGATCGGGAGCGCGCCGTCCTTGCCGGTGTGGATCCACCGAATGTTCGCGAGCAGTTCGACGCCTTGATAGGTCTGAACCTCGACGTCGGCGTGCTCGGCGAGCCAGCCGCTCAGTGAGGTCCAGGCAAGGCGGAATCGGTCGTGGTGCGGTTGCCAGGCTGCGGCTGCCGGCGCGCTCGGACGTTGGGCCGGGGTGCGGTCTCTGGCGCTGAAAAGGACCGTCGAGGGGACCTCGCTTTGCTGCGCGGCGGTGGTCTCTCCGCGACCGCCGAGTTCGTCGGCTGCTCGTTGTTGGTCGGCGGTTCCGGCTGCGAGCCGCTCGATCGAAGCGGCGAGCGCATGTGGGTCCTGCTTGCGGAGGGTGGCGAGGGCGGTTGTGCGGAGGTCGGCTGCCTTGCGACTGAGTGCGGCTTCCAGGAGCCGTGCTTCGTGTTCGGAGATCGACGAAAGCGACTGGAGGGCCCCGCCCACGGTGTCACGGACCGTCGTGGAGCGGTCGGCCACGAGTGAGAAGAGGGCGGCCCGGTTCCTGGCTGGGTCCTTCGCGTACTCGCGGGCAGCGACGAAGCGGCCGTCAGCCGAGGCAGCAGCGACCAGGGCCGGGTCGAGGGGTCGGTCACCGGAGTGGCAGATGAGGACGTCGGCGGCGAGGGTGCTGCCGACCTTGCGAGGCAGGGTTCCGATGAGTCCGGTGTCGACGTCCTGGACCTTGCCGAGTGAGTCGACGCGCTGGTAGAGGTTCGCTCGCACCGCTTCAGGCATCGGTACGGGTGCTTGCACAAAGGCGTAAGCGTGAGCGGGCCACGCGGCCACCGCGGCTGCGTACACCGGGAGGGCTGGGTCTGCTATCGCACGAGCCAAGGCCGGCCCAGTCGCCGGGATTGCGAAGTCGGTCAGCAGTCGGGCGGCCGCTAGTCGGGTTCGTTCGTTGCCACTGCTTTGCAGGGACGCGGCCGAATGGATGGCTGCATGGACGTCGCGCACAGCGATGGACCAGACGCCGAGGAACGCATCGACCGGGTCGGCCTCGGAGAGTGCGCCTATCTCGGGCGGCGTTTGCAGATGGTCACGGATGGTCACCAGTGCGCCTGCGACCTGCTTCTCCCGGCGCACCGTGAAGTCCTCGCCGATCCAGACGCCGAGCGCGCGGACGGTCCCCGCGAACCTGGCCATCCGGTGCTCAACGACCAGGTCGAGTATCCGGGCGAACGCATCGGGGTGGGCGAGGTCAGAAGCTTCGAGGATGGTCTGGCGCAGCCCTTCGGATCTCTGCGCAGCCATCAGGAGGCTCTCCACCTCGGTCCACGAAGCCGGGTCCGGGGACGAGAGGAGGGCGACGTAGGCGTGCTGCGACGGCCCACCGATCTCGTGCTCGCCGCGCACACTGGCCGTGAGAATCTGGGCGATCTGGGAGTTGCCCTTGGCGATGGCCGAGGCGAAGAGCGAGCCGAGAGGGACGTACTGGCCAAGGTGAAGGGCCCAGGCCGCCTGCCATTCCAGCGGCTGGGGGTACGCGACGGAATGGTGCAGGTATTGGCGCAGCTCCTCCCAGCGGGAGCTCAGGGAGTCGGCGCGATCCGGCGACCGGTAGGCGCGCCGTTGCCAGCCTCGCTGGTAGGGCTGCTGCGCGGACCACTCCCACCAGAAGGCGAGATGTTTCCCGAGCTCCGGCGTGAGGGCGCTGAGCACCTTCTCGCGCTTGGAGAGGGGGAGTTCGTCGAGCCGCTGGGCGATTGGTCGCCAGGGCCGCCGGGTGTCGGCGAGGGCGGTCACGATGTCGGTGGCGAGTTTGGGTGCCAGGAACTTGTGGACGCGGAGGCCCTTGTTCCGGTCACTCTCGGACGCGGCGTATTTCTGCAGCGCCGCGCGGGCGGCGTCTCCTGACAGCATCCTCAGCCTCCGGCGAGCGCGACGAGGCGGACAAGTCGAAGGGTTGAGTCGGGGCGGAGGGTGACCGGTGCGTCGAGCCTTTCGATCTGGATGTCGTCGATGAACACGAAGAAGAGTCCGTCGGTGAATGCTTCGACGGCTCGGTCGATGGCTGTTGCCTCCGGGGGCGGAGCGGCGACCGCTCGGTTCTCGCGGCCGTAGACTCCGGTGTCGACGCCGCGGGCCAGATCGGCTGGGGTGAGCACGCGAAGCGCCTTGCTGGCCGTGCGCCGTTGCTCGTAAGAGGAGAGTTCGTGGCGTACCAGAGTTGTGAGGAGTTCTCGCAGCGACTCGGTCTCGGAGGGCACCGAGACGTGGAAGGACTCGGTGTCCTTACTGCCGACGATCTTGGTCTCGACGATCACGGTCCCACTCTGTCATCCGACGCGCGTCGTCGGGACGATCCCGGGCAGTTGTCTCACCGGCGCGACGAGTCCTCTGTTGGCCCACATTTGCCGGACGCGCGGCTAGGTCGTGCGTCTGCGTTTGACGATCAGGGCCTGGTGGAACGCGCCGCGACCTTGTTCGACGTTGGCGACGAGCTGTGGCAC
>JASGGG010000077.1:0-14468 GCA_047605165.1 Nocardioidaceae bacterium
TCGAACCCGCGTAATCAGTTTGGAAGACTGAGGCTCTACCATTGAGCTACATCCGCACGGCCACGTCTCATGGGAGACCGAGCCGTGGCCAGAGGGAAGTCTCCCACACCAGGCGGTACAGACTCCAAATCGGCTGTTTTCTTTGGGCCGAGCTACTTCAGCACAGGACCACTGGGCAGAGTGACGTCGTGGCGCCGGTCGAGGGTGAAGTAGCGCACCCAGTCGATGCCGCCACGCGACCGGTTCATCACCTTGCCGTCCACGCCGATCATCTCCAGGCGCGGCACCCACGCGGTGCCCTTGGTCGCTGCCCCACCGGACTGCCCGACGACCTTGCGGTCGATGATCCAGGTGATCTTCTTGCCGGTGATCTGGACCGCGAGGTTGTGCCAGTTCCGCCGGTTCTGCTTGATGCCCGACACGGTTCGCTGCAGTTCCCCTGCACCGGTTCCGATCGCGATCTTCGTCTTGGAGCTGTAGCCGCGCCACTGTCCCAACACGATCCGCTTGTCCGGGGTGACGCCGTCGGGTGTGCCCGCGGGGACGAGGCTGACACGAGTCGTGTACGGCGTGAGCCCGGTGGCGAACTGGGGCGCGTGCACCTTGATCTCCCACCGTCCGCGGGCGTACCCGCTGATCCCCAGGGTCGAACTGGCGTCGCCGAAGGCCTCGCCGCGTCCCGGCGCTCGGGTCTCGATGCTGAGTTGACCGGTGAACACGCTGAGCCGGGCCGTGCCGGTCGCGTACTCGGTCCAAGGCTTGAGCCCTTCGCCCTGCTCCATGTCCCAGAAGCCGTTGGCCGGCCACCACTTGTATTTCGCGGCGGCGCTCCAGCTGCTGCTCGGCTGGGGTTTGAGTACGCCGGACGCGGCCGGGTCGCTGACGTGCTCGGCATCCAGCGCAGGCGGGTCGACGAACAGCGGGAAGGACGGGTAGATGCTGATGCCGTGCCAGCCGGCGGCGACCGCCCGGTAGACCTCACCCGCGCCGGGAGAGTAGTCGAATCGCGCCTTGCCCTTCGCGCCGGTACGCGTCGTCCCCAAGTCCTGCCATTCCGCGGGGCCGGCTTGCCGCTGCAGGGTCACGCTCCGGCCCGCGACAGCAGGTGTGACCTTGGCGGTGAACCTGTCCGAGTTGCTGGTAAGCGTGACGTCCTGCATCGCGTTGACGATCTTGAAGGTCTTGGACCGCCACGCCTTGCGCTTGCCGGCCTTGGGCGCGTACACCGAGAAGTACTCCGTGGGCATCGCCATCATGCGCACCCGGACCGAGTAGTTGCCCGCCGCGGTGCTGGTGCCGCGGACAGGGTTGACCCACTTGCCGGCCCATCGCCGCTGCACGATCACGGTGCGTTTGTCGCCGGTCGGAACCTTGCCGCTGAACACGATCCACTGCCCCGCCGTCGCGCGCGTCAGGCTCGCCGTGGCGACACCCCGCGCGGCCGAGTTGGCAGACACGGACCCGGCGACGACGAGCAGCGGCGCGAACAGGCCGACGAGCGCGACCAACAGCAACACCCTGCGGTTTCGAGCATGGAGACTCCGCGCGGACATGCTGGCACGGTAACCCGGCCCATCACCCGATATGCCCGATTCTGGAAAATTCGCGTTCGCTGGCGCGCTTGACGAACCGCATCGCCCCAGCTAACGTACAACCAAATGGTTGTAGATCAGGAATTCAGCGATGCCACGGTCGACCGGATCTTCCGGGCCCTGGCGGACGCGACCCGCCGCGACATCGTGCGCCGGACCCTTCGCTCCGAGGCCACGGTCTCCGAGCTGGCCCGCGACTACGCCATGTCGTTCGCGGCGGTGCAGAAGCACGTGGCGGTCCTGGAAGGAGCAGGTCTGGTGACCAAGGAGCCGCGTGGTCGCGAGCGGATCGTGCGGGGCAACCCCGAGACGATTCGCCGAGCGCAGGCGCTGCTGGACGGCTACGAGCAGATCTGGCGGGCACGCATCGACCGGCTCGACGCGCTACTCGACGAAGACACCCGATAACCAAAGGAAGTAACCATGCCCGTCACCTCTGTCACCAAGGACCCCGAAGCACTGACGATGACCGTGGTCGCCGACTTCACCGCACCTCTGCGGCGACTCTGGGATGCGTACGCCGACCCGCGGCAGCTCGAGCGGTTCTGGGGTCCACCCACCTATCCGGCCCGCTTCACCCGGCACGACATGGAACCCGGCGGCCGCTCGGCGTACGCCATGACCGGGCCGGAGGGCGACGTCTCCCGAGGCTTCTGGGAGTTCCTCTCGGTCGAGCCGCTGAAGTCCTTCGAGGTGCTCGACGGCTTCGCCCACGAGGACGGCTCCCCGAACCTCGACATGCCCACGATGCGGATGACCTTCGAGTTCGAGGAGACCGACAGCGGCTCCCGGATGACGACCACGACCTACTTCAACACCGCCGACGAACTCGAACATCTGATCGGCATGGGCATGGAGGAGGGCATGCAAGCGGCAATGGGTCAGATCGACGCGGTGCTGGCCGATCTCGCCACGTTCGCCGCGGGCCAAGCTGCCGAGGCGCAGCTCCTCAGCGACACCCAGGTTCGGGTAGCCCGCGTCATCCGGGGTCCCCGCGACCTCGTCTGGCGCGCACACCACGAGCCGGACCTGATGAAGCGCTGGCTGCTCGGCCCCGACGGCTGGACGATGCCGGTCTGCGAGGTCGCGACCGAGGTCGGCCAGAGCTACCGGTACGAGTGGGAGCAGGAGGACGGGTCCGGCCGGTTCGGCTTCGTCGGCAAGCTGCTCGAATCCGAACCTCCCTGCCGGGCGGTCACGACCGAGCAGATGATCGGGAGGGACGACCCGCCGGTGATCAACGAGCTGACGCTGACCCCGGTCGAAGGCGGCACCTTGCTGTCGATCGTGATGACCTACCCGAGCGCCGAGGTACGCGACCTGGTGCTCGGCACCGGCATGGTCAGCGGCATGGAGACCTCCTACGCCCGCCTGGAGGCCACCGTCCTGGCCCGGTAGGGACGCTGGCAGGTGGGACACCAGAACGAGTTGCGGCCGGCGAGGACGGCGGTGCGTACGCTCGTCCCGCAGACGTGGCACGGCAGGCCAGTGCGGCGGTAGACGTACACCTCTCCCCCGTGGTCGTCGACCCGCGGCGGCCGGCCCATCGCTTCGGGGGTGTGCTCGGGGCGTACGGTGTCGATCCGGCCCAGCCGCACGCCCTCGGCCATCAGCGCCACCAGGTCGGCCCAGATCGCGTCGAACTGCTTGCGCTGCAGGGTGTTTCCCGGCCGGAGCGGATGGATGCGCTGCCGGAACAGCACCTCGGCGCGATAGACGTTGCCCACCCCGGCGAACACCTTCTGGTCCATCAGCAGGTCGCCGATGGCGCGGGCGCTCTTGTGTACGCGGGCCCAGGCCCGCTCTGGATCGGCGTCCACACGGAGCGGGTCGGCGCCCAGTTTGGCGACAATGGCGTCGCGCTTGGCCTCGGTGATCAGCTCGCAGACCATCGCACCGCGCAGGTCGGCGTAGGCGGTGTCGTTCAGCAGCCGCAGCCGCACCTGACCGACCGGCGCCGGCTCGGCCCCGCCGGCTTCCGCGGCGTACTCACCGATGTCCAGACCGCCGATGAGGCCGAGATGGATCTGGACCAGCCGGTCGCCGCCGAAGTCGAGGAACAGGTGCTTGCCGGCCGAGTCGGCGCCGAGCAGCGTCGACCCGTCGAGCAGGGCGGCCGAGTCCGCGAAGCGACCCTGCGGGCTGCTGACCCTGACCGGGTGTCCGGCGAATGCGGCGGTGAGGTCGTCGGCCAGGCGTCGGAGGGTGTGCCCCTCAGGCATCAGGACCGCGGCCGACCGCAGAGTCCGGCAGGGGCGGAAGGTTGCCGGTCTTCTCGTAGTCGGCCAGCATCGCGATCCGGCGCAGGTGCCGCTCATCGCCGCTGAACGCGGTGGTCAGGAACACTTCGACGAAGTGGGTCATCTCCTCGACCGTATGCATCCGCCCGCCGACCGAGATCACGTTGGCGTCGTTGTGCTGGCGAGCCAGGGTGGCGGTCTCCTCGCTCCAGGCGAGTGCGGAGCGTACGCCCCGGACCTTGTTGGCCGCGATCTGCTCACCGTTGCCGCTGCCGCCGATCACCACGCAGAGCGCCTCGACGCCGTCCTCCTGGTCGGCGACGACAGCCGCGGCTGCGCGCAGGCAGAACACCGGGTAGTCGTCGAGGGCGTCGTAGACAAAGGGGCCGTGGTCGACCGGCTCGTAGCCGTGGTCGGTCAGCCAGGCCAGCAGGTGTTCCTTGAGTTCGAGGCCGGCGTGGTCGGAGCCGAGGTGTACGCGCATGGCTCAATCCTCGCATTCCGCTCGGCCCGACGCACTCGCCGGCTGACCATCCCAGCCGGATTGTGTCCGATGGTGGCAATCGTCGCGGGTTTGTGGCCGATGGCGACGACGATTTCATAGGCAAGATTGCCTGCATCGGCCACAAGGCAGCAATCAGTGTCGCGATCGGCCACAATCCGGCACCGACTTCCCCGAAGACCGGGTCGCGGACCCAGATAGGTTGGCCTCATGGTGCTCCTCGGCTGGCTGCCCTCGATCCGGGCGCTCACTACCCAGTCAGCCGCCGAGCCGCGCTAGCTCCTCGTCGACCACCGACGGGTCGAGCTTGGCGAAGACGGGCTCGGGCTTGGCGACCGCAGTGCCGGGCACCACGGGCTGACGCGCCCAGGGACGTACGCCTGCGTAGTCGCCGGTGATGACGGGGTATGCCGCGCCGTTGTCGAGGTCGGTGACCTCCTCGATGCGTGGCATCGGCGCGATGTCGCCGCGGCCGCCGAGCACGGCGTCGATCTTGTTGGCCGAATGCGGCAGGAACGGGGACAGCAGCGTGTTGCAGTCACTGACCGCCTGGGCGGTCACGTGCAGGATCGTGCCGAGCCGCTCGCGCTGGTCGTCGGCCTTGAGCTTCCAGGGCTCCTGCTCGGAGACGTACCGGTTGACCTCGGCCACGACTCGCATCGCCTCACCGATCGCGGCCTTCTGCCGGTGCCGCTCGATCAGTTCGCCGACGGTCGCGAAGCCGGCCTCGACGGTCGCCAGGAGCACCGTGTCCTCGTCGGTCAGCGGCCCCGCGGTGGGGATCTCACCGAAGTTCTTGGCGATCAGGTTGGCGGTGCGGTTGACCAGGTTGCCCCAGCCGGCCACCAGTTCGTCGTTGGTGCGCCGGACGAACTCGGCCCAGGTGAAGTCACTGTCCTGATTCTCCGGGCCGGCGGCCGAGATGAAGTAGCGCAGCGCGTCGGGTTGATAACGCTCGAGGACGTCGCGCACATAGATCACCACGGCCTTGGACGAGGAGAACTTCTTGCCCTCCATGGTGAGGAACTCACTCGAGACGACCTCGGTCGGCAGGTTGAGGGTGCCGTACGGCCCGGGCTGGCCGCCCTTGTCGCCGCGCCCGTCGTAGGCCAGCAGCTCGGCCGGCCAGATCTGGCTGTGGAAGGTGATGTTGTCCTTGCCCATGAAGTAGTAGGACAGCGCATCAGGCTGGTTCCACCATTCCCGCCAGCGTTCCGGGTCGCCCCCTTCCTGGAGTGCACTGCGGCGCGCCCACTCGATGCTGGCCGACAGGTAGCCGATCACCGCGTCGAACCAGACGTAGAGCCGCTTGGTCGGCTGGTCACGCCAGCCGTCGAGCGGGATCGGGATGCCCCAGTCGATGTCGCGGGTCATCGCGCGGGGCCGGATGTCCTCCAGGATGTTCTGGCTGAACTTGATCACGTTGGGCCGCCACAGGCCCGTGGCCTCTCGCTCGTCGAGCCAGGTTTTCAGCGCATCGGCGAGCGCTGGCAGGTCGAGGAAGAAGTGCTGGGTCTCGACGAACTCGGGCGTCTCGCCGTTGATCCGACTGCGCGGGTTCTTCAGCTCGGTCGGGTCGAGCTGGTTGCCGCAGCTGTCGCACTGGTCGCCGCGCGCGCCGTCGTACCCGCAGATCGGGCAGGTGCCCTCGATGTACCGGTCCGGCAGCGTACGACCCGTCGACGGCGAGATCGCGCCACGCGTGGTCTGCTCGATCATGTAGCCGTTGCGGTGCACGGTGGTGAACAGTTCCTGCACCACCGCGTAGTGGTTGGCTGTGGTGGTGCGGGTGAAGAGGTCGTACGAGAGTCCCAGCGCCACCAGGTCCTCGACGATCACGCGATTGTTGCGGTCGGCGAGCTCCTGCGGGGTCACTCCCTCGGCGTCGGCGGCGACCAGGATCGGGGTGCCGTGCTCGTCGGTGCCCGAGACCATCAGGACGTCGTGGCCGGCCATCCGCATGTATCGGCTGAACACGTCGGAGGGCACGCCGAAACCGGCGACATGGCCGATATGGCGCGGACCGTTGGCATACGGCCAGGCGACAGCGGACAGGATCTTGGACATGGGGGCAAGTCTAGATGCGCCGGGTCTCGATACACGCCTCGTACCTCGGCGCACTCGACCAGCCTCGGCGCACAGCATCCGTTGGTCGAGTAGGTCGCGAGGAACGAGCGGCCGTATCGAGACCCTCCCCCGCTAACTGAAGTCGGGCTGGGTGTCGCGGGTGCGCTTGATCTCGTAGAACCCCGGCACGGCGGCCACCTGCCGGAACCCGTCCCAGAGCTGCCCGGCCTGCTCGCCCTTGGGGGCCGGCGTCACGATCGGGCCGAAGAAGGCGTCGCCCTCGACGCGGATGACCGGGGTGCCGACGTCGTACCCGACCAGTTCCATCCCTTCGGTGTGGGACTTGCGGATGGCCTCGTCGTACTCCTCGGAGTCCCAGGCGTCCAGGTACCTGGCGTCGATGCCCGCGGCGGCCAACGCGTCAGCCACCAGTTCCTTGCTCATCTGGGTGCGTCCCGGGTGCACGCGGTTGCCGATCTCGGTGTAGAGGTCGCGCAGCACCGACTCCCCCTGGCCCTGGGCCGCCGCCATCAGCACCCGGACGGGGCCGAGCAGCCGCTCCTTGACCGACGGGGTCTCGATCTTGTCCTCGTTGAGCACGAACAGTGACATCACATGGAAGTCGACCTGGATGGGCCGTACCTCTTCGGCGTTGAGAATCCAGCGGGAGGTGAGCCAGGCCCACGGGCAGGCGGGGTCGAACCAGAAGTCGACGGGGGTGCGCACAGAGTCAGTCATAACAGTCGTAACTACCATGATCGCCCGGATGTTCCGGCCCTTCGGCCCGGTGACAAGATGGTCGGTATGCCTGGAACCAACCTGACCCGCGAGGAGGCTCGGACCCGCGCCGCCCTCCTCGATGTCGAGTCCTACACCGTCGACCTCGACCTCACCGTGTCCGACAAGGTGTTCGAGAGCACGACCGTGATCCGGTTCCGCTGCTCCGACCCAGGTGCGAGCACGTTCGCCGACCTGGTCGGCGCGACCGTGCGCGAGGTCACTTTGAACGGTGCCGAACTGGACCCGTCCGAGGTCTATCGTGACAGCCGCATCCAGCTCGACGGCCTCGCCGCCGAGAACGAGCTGAAGGTCTTCTGCGAGCTGCCCTACAGCCACACCGGGGAGGGTCTGCACCGCTTCGTCGATCCGGTCGACAGCCGGGTCTACCTCTACACCCAGTTCGAGGTGCCCGACGCCCGGCGCGTCTACACGACCTTCGAGCAGCCCGACCTCAAGTCGGTGTTCACCTTCACGGTGACCGCGCCCGAGCACTGGAAGGTCGTCTCCAATACCAAGCCGGAAGCGCCCGAGCCGCTCGGCGGCGACAAGGCGACGTGGTCGTTCCCGACCACGAAGCGGATGTCGACCTACATCACCGCGCTGGTCGCCGGCGAGTACGCCGAGGTGCTGGACGCGTACCAGGGCAAGCACGGGACGATCGAGCTGGGCCACTACTGCCGCCAGTCGGTCCTGGAACACTTCGACACCGACGAGCTGCTCGAGATCACCAAGCAGGGCTTCGAGTTCTTCGAGGATGCGTTCGACTACCCGTACCCCTTCGGCAAGTACGACCAGTGCTATGTCCCGGAGTACAACATGGGCGCGATGGAGAACGCCGGCTGTGTGACGTTCCGCGACGAATACCTCCCGCGCTCGCGACAGACCCGTTCCTTCTACGAGCAGCGTGCCAACACGATCCTGCACGAGATGGCGCACATGTGGTTCGGTGACCTGGTCACGATGAAGTGGTGGGACGACTTGTGGCTCAACGAGTCCTTCGCCGAATGGGCGGCGCACCACAGCTCGGTCAAGGCCACCCGCTTCACCGACGCCTGGACCGGCTTCACCAACGCCCGCAAGAACTGGGCGTACCGGCAGGACCAGCTCCCCTCGACCCACCCGATCGCCGCGGACAACTACGACCTGGAGGCGGTCGAGTCGAACTTCGACGGCATCACCTACGCCAAGGGCGCCTCGACGCTCAAGCAGCTCGTGGCCTGGGTCGGCGAGGACGAATTCCTGGCCGGCCTGAAGACGTACTTCAAGAAGCACGAGTTCGCCAACAGCGAGTTCGCCGACCTGCTCGGCGCATTGGAGGCCGCCTCCGGCCGGGAGCTCGCGTCATGGGCCGAGGAGTGGCTGCAAACCTCGGGCGTCAACACGCTGTCCCCCGAGTTCGAGGTCGACGACGGCGGCAACTTCACCTCGTTCGCGGTTCGACAGACCGCACATCCGGATTTCCCGACGCTTCGTCGGCACCGGATCGCGATCGGCCTGTACGACCGGCGCGAGGATCGGCTGGTGCGCCGCTCCTCGCTGGAGATCGACGTCGCCGGTGAGCGTACGGACGTGCCCGAGCTCGTCGGCCAGGCCCAGCCCGACCTGGTGCTGCTCAACGACGGCGACCTCACCTACGCCAAGATCCGCCTCGACGAACGGTCGCTCGCCACGCTGATCGAGAGCATCGCCTCACTCGACGACTCCCTCGCCCGGGCCCTGTGCTGGGGCGCCGCCTGGGACATGACCCGCGACGCCGAGATGCGCGCCAGCGACTTCGTCGCGCTCGTACTCGCCGGCGTCGGCACCGAGACCGACCTGACCGCCGTCAGTGCCCTACTCGCGTACGCGAAGTCGGCGGTCGACCTGTACTCGGCTCCGGAGCACCGCGCGGCATTGAAGCAGACGTGGTCTGACGGGTTGCGGTCGCTGCTGGCCGACGCCGCACCGGGCAGCGACCACCAACTGGCCCTGCTCCGGGCATTCGCCGCCTCACCGAACACGACCTCCAGCCTGGACTACCTCCAGTCGTTGCTGGACGGAGGCGCCGCGTTGGAGGGCCTGGAGATCAACCAGGACCTGCGCTGGACGCTGCTCAGGGCCCTGGCGGCCGGTGGCCGGGTCGCCGACGCGGAGATCGACGCCGAGCTGGCTCGCGACAACACCATCTCGGGCCAGGAGAAGGCGGCCGCGGCACGGGCGGTCATCCCCACCGCCGAGGCGAAGGCCGCCGCATGGACAGCGGCGGTGCTGCGCGAGGACGTACCCAACGAGACCATGCGCCAGATCACGATGGCGTTCCAGGTCGCCGGCCAGGAGAACCTGCTCGAGCCCTACATCGCGAAATACCTCGAGGTCGCCGAGACCGTCGTCGAGGACAAGTCGGTCTGGCTGGCACGGGTGATCCTGGAGAACCTCTTCCCCCGGGCGATCCCCACCCAGGCCACCCTCGACCAGATCGACGCCTGGCTGGCAGCGACCGAGGCCAACCCGGCGGCGCTGCGGTACGTGCGCGAGGGACAGGCAGACCTCGTACGCGCCCTGGAGGCTCAGGCAAGGGACGCGAGCTAGGACGGCACGCCCTCCCCCACTTCCCGGAGTCACGCGAAATGAGTATCCGTACGGATGCGCGCACGCGTGGGCTGGATCAGGCTGGTGGCAGTGAGGAGGTGCCGCTCGTGCCTACAGACGTACCGACCAACACAGGGCCGACCAACACAGGGCCGACCAACACAGAGCCGTCGCGGCCTCGGCCGGTGTGGGTTCGCATCCTCGGCGTCCTGCTGGCTCTGACGGCGACGTTCATCGCGTTCGTCGCGATGAGTATCAACACCACGGCTTCCCAGCCCGGCGGCTGGCTTCCCGCAGCGAGCGGATTCCTGCCCGGGCTGCTTCTCGGCGCGTTCCTCATCGGCATCGGGCGCTGGTACACCGCAATCGCAGTCTCTGTCGCGGGCGCGCTGCTCCTCGGCGGCTGGATGCACCACACCGCGCCGCCCGAGTTCAGCCGGCTGTATCCAGTCGCCGATCGGTTGGGTGCACCCCAGGAATGGACGCTTCGCAGCCAACAGGAAGTCGGCAGCACCTGGTGCGTCTCGGACGGTTGTCCGCAATTGCACCTCAACTACTCGACCCAGGAGTCGGTGTCGGACGCGCGCAAGGCCATCGTGGCGCTGCTCGAGTCCGACGGCTGGAAGCGGAGCGAAGTCGCCGACTCCGATCGATACGGGGTTGGGAACATCGCGAATCCCGACGACTACCAGGCCTGGCACAGAGGCCGGTGGGACATCCGTTTCTCCATCGAGGCCACCGATGACCGCGGATTCGACGCGCCGAGCCCGGACGAACAGACCCAGATCCGGGTGCTGCTCTCCGGGTGACTCCCGCGCCTCCTTGTACGCGCCGCGCCCTGGCGGCTCAGCGGCGCGACGCCGAGCAGGGGGTTATTCGACGTCGTCGCGGACGGCGACCACGTCCTGCTTCTGCGCTTTCACGATATGAGGCACGGACACGAGGAACCAGATGCCGACGAACAACAGCACCGGGATCCCCCCGAGCACCAGGAGATACCACAGCAGGGAGTTGTTGGCCGGGCCGGCTTCCCAGAACTCGGCGTCGGGTGGCGCGGCCATGGCGGGGAACGCACCGGTGAGGATCACCAGAGCGGGTACGAGAGCGGCCGCGCGAAGCGACCGGCGGGCACGTGGCTTCGAGGCTGCGATCACGTGCCTAGCCTAGGCCATGGCTTAGCCTGCTCCTGATGATCCTGCTGACAACCAACCCCTGCGACCCGAACGAGGGCCTGTGCACGGCCGTGTGGGACGCCACCCACCAGTCCTGGCTGGCGACCTCCGCCAACTGGTTCGTCGCCAAGCCACTGGCGATCCTGGTGCTGATCGGGATCGGATTGGTCGTTACCTGGCTGGTACATCGCGTGATCGACCGGCTGACCGCCCGGGCGAGGAGCGGCGTACTCCCCGAACTCGCCCGTTCGCGGCCCAGAGGGGAGGAAGAAGCGGCGGCCGCCCGCCGGGTGCAGCGAGCCCAGACGATCTCGTCGGTGCTCAAGAGCATCACGTCGTTCGTGGTCTTCACGATCGTGGCGATCATGGTGATCTCCGAGCTCGGCTACGACATCGGCCCGCTCCTGGCGGGGGCCGGCATCTTCGGCCTGGCTCTCAGCTTCGGCGCCCAGAGCCTGGTCAAGGACTTCATCTCAGGCCTGTTCATGTTCTTCGAGGACCAGTACGGCATCGGCGACGTGATCACGGTCAACGACGTCACCGGCACCGTCGAATCCCTCACCCTCCGGGTCACCCGGATGCGCGCCGAGGACGGCACCGTCTGGTACGTCCGCAACGGCGAGATCCTCAAGGTCGGCAACCGCTCGCAGCCCTGACCCGAAGGGCGGGCACAATGGGGAGGTGAGCCAGGCAGTCGAACCCACCTTCTACGAGCTGATCGGCGGGATGCCGACGATCGAGAGGATCGTGCATCGCTTCTATCAGGGCGTCGCGACCGACGAGGTGCTGGCGCCGCTGTACGAGCCGGAGTTCATCGCAGACGGCTCGGCCGAGCACCGGCTCACGCTGTTCCTCGCGCAGTACTGGGGCGGCCCGACGACGTACTCCGAGACCCGCGGCCATCCACGGCTGCGGATGCGGCACGCCCCGTACGCCGTCACCCCGACCGCGCGCGACCACTGGCTTGCCCACTTCCGCGACGGACTCGACGAGGCGGCGCTCCCGCCCGAGCTCGACAATCAGTTCTGGGCGTACGTCCAGCACGCGGCCCAGTTCCTCGTCAACGCCGAAGACTGAGCGGGGCCCTACTCCGGGGCAGCCAAGTACGGCGTGAGGTAGTCACGCAGCAGCTGCGACACCCTGCGCGGCCGGCCGTCCGCGAGGTTGATCGTGGCAAGCACCGTCGCCGCCCGGGCGTACAGCACTCTCTCCTCCCCGATCGTGTCGACCAACTCGGCACCCATCGTGAACGACGCGTGACTGATCCTGCTGATCCACATCTCGATCGGCAACGGTTCGTGGCGATAGTGCAGCTGACGCTTGTACTCGATCTCCTGGCGCACCACGACGAAGCTCTCGTCGAGATCGTGGTCCAGTGACTCGGCGTCGTGGAAGAAGTCGGCCCGCGCCTCCTCGATCAGACGCAGGTACTGCACGTTGTTGACGTGCCCGAGGGCATCCATGTCCGACCATCGCAACGGGCACAGGAAGGTATGACGAACCACGTGGCCATGCTGACAGAGCAGCGGCCTAGAGTTGATCCCGGGTGCCGCGCGCCCTTCCCGAGCGACCGAGAGCGGCCGCCGAACCAGATCGGAGATCCCATGCCTGAGGCAGTCATCGTCGCAACGGCCCGCTCGCCCATCGGACGCGCCAACAAAGGCTCCCTGAAGGACATGCGTCCCGACGACCTCGCCGCGCAGATGGTGTCGGCAGCACTCGCCAAGCTGCCCGAGCTCGATCCCGCCCAGATCGACGACCTCTACCTCGGCGTCGGCCAGCCTGCCGGGGAGAGCGGCCATAACCTGGCGCGCATCGTCGCGGTGTTGCTCGGCCTCGATCACCTGCCCGGTGCCACCGTCAACCGCTACTGCTCATCCTCGGTGCAGACCACCCGGATGGCCTTCCACGCGATCAAGGCCGGCGAGGGCGACGTGTTCGTCTCCGCCGGCGTCGAGACCGTCTCCCGCTTCGTCAAGGGGATGGCCGACGGCATGCCGGATACGCAGAACCCGATCTTCGCCGATGCGCGCGCCCGCACCCAGCAGACGGTCGAGGAGGGCCTGGGCTGGCACGACCCACGCGAGGACGGCAACATCCCCGACTCCTACATCGCGATGGGCTTCACCGCCGAGAACGTCGCCAAGTTGCGCGGCCTGTCGCGTCACGAGCTCGACGAGTTCGGCGTACGCAGCCAGAACCTCGCCGAGAAGGCCATCGCCAACGGCTTCTGGGCCAAGGAGATCACCCCGGTCACGCTGCCCGACGGCTCGGTCGCCAGCACCGACGACGGCCCGCGCCCGGGCGTCACCTACGAAGCGGTGTCGCAGCTCCAGCCGGTGTTCCGGCCCGACGGCGTCGTCACCGCCGGCAACTGCTGCCCCCTCAACGACGGCGCCGCCGCGGTCGTGATCATGAGCGACACCAAGGCCGCCGAGCTCGGCGTCACTCCGCTTGCCCGGATCGTCGCCACCGGCGTCACCGGTCTCTCCCCCGAGATCATGGGCATGGGGCCGGTCGAGGCCTCCAAGCAGGCGCTCGCCCGCGCCGGGATGAGCATCGGCGACATCGACCTGGTCGAGATCAACGAGGCCTTCGCCGCCCAGGTGGTCCCGTCGTACCAGGAGCTCGGCATCGACCTCGACCGACTCAACGTCAACGGCGGCGCGATCGCCGTGGGCCACCCCTTCGGCATGACCGGCGCCCGTCTCCAGAACACCCTCCTCAACTCCCTCGACTGGCACGACAAGACCACCGGCCTGATCACCATGTGCGTCGGCGGCGGCCAGGGCATGGCGCTCATCCTCGAACGTCTCTGAGCGTGGGGCCGCGGCACTAGGGTGTGACCGTGACCGAGGAAGGGGAGACGCGCTGGCTCGATGACGACCAGCAACGCTCGTGGCGTGCCCTGCTGATGGGGATGACCCTGCTGCTGGATCGTCTCGACGACGACCTGCGCCAGGCCTGCGACCTGTCGCTGGTCGAGTACGAGATCCTGGTGCGCCTCTCGGAGAGTCCCGGCCGGCAGATGCGGATGGCGCAGCTCGCCGACGCCCTGGCGCACAGCCGCAGCCGGGTGACCCACACGATCACCCGGATGGAGAACTCGGGGCTGGTGTCCCGGTGCAGCTCGCCCGACGACGGGCGCGGCGTGGTGGCCCAGATGACCGACCGGGGGTTCGACCTGCTCAGCCAGGTCGCCCCGGTGCACGTGCAGGGCGTTCGCGACAACCTGGTCGATCTGGCGAGCAGCGAGGACTTCGCCGCGGTCGGCCGGGTCATGAACGCCGTGGCCGACCACCTGGTCGTCGGCCAGCCCGACCGCGAGATGCGGTGAGCCTGATCGGCGTCAGCCGATCAGGTAGGAACCGGGTCGAGCAAGCACCGCGGCTGAGCTTGCGGAGCCGCGACGTGT
The DNA here is from genome assembly GCA_047605165.1 of Nocardioidaceae bacterium. Taxonomy (GTDB): domain Bacteria; phylum Actinomycetota; class Actinomycetes; order Propionibacteriales; family Nocardioidaceae; genus SSC3. Next base: position 14,337 of record JASGGG010000077.1, read on the forward strand.
GCGTCGAGACCCAGTGAGCCGACCGACGGCGTCCTCGATCAGTCGCGGGTGAGTCGCCGGTGGGTGACCCGGTGCGGGCGGGCCGCCTCGATGCCGAGGCGCTCGATCTTGTTCTCCTCGTAGGAGGCGAAG
>JASGGG010000078.1:0-14412 GCA_047605165.1 Nocardioidaceae bacterium
CGTGTAGTGGCTCGCCGTGGGCTACGTACGCCTCGATCTCCTCGTCGTCCAGGTCGGCGAACCACACGGTCGTGGCCGCCGCACGCCGCACTTGCCGCCAGGTCGCGGTGTCGATCAGGCAGTGTCCTGTGTGCAGCACGCCGGTGCTGCCACGCATCTGTCGCCAGCGCCCGACCGCCTCCGATGCGTCGGCGGGCTTGCCGTGGATCGCGCCATCGAGCTCCAGGACGGAGTCGCAACCGATGACGTACGCCTGTTCCTGGTTGGCCGCGACCGCTTCGGCCTTCATCGTGGCGAGAGTGAGCGCGAGCACGGCCGGGTCGGTGTCGGTGACCTCTGACTCGTCGACGCCGGAGACGACGACCTCGGGGTCGAGCCCGGCGCTGCGCAAGGTGGCCAGCCGGGCCGGTGACTGGGAGGCGAGTACGAGCCTCATCGGAGCACCAGTCACAGGCGGGCCAGCGCCTTGGTCAGCGGGTCGAGGCCGATCGAGCCGAGGTTGAGCGCATCGGTGTGGAACTGCTTGAGGTCGAACGCCGCACCCTTGCGGCGCTTGGCCTCATCGCGGGCTTCGAGCCAGAGCCGTTCGCCGACCTTGTACGACGGTGCCTGGCCTGGCCAGCCGAGGTAGCGGTCCACCTCGAAGCGGAGTTCGGCGTCGTTCATCCGCGAGTGGCCGCGCATGAACTCCCAGACGAGCTCCGGTGTCCAGGTCTCGCCGGGGTGGAAGCCGAACGGGTTGTCCCGCGGGATCTCCAGCTCCAGGTGTACGCCGATGTCGACGATCACCCGGGCGGCGCGGAACCCCTGGCTGTCGAGCATCCCGAGCTTGTCGCCCGGATCCTCCAGGTAGCCGAGGTCATCCATCAACCGCTCGGCGTACAGCGCCCAGCCTTCGCCGCTACCCGACACCCAGCACATCGTGCGCAGGAAGCGGTTGAGCAGGTCTTTGCTGGCGACGGCCTGGCCGAACTGGAGGTGATGGCCGGGCACGCCCTCGTGGTAGACGATCGAGGTCTCGCGCCAGGTGGAGAACGTGGTGACGGATTCGGGCACCGACCACCACATCCGGCCAGGACGGGTGAAGTCCTCGCTCGGGCCGGTGTAGTAGGCGCCGCCGTCGGTGGTCGGCGCGATCATCGCCTCGATCCGCCGCACCGGCTCGGGGATGTCGAAGTGAGTGTCGGCCAGCTCGGCGATCGTGCTGTCGGCCAGCTGCTGCATCCAGTCGCGGAAGGCCTCCTTGCTGGGTAGGTTGCGAGCGGGGTCCGCGTCCAGCGCGTGCACGGCGTCGTCGACGCTGCCGCCACTCACGATCTGGTTGGCGACTTGGGTCATGTTGCTCTCGATGCGGGCGAGCTCGTGCCAGCCCCACGCGTAGGTCTCGTCGAGATCGACGGTCGCGCCGAGGAAGTAGCGCGAGGCCCGGGCGTAATGCTCGCGGCCGACCGGCTCCTTGGGTCTGCCCCGCGGCGCCAGCTCGGTGTCGAACCAGCGGCCGAGCTCTCCCAGTGCCTGGGTTGCGGCTGCGGCATGCTCGCTGAGCTGCTGCCTTAGGGTGCCGTCGGGGGCGGGCTCGACGAGCATCGTGAACAGGCTCGGGTTGGTGCCGGTCTCGCCGGTCCAGCCGCGGATCTGTTTGGCCACCTCGTGGATCTGGCGGCTCGGGGAGATGTTGCCCCGCTCGGCCTCGGTCTGGAGCGTACGCCGGTAGCCCGCCAGCGTCGCAGGGAGCGCCGCGAGCCGGCTGTCGATGGCTGCCCAGCCCTGCTCGGAGCCGGTCTCCATCAGGTCGAAGGCCTCACGCAGCTCGTGCAGGCTGCTGGCGATCACCGAGAGCTGCGCCTGCGGCTCGTGCGCCTCGTACTGCTCCAGATAGAGCGTGGTCCGCTCCAGGAACGCCTCCTTCGCCGCCTGCTCCCGCTCGTCGGCCGGTGTCGCGGCGGTCACCGCGTCGTGCGCGCGCCGGATCACCTGCTCGCGCCCGGCGTACCCGTCAGGAGTCAGATCCGGCAGTTCGTGCTCGTGCCCGCCGATCCCCATCATGGTCGCCGCGACGGGGTCCAGGCCCGCATAGTCGGCGACGAACGCGTCGCACAGGTCGTCGACGGGTCGGATGCTCATGCAACAAACCCTATTGCCGAGTTGGCACGAATCCTCGCCCAGTTGGCACGAATCGTCGCCGAGTTGGCACGAATCCTCGCCTGGCTGCCGCTGGATTGTGGCCCATGACGACACCGACACGCCGGGAGCCATTGCCTGCATCGGCCACAAGACCGCGATCACTGTCACGATCGGCCACAATCCGGCTCCATCGGATGCAGCTGGAGGGGGCCCGCCGGGGCGCCGGGCGCCGGAGCCTGCGTGCGTCACGCCCGAGTGCAGGCCACGCCCACCTGGCTAGCGCGGGAGCGCGCTGACGCGCCAGGCACCTGGGCCGGGGCGAAGGGTGGTGCGTACGCTGCGGGCCGGGTTCGCCCAAGACGAGCGGGGGCGAACGGCTGCGGGGGCCGGGGCGGTCGATGCGGCCTGGAGGACGGCCACGACGACCGCGACTTCCTCGGGCGTCGCGTTGCCCTTGATCAGCATCAGGGGAGGAGGGGGCTGGGTCTCAGACGTCATCGGTCACCTCCTTGTTTGTTCGGTGCGGTTTCTGGGTCGACGGGATCCCCCTGTTCGGAGACCCTCCGGACCCGCTCACAGGGGGATGTTCCCGTGCTTCTTGGGTGGGAGGGTCTCACGCTTGGTGCGCAGCAGCCGCAGCGACCGGACGATCTCGATGCGGGTCTCGTGCGGCTGGATGACCGCGTCGACGTACCCGCGCTCGGCCGCGATGTAGGGGTTGGCCAGCGTGGTCTCGTACTCGTCGATCAGCTCGGCGCGCTTGGCCTCAACATCCCCGCCGGCGTCCTCCACGGCCTTCAGAGTACGGCGGTGCACGATGTTGGCGGCTCCCTGCGCGCCCATCACGGCGATCTGCGCGGTCGGCCAGGCGACGTTGATGTCGGCGCCGAGATGCTTGGAGCCCATCACGTCGTACGCGCCGCCGTAGGCCTTGCGGGTGATGATCGTGACCAGCGGGACGGTGGCCTCGGCGTAGGCGTAGATCAGCTTGGCGCCGCGGCGGATGATGCCGTTCCACTCCTGGTCGGTGCCGGGCAGGAAGCCGGGGACGTCGACGAAGGTGACGACGGGGATGTTGAACGCGTCGCAGGTGCGCACGAACCGGGCCGCCTTCTCCGAGGCGTCGATGTCGAGGGTGCCGGCGAACTGCATCGGCTGGTTGGCCACGACGCCCACCGGGTGGCCCTCGACCCGGCCGAAGCCGATCACGATGTTGGGGGCGAAGAGCTCCTGGACCTCGAGGAACTCCTCGTCGTCCACGACGGTCGTGATGACGTCGCGCATGTCGTAGGGCTGGTTCGGGGAGTCCGGGATGATCGTGTCCAGGGCCCGGTCGAGGTCGCTGACCTCGGTGTCCGCGACCTCGTCGTACGTCGGGGCCTCGTCGAGGTTGTTCTGCGGCAGGTAGGACAGCAGCGCCTTGACGTACTCGATCGCGTCCTCCTCGTCCGAGCCCATGTAGTGGGCGTTGCCGGACTTGGTGTTGTGGGTGCGCGCGCCGCCGAGGTCCTCCATCGAGACGTCCTCGCCGGTGACCGTCTTGATGACGTCGGGGCCGGTGATGAACATGTTGGAGGTGCCGTCGACCATGACCGTGAAGTCGGTGACGGCGGGGGAGTAGACGTGCCCACCGGCGCAGGAGCCCATGATCAGGCTGATCTGCGGGATCACCCCGGAGGCATGCACGTTGCGGCGGAAGATCTCGCCGTACAGGCCGAGCGAGACCACACCCTCCTGGATGCGCGCGCCGGCGCCTTCGTTGATGCCGACGATCGGACAGCCGGTCTTCATGGCCAGGTCCATCACCTTGGTGATCTTCTCGCCGTACACCTCGCCCAGGGAGCCGCCGAACACCGTGAAATCCTGGGAGAACACGCACACCTGACGGCCGTCGATGGTGCCGTACCCGGTGACGACGCCGTCGCCGTACGGCCGGGTTTTCTCCAGCCCGAACGCCGTCGAGCGGTGCCGGGCCAGCTCGTCCAGCTCGACGAACGAGCCCTCGTCGAAGAGCAGCTCGATCCGCTCGCGGGCGGTCTTGCGGCCCTTGGCGTGCTGCTTCTCCACCGCCTTCGCCGAGCCTGCGTGCACCGCCTCGTCGAGGCGGCGCTCGAGGTCGGCCAGCTTGCCGGCGGTGGTATGGATGTCGGGGCCGTTGCCAGCCGCGGCTGCTTCACTCACGGGATCTCTCGCCTCCTGTTGCTTCGTGGGTCAGGCTAGTGGCTATGGCCCAGCCAACTCCTCCCCGCCCACCTCTCGACGCCGAGATGCTCGCCACGCTGACCCGCTCCTGGCGGGTCGAGGTGGTCGAGTCCACCAGTTCGACCAACGCCGACGTGGCCGCCCGCGCGATGGCGGGGGAAGCACACGGTCTCGTGGTCGTCGCCGAGCGGCAGACCGCCGGACGGGGCCGTCTCGGCCGGGTCTGGGAGGCGCCGGCTCGGGCGGGGCTGACCTTCTCGGCTCTGGTACGCCCGCCTGTCCGGCCCGAGCGGTGGCCCTGGCTGCCGCTGCTGACCGGGCTCGCCGTCGTACGCGCCCTCGACTCACTCGGGGTGACGGCCGTGGCCCTGAAGTGGCCCAACGACGTGCTGCTGCGTGACTCCCGGGTCGCGGGCGGGATCGCGAAGGCCGGCGGCATCCTGCTGGAACGGGTCGAGACCAGGTCCGGCCCGGCGGCAGCACTCGGCATCGGGCTCAACGTGTCCACGACTGCCGACGAACTGCCCGTGCCGACCGCCACCTCGCTGTTGCTCGCCGGACATGCGATCGGGCGGGAGACGCTGCTGGAGTCGGTGCTGAGGGAACTCCGTGACGTCTACGAGCGATGGGTCGCGGCACCCGACGACGCGGCGTTGCGAGACGACTATGTCGCCGCGTGCGCGACGCTCGGCCAGCGGGTCGAGGTGTCGATGCCCGACGGCAGCAGCCTTGCCGGGACGGCCGTCGACGTGGACCGGGCCGGTCGCCTGGTCGTCGAGGAGGCAGGTTGCCGGGTGCCCGTAGGCGCCGGGGACGTCGTACACGTCCGCGGACAGTGGTCACAGGGTGCGTCTTCCGTGCCAGAATCCTGACGTGGCCATCTCGAAGAAGCTGTTGTCTCCGGGCGAGGAAGTCGTCGTGGAGACGCGTACGCACGTCAAGGCGATGCTCCTGCCCGCGCTCGTGCTGATCGTGACGATGGGTCTGGCGGGCTACCTGTCGGCCAAGGTCAGCGGTGACCTCCGGCGCCCGTTGCTGTGGGTGATCTGGCTGGTTGCGCTGGCCGTGATCGTCTATTGGCCGGTCACCGCCTTCGTCAAGTGGATGACCACGACCTACACGGTCACGAATCGCCGGCTGATCACCCGGACCGGCGTGATTACCCGCAAGGGCCACGACATCCCGATCCCGCGGATCTCCGACGTCGCCAGTGAGCGCGGCCTGCTCGACCGGATGTTGGGCTGCGGGACTCTCGTACTCGCCGATGCCAGCAACCAGCGGGTCCGGCTGCACGACATCCCCCATCTCGAGCAGGTGCAGCTCCAGATCTCCGATCTGCTCCACCACGGAGCCGCGGGCGAGCGTACCGACGAGAAGCTCAATCGGCTCGACGACGGCACCTGATGGACCTGTCCGAGGGCAAGCTCGCCGCGTGGCTGCTGGCGGGTGAACCGGTCTACTCGCTCGAACAGGCCGAGGAGCGCCTCGGCATCAGCGCCGAGCTGATCTCCCGGCTGTGGCGCGGTCTCGGCTTCGCGAACCCACCCAGACAGGGCGCGGCCTTCACCGAGTACGACCTGCACTCCCTGGAGCAGGCCAGTATCGGGTCGGCCGCGGGGCTGCTCGACGAGGACACGATCGTCCGGTTGGCTCGGGCCATCGGCCAGACGATGACGCGGCTCGCCGACTGGCAGATCACCCTCGTCGCGGCCAGGCTCGAGACGATCATGGCCGAGCGACCGGAGGGTACCGATCCCTTCGAGGTCGGTCTGGAGCTGGCCGAGGTCGTGGGAGTGCCCTACGAGGAGGTGCTTGCGTTCGCGTGGCGGCGCCACCTCGGTTCCGCGATCGAGCGCTTGATGGCGGTCGCGAACCTCGAGACCGCGGCCGACGAGGTGCTCAGCACGGTCGGATTCGCCGATCTCGTCTCGTTCAGCGAGCTGTCGAACCAGCTCTCCGACGAGCGGATCGGTGACCTCGTGGAGGTGTTCGAGACTCGGGCCGGCGACGCGGTCCAGTCGCTGGGCGGCCGGGTAGTCAAGACCCTGGGCGACTCGGTGTTGTTCGACTGCGCCGATCCGGTCGTCGGCATCGACATCGCGGCCGCCATCGTCCAGGTAATCGGTGGCGACCACCGGTTACCCGACGTGCGCATCGGGGTCGCGACCGGGCCGGTGCTGCACCGCTTCGGGGACGTCTTCGGCCCTCCGGTCAACTATGCCGCCCGGCTCACCTCAATCGCCCGCCGCAACCGGATCATCACCGACGAGGCCACCGCCGCCGCGCTCCCGGCCGCGAGGTACGAGACCCGTGCTCTCACCGCCCGCCCGATTCGCGGATTCGGCCTGCGCGAGCCCATCGCGGTGCGGCGGCTCTGAGCGGTCGCGGGCCGCAGCGGGCCCCATGTTCACGGGCGATCGCAGTTCGACCAAACCGTCTGGTCAGGCAGGCCGCAGGCTGCTCCTGCTGTGTTGTGGCCGATGCCGACAGTCCTCAGCGCGAATTCTCTGTCACCATCGGCCAGAATCCGGCCACGATTGCCACCATCGGCCACAAGCCGGCGGGAGTCAGGAGAAGTGGGACCGGCGGTGCGCGTGGGCGAGCACGTGGTGTACGAGCAGCCCGGCGACCAGCGCCCAGAACGCGGCGCCGACGCCGGCGAACGTGACGCCGCTGGCCGCGACGACCAGGGTCACGATCGCCGCCTCGCGGCCCTCGGCTGCTGTCGTCGCTCCGCCGAGCGCGCCGCCGAGTGTCGCCAGCAGCGCGATGCCCGCGACCGCCTCGAAGACGCCGTCAGGTGCGGCGTCGGCTACGGCTACCAGAGCGGCTGAGAGCGGAGCCAGGACGAGATAGGCGATGCCCGTCGTGGCGGCGGCGATCCAGCGCCGGTCGCGATCGGGATCCGCCTCCGGCGCGGCGACGATCGCCGCGGTGATGGCAGCCAGGTTGATCGCGTGCCCGCCGGCGGGCGCACCGACCAGCGTGCCGATGCCGGTCACCGTCATGGCCGGACGCCAGGGTGCCTCGTACCCGAAGGATGCGAGCACGGCGACGCCCGGGACGTTCTGGGAGGCCATCGTGACGACGTACAACGGGAGCGCGATGCCCAGCAACGCCGCCCAGGTGAACGTGGGTTCGGTCAAGGTGAGCCGGGGAGTCAGCGAGCCGCCGATGCCCGAGCCGTGGGCAGCGCCGATCAGGACGCCGATCAGGCAGACCACGAAGGCCCCGGGGACGGCCCACCGTGGGGCGAGTACGAGCAGCGCCAGCCAGGAGAGCACGATCGGTGCGACGTAGGCCGGGTGAGCAGCCAGGGCGTGAACCGGCTCGATGCACAGGGGCAGGAGCACGCCCGCGAGCATGGCCTGCGCGATCGGCACCGGGATCGACGCGATCAGGGCGCCCAGGCGCGGCCACAGCGCGGTGAGCAAGATCAGCACCCCGACGGCGAGGAACGCACCCACGGCGGCGGGCCAACCTCCGGCCACCATCGTGGCGCCGGCCAGGAGGGCGGCGCCAGGAGTCGACCAGGCCAGCAGCACCGGCAGTCGCGTACGCCAGGTGAGCCACAGCCCGCCGACACCTTGGGTCACGAACAGCGCGAGGAGCCCCGACGCCGCCTGAGCCGGTGAGGCGCCGACGGAGCGCAGCCCGGCCAGCACGACGGCGTACGAACTGGTGAAGCCGACCAACGACGCCACCAGCCCTGCGGTGATCGGCCGGCTCCTGCTCACCGCGTGACCCTATCGCCCGGCAACGTGATCCGGTCGTCCGTATCAGCGGGACATATGCGTCCCCCTCATACGGACGACCTCGGGTCGAGCGGAGATAGTCCGAACGGGCCAATCCGGGCCAAACCCCGGACGCCGGCTGATGCGCCCACCTACGCTCATCCGCATGATGAGTGTCCAAGGGGTCCAGGTCGACCCTGCTTCGAGGCGTGCCTGGGTCGACGGTGTGGAGATCCGGCTGTCCAACAAGGAGTTCGACCTCCTCCACGCGCTCATCCGGCGCGCGGGCACGATCGTCACGCGCGAGGAACTGATGCGCGAGGTGTGGCAGACACAGTTCTACACCTCCGCCAAGACCATCGACGTACACCTGGGCTGGCTGCGCCGCAAGCTCGGCGACGACACTCGCCGCCCGCGTCTGATCAGCACCATCCGTGGCCGCGGCCTGCGCTTCGAAGTGACGCCGCCGGTGTACGCCGACCGCCGGGTCCAGGTCCGCGCCGGCTGACCCGGCGGAGCCGGTGACACCCGCTTCGCGCACGATGCATCCGCTTCGCCGACGAAATTTCGTGTGCGGAGTGGATGCTTCCCACGAGGACATGGGAAACAACCCCCCCTGCCCGCCCGGACCCCAGATGGCGCCTATGGTTGGCGGGTGCTCGATCACGATGGAGCCCCGGTTGTCGCCCTGATCGGCGCCGGGCAGCTCGCCCGGATGATGGCGCAGTCGGCGGTCGCCCTCGGGGTGCCCCTCAAGCTGCTCGCGGAAGCCGCCGATGCCTCCGCCGCGCAGGTCATTCCCGACTCCGTCGTCGGCGACTACCGCTGCCTGGCCGACCTGCGCTCGGTGGCGGACGCCGCGGCCGTGGTGACCTTCGACCACGAGCATGTGCCGACCGAACACCTGCGGGCCCTCGACGCCGACGGACATGCCTGCCGTCCCGGACCTGACGCCCTGGTCTACGCGCAGGACAAGGGGCTGATGCGCGAGCGGCTGACCGAGCTCGGCGTACCCTGTCCCCGCAACGCCATCGTCGGCAGTCTCGACGAAGTCAGGGCGTTCGCGGAGTCCGTGGGCGGCTTCCCGATCGTCCTCAAGACGACGCGCGGTGGGTACGACGGCAAGGGCGTCTGGTTCGTCCGCGACGCCGCCGAGGCGCAACAGGCGCTGGATGCGGCAGCCGCAACCGGTGTCGCGATCCTGGCCGAGGAGCAGGTCGACTTCGCCCGTGAGCTCTCCGCGCTCGTCGCGCGGTCGCCGTCCGGTCAGGTGGCGGCGTACCCGGTCGTCGAGTCGCGACAGCGCGACGGGATCTGCTGGCAGGTGATCGCCCCGGCGCCGGATCTCTCCGAGGACTTGGCGGTGCAGGCCCAGCAGATCGCGATGACCGTGGCTGGTGAGTTCGGCGTGACCGGGATCCTGGCCGTCGAGCTGTTCGAGACCAGAGATGGCCGGGTGCTGGTCAACGAGTTGGCGATGCGCCCGCACAACACCGGGCACTGGACCCAGGACGGCTCGGTCACCTCGCAGTTCGAGAACCACCTGCGGGCCGTGCTCGACCTGCCGCTCGGCGCGCCCGACGCGCGGGCGTCCTGGACGGTGATGGTCAACATCCTCGGCGGTTCAGCCGGGCGGCTCTACGACGGCTACCCGCACGCGTTCGCCCGCGACCCGTGGCTACGGGTGCATCTCTACGGCAAGACCGTCAAACCGGGCCGTAAGGTCGGGCACGTCAACGCCTACGGCGACGACCTCGACGACGTGATCGAGCGGGCCGAGCACGCGGCAGCCTGGTTCCGCGGCGACTTGGAAAACTAGGCTCTCGAAACTGCGGCAGCGATAGCCGACCGCACCGCGGAGCAGCCGACCACGCGCCGGTCGCTACGATCGGCGTGGCTTGCTAGGTGCCGTGTCACTCCAACACGCATGCGTGCCCAGCGGGGTGGATCGATGAGGAGATACGTCCGAATGACCGAAGAAGCACTGGTGGGCATCGTGATGGGGTCGGACTCCGACTGGCCGGTGATGCGTGTGGCCGCCGAGGCATTGGAGGATCTCGGGGTCGCGTACGAGGCCGACGTCGTCTCCGCGCACCGGATGCCCGAGGAGATGATCGAGTACGGCAAGACCGCCGCCTCTCGGGGACTCAAGGTCCTCATCGCCGGAGCCGGTGGCGCCGCTCATCTGCCCGGCATGCTCGCGTCGGTGACCTCGCTGCCCGTGATCGGCGTACCCGTCCCGCTCGCGCACCTCGACGGCCTCGACTCGCTGCTGTCGATCGTGCAGATGCCTGCCGGCGTACCCGTGGCGACTGTCGGCGTCGGCAACGCCAAGAACGCCGGCCTGCTCGCCGGCCGCATCCTCGCCACCGCCGACCCGGCGTTGCGAACCAGGCTCGACGACCACCGTGCCGCCCTCGCCGAGACGGCCCGGGAGAAGGGCAAGATCGTCCGCGGCGAGCAGCGCCGCACGACCGGGTTTTGACCGAACCCCGCGCGAAAGGCCTGGCCTGGCTGTTCGGCCTGTTCATCCTGCTCTGCGGCCTCGTGATGATCGCGGCCGCCTTCGCCACCCGTGGCGAGGAGAAGCAGCTCGCCAGCTGAGCGAGCGGTGTGCCGTGACGCAGGCTCCCCGACGGGACGAACCGGGCGAGTAGACGGAGTCCTAGAATCCAGCTATGTCTGACTTTCCGCTGTTCACGCTGTCCGAGGAGCACCAGGCGATTCGCGAGGCGGTGCGCGCGGTGTGCGACGCGAAGGTCGCGCCGCATGCGGCAGCGGTCGACGAGGAGGCCCGGTTTCCGCGGGAGGCGTACGAGGCGCTCGCGGCCGCCGACTTCGCCGCGCCGCACGTGCCGGAGGCCTACGGCGGGGCGGGGGCCGATGCGCTCGCCACTGCGATCGTGATCGAAGAGGTCGCCCGGGCCTGTGTGTCGAGCTCGCTGATCCCGGCGGTCAACAAGCTCGGCTCGCTGCCGGTCGTACTTGCCGGGTCGGAGGAGCTCAAGCAGCGGTACCTGACGCCACTTGCCGCCAACCAGGGGATGTTCTCCTACTGCCTGTCCGAGCCCGAGGCCGGCTCGGACGCGGTGGCGATGAAGACCCGTGCGGTACGGGACGGCGACGACTGGGTGCTCACGGGCGTCAAGCGGTGGATCAGCAACGCCGGCGAGTCCCGCTTCTACACCGTGTTCGCGATCACGGATCCGGAGAAGCGCTCGCTGGGCATCTCGGCGTTCGTGGTGGAGAAGGACGACCCCGGAGTGTCGTTCGGTGCCCCGGAGAAGAAGCTGGGCATCAAGGGGTCGCCGACGTGTGAGGTGTACCTGGACAAGGTGCGGGTCGGGCCGGACCGGATGATCGGAGCCGAGGGCACCGGCTTCGCGACCGCGATGCGAACCCTGGACCACACCCGGGTCACCATCGCCGCACAGGCGGTCGGGGTCGCCCAGGGCGCGCTCGACTACGCGCTGGGGTACGCCCAGGAGCGGCACCAGTTCGGTAGGCCGATCGCGGACTTCCAGGGCTTGCAGTTCCTGCTGGCCGACATGGGCATGAAGGTCGAGGCCGCCCGCCAGCTCACCTACGCGGCGGCCGGACGCTCCGAGCGCGACGACGCCGACCTGACGTTCTTCGGCTCGGCCGCCAAGTGCTTCGCCTCCGACGTGGCGATGGAGGTCACCACCAACGCGGTGCAGGTGCTCGGCGGGTACGGCTACACCCGCGACTACCCCGTCGAACGGATGATGCGCGACGCCAAGATCACCCAGATCTACGAGGGCACCAACCAGGTCCAGCGCATCGTCATGGCCAGGCAGCTGCTAGCGGGAGTGCAGTCTCCCGCACGTTGATAGAAGTGAGCAATCTTGCACATCTATAAAAGTGCAAGTAAACTCACATCATGTGGTTCATCGATGAACGGGGGCTGGGGGCACAACTCCGGGCGGAACGACGGCAGACCGGCGTTACCCAGCAGGAGCTCGCGCGGCGAGCGGGCATCTCTCGGCGTACGCTGATCTCGATCGAAGCGGGACAGCCGGGGGACACGGGGAAAGTCCTTGCTGTCGTTCGCGCGCTCGGCCTTCGTGTCCGCCTCGAACCGGCGAGCACGGCGCCCTTCGGGCTCAGCGACCTTGACGACGAGACCGAGGAGCCGTGAGCCGTGAGTTGGCCGTCTTTCTCTACGGCCACTTGATCGGATACGTCGCGCAATCGCCGGCAGGCGCTCACTCGTTCCGCTATGACGATGCCTATCTAGCTACATCGGCGCCCACTCCGCTGTCGCTCTCGATGCCGCTGGCACGGTCGACCTACACGCGCAAGAACATCGAGCCGTGGCTGTCGGGGTTGCTCCCCGACAGCGGGGAGGTGCGAGAGCGGTGGGGTGCGCGGTTCGGCGTAAGCGGAGAGAACCCGTTCGCGCTGCTGGAGCAGGTGGGTTTGGACTGCGCCGGCGCGGTCCAGTTCATCAGGGTCGACGAGGCGAAGGACAACGAGGTCACCCTGCCTCGCGCCGGGAGGCTCGTCGAGGTGTCCGAGGCAGAGATAGGCGATCGGCTCATGAGGCTCGGGTCGGATCCGGCGGCGTGGGCGGTTTCGGGGGAGCGGTGGTCTCTTGCCGGTGCGCAAGCGAAGTTTGCTCTGGCCCGGGGCCGGGACGGACGCTGGTATGAGCCGTCGGGGTCGGCAGCATCGACGCACATCCTCAAGCCGGGCCTGCAGCACTACCGCGACCAGGCGTTGAACGAGCACGTGTGCCTCCAGTCCGCTCGCGCCCTGGGTCTCAATGCGGTTCGCACGGACTACCTCGAGTTCGATGGCCAGCGCGCCCTCGTCGTGACGAGATACGACCGTCGGCGTCGCCGCGGGAGCGATGCCGTGATCCGGGTGCATCAGGAAGACATGTGCCAGGCGCTCTCGGTCTATCCGCGACGCAAGTACGAGTCGTCCAAGGGTCCGACGTCGGCGCAGATTGCGCGGCTATTGCGAAGCCGATCGTCTCGGGGTCAGGACGATGTGGAGGCGTTCGTGCGGGCCGTAGCGTTCAACTACCTGATCGGAGCACCTGACGCGCACGCCAAGAACTACTCCGTTCGCCTGGCGGGGAGCGACGTGGAGCTCGCGCCGCTCTACGACGTGGCGTCTGCGTTCCCGTACGAGCCGACGCGCACCGACCACGAGCTCGACGAGGCGGCCATGTCGATCGGCGGGCAGCGCCGATTCGGCAGTGTGTCCGGCCGGCACTGGGACCGGTGGGCCTCCGCTTGTGGAGTCGATGCCGAGGCGGTCCGCTCGATGGTCGGCCAACTGTGCGCCGAGCTTCCGGACGCGGTGGCTTCGGCGTTCGGGTCGCACGCGGCAAGCCATGCCGAGCTTCGCAGCCGGCTGGTCGATGCCGTCGCATCCCACACTCACCGCACGGCCACGGGACTCAGGAGATCACTCACCAAGTCCTGGTCCGCACCGGCTCACCGGCGTTCGCGGCTGACGCGCTGAGCCGCCCGCCACCCCGGCTCGTGACGCTACTCGCGGGCGAACACTGCCGGGCGGGATATTGCCAGGACCGTCACGAAAGACATCGCTCGGGCTTGGACGCAGCAACACTCGAGTGCATCGTGGGGGCACGAGACGCTGGGATCCGTCGGTCAGGCAGTGCTCAACGACAGCCGGAACCGGGCTCAGCACGAGGTTGACGTGGTTGCGCTCGCCCCTGGTGACAAGCCAGGTGGAAAGGGCGTGACCGTCCGGGTGCTTGGTGAGGCAAAGGCCACCGACACGAAGCGAACGTTAGGTGACCTGGAGCGATTGCGCCGGATTCGCGATGAAGTGCGGAGCCGAGGTGCGGACACGACGGGAACTCAGCTCGCGCTGTTCAGCCGCACCGGCTTCGACAAGAACCTTGTCCAAGAGGCCGCCGATGATTCCTCCGTGCGCCTGGTGACGCTTGAGGACATGTACCAACTGCTCGCGAACCCATGACGACGCGAGCTCATGCGAGGTGCGGGGCTACCCGAGCCATTCCCTGGCTGCGGCGACGAGCGCGCGGACGCCCAGCTCGAGGGTGGGGTCGGGGGCGGGCGCGTACTGGGGGGAGTGGTTGGCCGGGATCTGGGCCATCTTGGCCTTGAAGTCGTCGATGGTCACCGCGCCCTCGAACAGGTCGGCGGGTGCGCCGCCGAGGAGCCAGAACACCAGCGGTACGCCCGCAGCGGTTGCCAGGATGCCGACGTCCTCGCTACCGGTGACCGGGCCGGGCTCGAGCACCATGCCGGCCGATTCCAGCGCCGGCCGGGTGCGCTCGGTCGCGTCGAGGTCGTTGAACAGGACCGGTGCATGCTCGTAGAGCTCGATG